>NZ_JCALCN010000010.1:0-173197 GCF_059812345.1 Mycobacterium sp. NGS59
CGCGTCTGCTCGCGAGGGGAACTCACCCCAGCCTGCGAGGGGAACTCAGCCCAGGTACTCCGACTCCAGCACCAGGTCGGCCATCATCGACTGATACTCCAAATGCGTCTGATGTTCCGTGGTGTTCCACGTCTTGCCCTGCTGTTCCCGCATGTACGCGCGGTACTTCGGCGCTCCCGGTATCCGCACGTTGTCGGCCACAGCGATCGAGCCCGGATGCAGCCAACCCCGATCCAGGATGCTGTGCAGGTCAGCCAGATAAGCCTCTTTGTCGTGATCGAGGAACAGGAAATCCAATACGCCAGAAGCGAATCCATGATCTGCAGCCAGCACATCAAGAGTGCGCCCACCGTCACCGATCGTGCCGACCACACACGTCACCCGATCGGCCACGCCGGCGTGCGCCCAGACCCGGCGGGCGTTCGCGGCATTGGCTTCGGCGAGCTCGACCGAATACACCCTTGCCTCGGGAGCAGCCCGCGCGATGCGCAGCGCGCCGTAACCCACATAGGTGCCCAACTCCAGGGCCACCGCCGGGTTCGCGCGCCGCACCGCCGCGTCCAGCAACGCCCCTTTCTCGTCCCCGACGTTCATCAACATCGACTTCTCGTAGGCGAACTTGTCGATGGCGGCCAGCACGTCGTCGATGTCACCCGCGCGGGATTTGTTCAGCGCGTAGTCGACTGCCGCCGCCTCGCGCCCGTCGCCGATCTGACCGGTCTTGGTGATATTGCGCACCCCGGTGGCCATCCGCCAGACCGACCAGCGCAGTAGGGGAATTCGCCGCTTGAGATCCATAGCGACACCCTAAGCCGAGGAATCCCGGTCTTGCTGGGTGAACGCACAGGCAGGCACCCGACGCGACGACGTGAAACCCGCGGACCGGGATCTCCGATCATGGCCGAAGTAGCAGTTAGACTTCCTGCGATGTCCAAGCAGACGCCCGTCACCACCAGTCACGCACGGGCATGACCGACCACCCCGCCAGCGGCCAGGAGCTCGGCCTCACCGGCCGGCCGCCGCGGGCGATTCCCGAACCTCAGCCGCTTTCCTCGCACGGCCCGGCGAAGGTCGTCGCCATGTGCAACCAGAAGGGCGGCGTCGGCAAGACCACCTCGACGATCAACCTGGGTGCCGCGTTGGCCGAGTACGGGCGACGGGTGCTGCTGGTGGACATGGACCCGCAGGGCGCGCTGTCCGCCGGTCTGGGTGTGCCGCACTGGGAGCTGGACAAGACCGTCTACAACCTGCTGGTCGAGCCGCGGACGTCGATCGACAACGTGCTGATCAATACCCGGGTCAAGAACCTCGATCTGGTGCCCAGCAACATCGACCTGTCCGCGGCGGAGATTCAGCTGGTCAACGAGGTGGGGCGCGAGCAGACGCTGGCGCGGGCGTTGTACCCCGTCCTGGACCGATACGACTACGTGCTGATCGACTGCCAGCCGTCGCTGGGGCTGCTGACGGTCAACGGGCTGGCGTGCTCGGAGGGCGTGGTGATCCCGACCGAGTGCGAGTTCTTCTCGCTGCGCGGGTTGGCGCTGCTCACCGACACCGTGGACAAGGTGCGCGACAGGCTCAACCCGAAGCTGGACATCAGCGGGATCCTGATCACCCGATACGACCCGCGAACCGTGAACTCCCGCGAGGTGATGGCCCGCGTCGTGGAGCGGTTCGGTGATCTAGTGTTCGACACCGTGATCACCCGCACCGTGCGCTTCCCGGAGACCAGTGTCGCCGGCGAACCCATCACCACGTGGGCTCCGCGGTCCGGCGGCGCCGTCGCGTATCGGGCGTTGGCGCGCGAGTTCATCGACCGATTCGGCGTGTGAACGCCGCACCCGAGAGCGGTTTTCAGGTCCGGCTGACCAATTTCGAGGGGCCGTTCGACCTGCTGTTGCAGCTCATCTTCGCGCACCGGCTCGACGTCACCGAGGTGGCTCTGCACCAGGTCACCGACGATTTCATCGCCTACACCAAGGCGATCGGATCCCGGCTCGACCTCGAGGAGACCACCGCGTTCCTGGTGGTGGCCGCGACTTTGCTGGATTTGAAGGCCGCCCGGCTGCTGCCCACCGGACAGGTCGACGACGAGGAAGACCTGGCTTTGTTGGAAGTGCGCGACCTGCTGTTCGCGCGGCTGCTGCAGTACCGCGCGTTCAAGCACGTCGCCGAGATGTTCGCCGAGCTGGAAGCTACCGCGCTGCGCAGCTATCCGCGGTCGGTGTCGCTGGAGGAGCGCTTCGAGGGTCTGCTGCCGGAGGTGATGCTGGGCGTGGACGCCGCCCGGTTTGCCGAGATCGCGGCGATCGCGTTCACCCCCCGGCCGGTTCCGACGGTGGCCACCGGGCACTTGCATGTGCAGACGGTGTCGGTGCCCGAACAGGCCCGCCACATCCTGGCGCTGCTGGAAGGGCGGGGCAGCGGGCAGTGGGCGTCGTTCTCCGAACTGGTCGCCGATTGCACGGTGCCGGTCGAGATCGTCGGGCGCTTCCTGGCGCTGCTCGAACTGTATCGGTCCCGGGCGGTAGCATTCGACCAGTCCGAGCCCCTTGGCGTGCTCCAGGTTTCGTGGACCGGGGAGCGACCGAGCAGCGAATCCTTATTAGAAGTGCGAGACCATGACTGACCAGCCGCCCGATCTGGACGCTGGCATCCCCGATATCGCGCAGGCCGCGGAGCTGGATCCCGACGAACTCGGTCGGGTGCTGGAGGCGCTGCTGCTGGTGGTGGACACTCCGGCTACCGCCGAGGCGCTGGCTTCGGCTACCGAGCAACCGGTTTACCGGGTCGCCACGAAATTGGGGCAGATGGCCGACGAGCTGGCCGCCCGTGACAGCGGCATTGACCTGCGGAATACCAGCGAGGGATGGCGACTCTACACCCGGGCACGGTTCGCGCCCTACGTCGAGAAGTTGTTGCTCGACGGTGCGCGGACCAAACTGACCCGGGCCGCGCTGGAGACGCTGGCGGTGGTGGCCTACCGCCAGCCGGTGACCCGCGCACGGGTCAGCGCGGTGCGTGGTGTCAATGTGGACGCCGTGATGCGCACGTTGCTGGCCCGCGGGTTGATCACCGAGGTCGGCAACGACGAGGACAGCGGCGCGGTCACATTCGCCACCACCGAATTGTTCCTGGAGCGTTTGGGTTTGACGTCCCTGACAGAGTTGCCGGACATCGCGCCGCTGCTGCCCGACGTCGACACCATCGACGACCTCACCGAATCCCTGGACAGCGAGCCACGTTTCATCAAACTCGGTGGCAGCCAGGCGCCCGATCCGGCGTTGACCTTCGACGTGGACCACGACTGATGGTCGAATTCGACGAACCACAGGGGACCCGCTTGCAGAAAGTGTTGTCCCAGGCCGGAATTGCGTCACGGCGGACAGCGGAAAAGATGATTCTCGACGGCCGCGTCGAGGTGGACGGGCAGGTGGTGACCGAACTGGGCACGCGGGTCGACCCGGACGCATCGGTGATCCGCGTCGACGGGGCGCGGGTGGTGCTCGACGAAACGTTGGTGTATCTGGCGCTGAACAAGCCGCGCGGAATGCACTCGACGATGTCCGACGACCGCGGCCGTCCCTGCATCGGCGACCTGATCGAACGGAAAGTCCGGGGCAACAAGAACTTGTTCCACGTGGGGCGTCTGGACGCGGACACCGAAGGACTGATCCTGCTGACCAACGACGGCGAACTGGCGCACCGGTTGATGCACCCCTCGCACGAGGTGCCCAAGACCTACCTCGCGACGGTGACGGGCGCGGTGCCCCGCGGCCTGGGCAAACAGCTGCGCGCCGGCGTCGAGCTGGACGACGGGCCGGTGCGCGTCGACGATTTCGCGGTCGTCGACTCGATACCCGGCAAGACGTTGGTACGAGTGACGCTGCACGAAGGCCGCAACCGGATCGTGCGCCGACTGCTGGCCTCGGTCGGGTTTCCGGTGGAGGCGTTGGTGCGCACCGACATCGGCGCGGTGACGCTGGGTAAGCAGCGTCCGGGTTCGGTGCGGGCGTTGCGGCACGACGAGATCGGGAATCTGTACAAGGCGGTCGGCTTGTGAGCGGGGTCGTGGCGATCGACGGGCCGGCGGGGACGGGAAAGTCTTCGGTGGCAAGGGGATTGGCGCGCGAACTGGATGCGCGCTTCCTCGACACCGGTGCGATGTACCGGATAGTGACCTTGGCCGTATTGCGTGCGAGTATCGATCCTTCCGACGCTGAGGCAGTCGCCGAATGTGCCGCGGGGGTGCAGTTGTCGGTGGGATACGACCCGTCCGCCAACAGTTTTGAGCTTGCCGGAGAGGATGTTTCGGTGCAGATTCGCGGTGACGACGTCACCCGCGCGGTGTCCGCGGTGTCGGCGGTGCCTGCTGTGCGGACCCGGTTGGTCGAGTTGCAACGGCAGATGTCGGAAGGTCCGGAGACCATCGTGGTGGAGGGACGCGACATCGGCACGGTGGTGTTTCCCGATGCGGCGGTCAAGATCTTTCTGACCGCTTCTGCCGAGACACGCGCCGAGCGCCGCAACGCCCAGAACGTCAAGGCGGGTCTGGCCGACGACTTTCCGGCCGTGCTGGCCGACGTGCAGCGCCGGGACCATCTGGACTCCACGCGGGCGGTCTCGCCGCTGCGCGCGGCTTCGGATGCGATCGTCGTCGACACCAGTGACATGACCGAAGCGCAGGTGATCGACCACCTGCGGGAACTGGTCATCCAGCGAAGTGGGGCACGGCGGTGACCGAGGACGGTACCTGGGCGGACGAAAGTGACTGGGAAGTCGACGATTTCGGTCTGTCCGAGTTGGACGAGGCCGGGCCGGCACCCGTCGTGGCGGTAGTGGGTCGTCCCAACGTCGGCAAGTCGACACTGGTCAACCGGATCATCGGCCGGCGCGAAGCGGTCGTTCAGGACGTGCCCGGCGTCACCCGGGACCGGGTGTCCTACGACGCGTTGTGGACCGGACGGCGGTTCGTGGTGCAGGACACCGGGGGATGGGAACCCGACGCCAAAGGCCTGCAGCAGCTGGTCGCCGAACAGGCGTCGGTGGCGATGCGTACCGCCGACGCAGTGATCCTGGTGGTCGACGCCACGGTCGGCGCCACCTCCGCCGACGAAGCCGCCGCCCGCATCCTGGTTCGCTCGGGCAAACCAATCTTCCTGGCGGCCAACAAGGTTGACAGCGATCGAGGCGAATCAGACGCTGCCGAGCTGTGGTCGCTGGGGCTCGGTGAACCCCATGCGATCAGCGCGATGCATGGCCGCGGGGTGGCCGACCTGCTCGACGCTGTACTAGCCGCGCTGCCCGAGGTGTCCGAAGTGGAAGCGGGCACCGGCGGTCCGCGACGGGTCGCGCTGGTGGGCAAACCGAATGTCGGCAAGAGTTCCCTGCTCAACAAGCTGGCCGGTGATCAACGCTCGGTGGTGCACGACGTCGCGGGCACCACCGTCGACCCAGTGGACTCGCTGATCGAACTCGGCGGCAAAATCTGGAAATTCGTCGACACCGCCGGATTGCGCCGCAAGGTCGGACAGGCCAGCGGACACGAGTTCTACGCCTCGGTGCGCACCCACGGGGCCATCGACGCCGCCGAAGTCGTGATCGTGCTGATCGACGCGTCGCAGCCGCTGACCGAACAGGATCTGCGGGTGTTGTCGATGGTGATCGAGGCCGGCCGGGCGCTGGTGCTCGCCTACAACAAGTGGGACCTGGTCGACGAGGACCGGCGGGATCTACTTGACCGCGAAATCGACCGCGAGCTGGTGCAGGTGCGCTGGGCGCAGCGGGTCAATATTTCCGCCAAGACCGGCCGCGCGGTGCAAAAGCTGGTGCCGGCCATGGAGACCGCGCTCGCGTCCTGGGACACCAGAATTGCTACCGGCCCGCTGAACAGCTGGATCAAAGAAGTCGTTGCGGCCACGCCGCCGCCGGTGCGCGGCGGCAAGCAACCGCGCATACTGTTCGCCACCCAAGCCACCGCACGGCCACCCACGTTCGTACTTTTCACGTCGGGCTTCCTGGAGGCCGGCTACCGGCGGTTCCTGGAGCGCCGGCTGCGTGAGACGTTCGGGTTCGAGGGCAGCCCGATCCGGATCAATGTGCGGGTGCGCGAGAAGCGCGGCGGGAAGCGCCGGTAAAGCTGAGACAGGTCGTCGGCGGCGAATTAGGCTGCGGTCTACCGACTTGTGTGAGGATGCCCGATTAGCTACGTGACCACCGTGCCGCAGACGTTGGCGGCCGCCGCCACCGACCTGGCGGAGATCGGGCCGGTGGTCGAACGCGCCGCGGGTCGTACCACGGGTCTGGTGGCGGCCGCACTCGACGAAGTGTCGGAAGCCATCGCCGCGTTCTTCGGCGTACATGGCCAGCAAGGTCAGGCCGTCCTGCGGCAGGCGGCCGTCTTCCAGGAGGAATTCGCCCGGGCGTTGTCAGCGGCGGGGAGGGCCTATGTAGAGGCCGAACTGGGCAACGCGGCCGCGGCGGCCACCGACGTCACGCTGGTGATGGGCGGCAGCGGCAACCCGATACCGTCGTTCAGCTACCTGAATGACGTTGTGACCAAATACATCACGCCGCACTTTCCGGCCTTTACCGTGCCCAACGCGCAGGTGTTGTTCACTCCCGAGGCGTTCTATCCGCTCACCGGCGTCAGGGATCTGATCCCCAACGTGTCGGTGGCAGAAGGCGTAAGAATCCTGGACGGAGCGATCCAACAGCAGCTTGCTGCGGGCAATAGTGTTGCGGTGCTGGGGTTTTCGCAGAGCTCGATTATCTCGTCGCTGGAGATGATGGCGCTCAATCCCAGCGGCACGCCGAGTCCGCTGCCGATCGTATTCACGCTGCTGGGCAATCCGATGAATCCCAATGGTGGTCTGCTGGCCCGTTTTCCTGGCCTGTCCATGCCCAGTTTGGGTTTCACGTTTTACGGGGCGACACCGTCCAACAGCTTCACTACGAACATCTACACGATCGAATACGACGGATTCGCCGACTTCCCGCAGTATCCGATCAACCTGCTTGCCGACCTCAACGCGCTAGCCGGCATCTACTACGTGCACGGCACCTACGCCGATCTCACACCCGCGCAGATCGCGACGGCGATCCCGTTGACCGACACCGTCGGGCCTACCACGACCGACTACTACATGATCCCCAATCCGCGGCTGCCCCTGCTGGAGCCGCTGCGCGCAGTGCCGGTCGTGGGTCCTGCGCTGACGAGCTTGATCGAGCCGGACGTCCGGGTGCTGGTCAACCTGGGCTACGGCAGTCCGCATCAGGGTTGGTCGACGGGACCTCCGAACGTGCACACCCCGTTCGGGCTGTTCCCGCCGCTTGATCCGGTCGAGGTAACCGGCGCCCTGGTGGCCGGCGCCCAGCAGGGAGTCAGCGACTTCGCGCGGGAGGTCGGCGTCACCGCGTCGAGCCTGACACCGGCCAATTTCGTCGCCACGCTGGAAGCGCTTCCGCAGCCGTCGCTCGGTGTGGTGGAGCGAATTCTGGCCGCACCGGCCGATGCCGTCAACACCGTCGCCAGCGCCATTTCCACCGGGTATTCGGTGCTGCTGCCCACGGCCGACTTCGCGACGGCGGCGCTGCTCTCCTTACCGGCATATAACGTCGGTTTATTCGCCGACGGGATCACGCAAGCCCTGACCGGCGATCCCGTCGGCCTGATCAACGCGATCGGCAACCCGATCGCTGCTGACGTGGGGTTGTTCTCGATCGCGGCCGGATTCGAAGCTCTGGTGCTGATTTCTGCGGCGCAGTCCATCATTGGCGACCTCAGCAGTCTCTGACCTTGCGATTCCGCATCGCCGTCATCATCGTCGCGCATGACGTGTGGTCCCTGGGTGGTCCCAGCGCGACCCCCGCTGCCTAAGGGAATCATCTCTAGCTGATATCAGTTAAAGCTGATAATGTGCCATGGTGCGGAAATGGGAGGGATACGAGTGCTCTTCGCCTTCGACATCCAATCTCGGGCGATCATGCTGGTCGCCGGAGACAAGGCAGGAAATTGGACGAAGTGGTACGCGACGAACATCCCCACCGCCGATCGACTGTTCACCGAACACCAACAGAAGTTGATAAAGGAGGCTGAAGCGGCCAAAGCCGCCAAGCCGAAGACAAGAAAGGGGAAGAAACGATGACCTCGCTTGATGATCTTCGACGTCGCCGTCCGGGAAACCGTGCCCGCATCGACGCAATCAAGGATGAGATGGATCGCGAGGTTGCCCAGTACTGTCTGCGCGAGCTGCGCGAAGACGCCGGCTACACCCAGACCTCCCTGGCGGCAGCAATCGGTGTCGGACAGAACCGCGTTTCTCAAATGGAGCACGGCAATCTGGGCACCAGCCGGGTCGACACACTCCGCAAGTACGTTGAGGCGACCGGCGGTGAGCTAGAAGTTGCGGTGAAGCGCCCAGACGGGTCTCGCGTCTTGCTGAGCCTCTGATATCGCCGGCCGGGCGGGGTCTGTGGCAACACTGCAAAGCGCATTCATGAAGCTAGATAGCGACCGGCGTCGGGCCCGACGGGCACGGTCTGACTTCCTGCAAGGGTCGCACTGACGGCTCTACTGCCAGGTGATCAATCACGACCTGCTCATCCAGGACATCGCCGCACTCAACAACGCTGCTGCGCAACCTCGACTCTGGTCGGGCTGACAGGATTTGAACCTGCGACCACTTGACCCCCAGTCAAGTGCGCTACCAAACTGCGCCACAGCCCGCTAGCCTGCCTCGGCACGTCGACAGACGAGAGTGAACGATACCTCAGTGTTGGGTCTCGTCTCTTCGGGGCCATGGCGGTTGAGGCGCGATGACCGCTGCCGGCATGCGGATGCTGGAATGGTGCAATGAGCCAGGACAGTGCTCCTCGATCGGGCCGCCCTCGTGACGCCTCGATCGACGACCGGGTCCTGGCCGTTGTCCGCGAGATGTTGGTCGAAAGCGGCTGGCAGGGCATCTCGCTGCGGCTGGTGGCGCTGCGAGCCGGTGTCGGTCGGGCCAGTCTGAGCCGGAGGTGGCCGTCGAAGGTGGCGTTGGTGTTGGACGCGATCCTGGGCGTCACACCCGACCTTGCGCCGTTCGAGGGCACCGATGTCGGCGGCTGGATCGACTACGTGGTGCGGGGTAGCCATGATTTGTTCAGTCGCTCCGACGTCGCCGCGGCGGTGCCGTGGTTGCTGCTGGCGCTGCGCGACGACGAAGAGCTGCGACGCGCGCTGTGGGCGAACTTCAGCGGTCCGGCGGTTGAGCTGTTCGTCGAGGATGTGCACGCCGCCGAACCCGCCGAACGGGAACGTGCGGAACTCGACGCCCGCGCTGTGCTGACGATGGCGGCGGGTGCGGCGCTTTTCGTGACCACGGTGGCGGCCGGCGACGATTCGGCCGCGCTGCGCCGCCGGATTGCGCAGCTACTGATCGCCGGTGTCGAAGCCGCGCCGCCGGAACGCCTCGATGATTGACTCACGCGGCGAGCGCCAGCTGAGGCCGAGATCGGCGAGCGTTTTCGAGTCGTCGGTCGGTGTGGCCGCGGTCAGCAGCAGCGCGGCCTCGTAACTGAGGCCGTCCCCGAGCGGAATCACACCTCCGATCAGGTCCGCGAACCGGCCGGCCCCCCGAAAGGCTCGCGGCGAGACCGGAACTCGCCGGATGCGGGATCCGCGGGCCTCCTCCAACGCGTCGATGATTTCGTCGAACGTCAGCAGCTCGCCCCCGCAGATGTAACGGTGGGGCCCGCGGCCGGGACGCATCAGCCGGGCGTGCACCTCGGCGATGTCACGCACGTCGACCATCTGCATGCCGCCGCGCAGGCGCGGTGCCACCCCGGCGCGAATGATCGGTTCCCAGCCGCGTTCGGTGACCCCGGCGGCGGTGAAGAACGCCGGTCCCACCACGCTGGAGGGGTAGGTGACGACGACCGGTGCGCCGTCGCTCTGCAACTGCCGCGCGGCGCGCTCGGCGTGGGCTTTCGTGCGGGCATAGGGGCTGCGCCCGGGCGCGGTCGGCGTGTCGGGACCGATTACCTGTCCCGGCGGCGGCGGGAACAGGGCGCTGTAGCTGCTGACCAGGACCACGGGGTCGAGCTCGAGGGCGACGGCCCGATTCAGGATGGTTTCGCTGGCGTAGGCGTTGACGGCCCACATCAACTCCTCGCGCCGCTTGTCGGTACCGACGACCCCGGCCGCGTGGATCACCGCCTCCACGCCGTCGAGCAGCTGGTCTACCGTGATGCGTTCGCGGATGTCCCCGGGTATGACCGTCAGCTCTCCCAACGCCCGCAAATGCCCGATCACCGGGGCGCCGGCTTCGGCGATGGTCACCAGAAGCCGAACGGTGTGGCCGGCTTGCAGCAACGCCCGTACGGTATGGGCGCCCAGGTAACCGGTTCCGCCCGTCACCGCGACATGCATGTTGACCTCCTGGTACCCGCCGTGCATGCTATTTTGATGCCAACGGCATCGAAAATAGCGCATGGCGCGCCCTTCACCCCAGCCAGGCTGGGCCCGCTGACGTTGAAGAACCGATTCATCAAGGCCGCCACGTTCGAGGGTGTCATGCCGCGCGGTCAAGTCAGCGACGAGCTCATCGAGTTCCATGCCGAGGTCGCTCGCGGGGGAGCGGCGATGACCACTGTCGCCTACTGTGCGATCTCACCCGGCGGCCGGGTACACCGCGACACCATCGTGCTGAACCAGGAAACAGTGCCGCAGTTGCGGCGGCTCACCGACGCGGTGCACGCCGAGGGTGCGCTGGTCTGCGCACAGATCGGCCACGCGGGCTTGGTTGCCAACATGCGCTCCAATCGCACCCCTTCCCTGGCGCCGACCACCCGCCTGAGCGCGCCTGCGATGGGAGTGGTGAAGGGCGCCACCAGACAGCAACTCGCCGCTGTCGTCGACGAGTTCGGTACCGCGGCGCGCAACGCCGTCGACGCCGGTTTCGACGCGGTCGAGATCCATATGGGCCACGGCTATCTGTTGTCGTCGTTCTTCAGCCCGAACCTCAACAAGCGCACTGACGAGTTCGGCGGCGACGTGCACCGGCGCGCCGAGTTGGCGCGCCGGGTCGCCGAGCGGGTACGCGCGGTGACCGGCGATTCGGTAGCCGTGACAGCGAAGTTCAACATGGACGACGGTGTGCCGCACGGGTTCTGGTTGACCGACAGTCTGCCTACCGCCGCGCTGCTGCAGGCTGACGGGCATCTCGACGCGCTGCAGCTGACCGGGGGAAGCTCCCTGCTCAACCCGATGTACTACTTTCGCGGCGACGTGCCCATGGCGGATTTCATCGCCGTACAGCCCGCCGCGGTCGGGTTGGGCCTGCGCGTCATCGGCCGCCGATTGTTCCGCAAGTATCCCTTCGAAGAGGCCTACTTCCTGCCGCTGGCACGTCAATTCCGCCGAGCGCTGGACATTCCGTTGATCCTGCTCGGCGGCATCAACGCGCTGGCCACTGTCGAATCCGCCCTCGACGAGGGCTTCGAGTTCGTCGCGATGGGGCGGGCGCTGCTGCGCGACCCGGGTCTGATCAACAGTCTGCAGAGCGGTCGGGCCGTCCAGGGATCCTGTGTGCACTGCATGAAATGCATGCCGACGGTTTATACGGGCACCCGTTGCGTGGTGCGCGAGACCGAGACCGTACTCGCCTGAGGTCCGCGAGATGGGAACTTATGCGGTCTCGGGCTCCGCATCAGGGATGGGCCATGCGGCCGCACAACTGCTGCGCGAGCGCGGTCACACGGTCATCGGCATCGATATCCGAAACGCCGATGTCGTAGCCGACCTTTCGACGTCCGAGGGCCGCAGAGACGCCGCCCGGGCGGTGTTGACCGCAGCCAACGGCACCCTCGACGGCGCGGTGCTGGCCGCCGGCCTCGGCCCGACGCCCGGCAGGCTGCGCGAGATTGCCGAAGTGAACTTCTGTGGCGTCGTGGACCTGCTCACCGAGTGGCGAGCGGCGCTGGCCAGCGGCTCACCCGCCAAAGTGGTTGTGATCGGCAGCAATTCGACCACCACCACGCCAGCGGTGCCGCGCCGAACCGTGCGGTCAATATTGGCCCGCGACACTGAGAAGGCCGTGCGTTCGGTGCGGTGGCTCGGCAAGGGTGCTCCGACGATGGTTTACGCCGCGTCGAAGACGGCGCTCACCCAATGGGTTCGACAGCAGGCGGTGCGACCGGAATGGGCCGGAGCCGGCATCAGGCTCAACGTGCTGGCACCCGGGGCCATCCTGACCCCGCTATTGCAAGAGCAGCTCGCGGCGCCGCAACAGGCCAAAGCGGTACAAGCGTTCCCCGTCCCGGTGGGCGGGTTCGGTGATCCCGCCCAACTCGCCGAATGGGCATGTTTCATGCTGTCGGATGCGGCCGATTTCCTGTGTGGGAGTGTGATTTTCGTCGACGGCGGATCTGATGCCTATTTCCGCGCGGGTGACTGGCCGAGGTGCGTGCCGGTTTCCCGGCTGGTGCCGTATCTGGTGCGGTTCGCGCGGTGGGGACGACTGCGGTAGCTTCGCCCATCCGCGTCTGTCACCCGGACGGGTCGTGCTAACGCAGATAGACCAGCGCGTTGTTGCCACCCTGGCATACCGTCCCGGCGGCGGTACACGTCATCGAGTACGAGCGGCCGGTGATCGGGCTGTACACGTCGAACGGATTCGAGCCGTTGCCATGCGCGTGATACGTCTCGGCGGTGTTCATGGCGAATTCGCACGAGGTGTCCGAGTTGCCGGCGAAAACCGAAGCCCCGCGGCTCGACTTGCCACAGTAGGTGTCCGCTACGGCCGCGGGCGGAGCGCTGACCGAAACCAGGGCGGCGACGGCGAACGACACGGCAGGAACCCCGAGAATTCGCATCATCATCAGAAACCCTTTCGGCGCGGACTGTATCAACCCTGAACCGATCTGAGTCCGAACGCAATACGGTTGCGCGCCATTGCTCGGGCGCGCTTCCCATGATGCAGCCGAGCGCCCAACGGTGTTAGATCAAGGCTGTGAGTGCGGAAAACAACCGGCCGCAAACGCTTTCCGATCAGTTGGCCACCATGCCGCACTACCACGTCGTCACGCTGCGTGACCAGAGTTACCTGGATTACAGCGACGGCCTGACCGAAGCCGGAGCGTTCGCGTACGCGGCCGATGTGATCTCTCCGACCATCTCCCAGCGTGAGCCAGGCCTGGAGGGGGTGTGGATCGTGTCCATCGACCCGCAATCCTGCCGCCTCGCCCACGGGGACGATTCCGACAGACAGTCCGAGGAGGCTCTGGAATTCCTGGTGCGGGTCATCCAGGGTGAACCCTCTTGGTCGGTGTTTGACTGACGTCGATCTAGTCAAATCCTCGACCGGACGAACCCGTAGGCCAAGCGACCGGCGAAGGGAAGTGATCATGGCCGATGCCGACGCCGCTGCGATCCGCGCAGAGCGCACTGACTGGATGCAGCATCACCTCGCGACATACCTCGATTCCGGTGGCGCACAAGGCCATATCCTCGATCTCAGTGCCCTCGGCGGCCGTGAGATGACGACCAACTGCTTGATCAGGTACACCGGCCGCAAGTCGGGCAGGACCTTCGTCAAGCCGCTGATCTACGGCAACGTCGGCGGTGAGATCGTGGTTGTCGGGTCCAAGGGTGGGGCGGACAAACACCCGGAGTGGTACCTCAACGTCGTCGCCAGCGAAACCATCGGTGTGCAGATCGCGACCCAGGCGTTCGAGGCGACGTGGCGCGAGCCCGAGGCGATCGAACGTCACGACGTGTGGGACTACATGTGCCACCTCTACCCGCCGTACGTGTCCTATCAGCGATCGACGAGCCGGCACATCCCGCTGGTCATGCTGAAGACGGTGCGATCGATCGACGTCTTCCAGGTGCCAACGGGTTAGAGCGGGCTCACGTTCACCGGGATATTGCCTTGCCGGGGCAATCCGGTGATCGGGTCGTACTCGACGTCAGTCGGCACCAGGCGCCCGACATTGCTTCCGCGACAACGGAACTCGGCGTCCTCGTCGGTGAGTCCGCCAAAAGCGTGATGCATGGCGATGACGTCCGGTCGTAAGGTCTGGTCGGCTTCGAGCACAGCTGGGATGTGGTCGTGCGGCGACGTGATCGTCACCGCGGCGCCCGCTTGCAGGCCCAGGGCGGCGATGCTTTCGGGATGCATGTAGGCCGGGTTGTAGGGCTTGCCGCGGTTCAGTGTGGACAGGTTGGTGCCGGAGGAGTTCATGAAGTTGCCGTGCCGGCGCGGAATCAGCCGAAACGGGAATGCCGCGTCGCTGCGAGCCGACCGGAAGTCCTCGGCCAGCGTCGCAGCCAACTCGCCGAGCATGTAGTCGTTGCCGACGTCCAGACGCGCCAGGCAGTCGGGATCCCGTTCGGCGACCACCGCGTCCACGTCGAAGATCTTGCCGTGCGGGTGGCTCTTCACCTCGTCGAGCGGGACGCGTGCCGTCGCGCACATCTCGGCGAACAATTCCTCGGTGGTCAACCCGGTGTTGCCGTCCATCGTCAGCACGATCGGCGGTGACTCCATGTAGCGGCCGCCGCCCCCGCCGAAGAAGTTGACGAAGAACAGCGTGAGGTCCATACGCTTGGCGAGCCCCAGAAAGAATTGCCATTCCTCGACCAGATCCGATCCTGCCGGAGGATCGACCAGCCGCGGCGCATACTGCGCGTAGGCGGCGGGAATCCCGGTGCCACTCGCGAAGTACTTGATCAGCTCGCTGCCCTGCGTCATGGCCGGGGTTTCCATCTGCATCTTGGGTGCGATGACGTAGTGCGCCAGCCGCGAGGTGAGCGACATCTCGGTGTCCAGCGTGATCAGCAACTCCAGACTCTCCATCGCGCGCTGGGTTTTGCGCTGGTCGGGCCACGCCGCCATCGGGTTGCCGCCGACGCAGATCAAAGCTCTCACCTGCCCATCGCCGGGCATCAGGATCTCGTCGGCCAGAGCCGCCGTGGGCATGCCGCACACCGCGTCGGTCAGTCCGCGCACCCGCAGTTGCTCGCCGTAGCCCCAACCCTGGTACGGCGGCAGCGCCTGCGCCTTGGCGGTGTAGGCGGGCATCAACGTGTTTGGGCGCGTCACGGGTTGGCCGGCGCGTTGCCATCGTCCGCAGATGGTGGTGAGGCACAGCGCGAGATATTCGAGCAGGTTGCCGTGCAGTCCGAAGTTGGCACCGGTACCGCAGTTCACCATGCCGCGGCGGGATCCGTAGCTGGCGAACAGGTGCGCGGCGTCGATCAGTTGCTGGGCGGGGACGTCGGCGCGCTCGGCCACGTATTCGGGAGTAAACCCCGCGACGGCCGCGGCCAACTTGTCGAAGCCGTCGACATGTTCAGCCAAGAACTCTGTGTCACAGAGGTTTTCGGCGATGATTCGATTGATGATGGCGGCCAGGATGGGGACATCCTCACCGGGTCGCGGCTGGATGTGGATCGCCGCGCGGGCAGCGGTCTGCGAGCGGCGCGGGTCGATGACGATCAGCTTCATACCGCGGCCGACGGCTTCCTTGATCCGCTGGGCCGGATTCTGGCCCGGGATGCCGATCGACTTGGACACGACCGGATTGGTCCCGACCAGCATCCAGCTGTCGGCTTCGTTGAAGTTGACGTCACCGCCGAGCCAGTGACCGTGCGCGGACAGCGCGATCTGTTTGCCCGGTTGGTCGATTGTGTTGGCGGTGAAGAACATCGGCGACTCGATGCCGCGCATGAAGGCGTTCGCCATCAACGGACTCGCCGGGTAGGGCAAGCCGTTGGTTCCGAGATACATGGCCACCGAGCGCGGTCCATGTTCGTCGATGAGCTGCTGCAGGCGCGCGGCGATCTCGTCCATCGCGTGCTCGCTGTCGATAGCGGCATAGGTCCCGTCGGACCGTCGTTTCTGGCTGTGCAACAGGCGCGCGGGATTGTTGTGGATCTCCGGCAGCGCCCGGCCCTTGGCGCAGGTGTAGCCCTTGAACATCGGGTTGTCGGGATCCCCGGTGACCTTGGACAGTTTGCCGTCGGTGACGGTGACCAACACTCCGCAATGAGCCGAGCAGATGCGGCAGATACCTGGCGATGTCGTCGTGGACTCCGTGATGCTGAGCACCCGCTCAGCGTAGGTCGGTTGACGGACATAGTCGACCGCTTTGACCCAACTTGATATTCTTTCGCTTCCACAAGCGGGTTTCCCAAGTGGGGAGATGAAATGGGCTTCGGGCAAGCGATTTCGACCGGGTTCGCCAAATATTTCGATTTCAGTGATCGAGCCCGCCGCTCCGAATTCTGGTATTGGACGCTTTTCACCGTCATTCTCGGCCTGCTCAGCCTGGTCATCGACGCGCAGCTCGAGACCCAGTTCGTCAACTTGCTGATCCAACTCGTCACGTTCATACCCAGCCTGGCCGTGACCGTTCGGCGCCTACACGATATCGACAACTCCGGCTGGTGGGTGCTGATCAGCTTCGTGCCGCTGGTCGGCTTCGTCATACTCGTCATCTGGGGCGCCACCAAGGGCACGGACGGGCCTAACCGATTCGGCCCGGATCCATTAGCCGAAAACGAATTCCCGAATCACGAATTCAACGCGCCGGCATAGCTCAGCGTGCCGCCTGCATTGATCCGCGAGCACGGCGGCGCTAGTTTGACCAAATGTTAGGTCATAAGACCGAAACCGATCAGCCAGGCACACCGGACCCCGCGACCACCAAACGTCCGCTGTGGGCGGTGGGAGCGATCGGGGTTGTGCTCCTAGGGCTGATCATCCACAACGCCCGGTATGGCGCCGTCTCCCCGCGGATCCGCAATCCCCAGGACACGGGCGGTCCGCACCCGCTGTCGGATCCGTTGTTCGGTTACAACCACTGGATCGTGACCATCGAGATCTTCAGTTACCTGGCGTTGGTCACCATTGTGGCTCTCGTCGCCGTCCTGTGGCGCCGGCACCCGAAACACCCTTACCTGTTGATGACGATTGCAGTCACCACCTTGGCGTGGCAGGACGCGCCGATGAACTGGGTAACCTTTGCCGTCTACAACCCCGACCTGTGGCACTGGCCCGAGGACTGGCCGCTGGTCTCGCTGTCTCCGACCGTCGAACCGCTCTTCATCTCGGCCATCGCAATGTTCGTGGTGCCACCGTTTTTCCCGGCGATCTGGGCGTTGCGACGACTGCAGGCGCGCGGTCCGCAGGATTCCTTCGTCTCGCGGCATCCGCTGCTCAGTCTGTCGGGATTGGTGTTCGCCTTCGGGTTCGTCTACGACTTCGCGATGGAACTGCTGTGCGTCCGCATTGGGCTATACACGTTCAGCCAGGTCATACCGTTCGGATCGATCTTCCTCGGCACCCGCTGGCAGTTCCCGCTGCTCTGGCAGTCGTCGCTGATCAATATCTTGATGATCCCGGCTGCGCTGATGATCTATCGCGACGACACCGGACGCAGCGTCGCCGAAAAGCTGGCGCAGCGCGCCAAGGTCTTCCCGTCCCGGCCCGCGCTGGGTTCCTTCGTGGTGATGCTCGTCGGGGTCAATCTTGCGTTCATGACCTACGGACTGGTCTACACCGCGGTCACCCGTTGGTCGGGAGCGGCGACGTCAGTGGTGTGCCCATGGCCGTGGCCGAGTACGAATATCTATGACCCCCAGGGAATTTACGAGCGAAACGGCGTTCCCGGACCTTACTCGGAGGGCATCTGGTCTCGGTGGGAGAGCGCTCAGCCCGGCGGACGCCCGGTGCTGCCGGCCCGCGTCACCGGCGGCGGTTGCACACCAGCGAGCCACTAGACGCACCGAACGGTAGCGGTTCCATTCGAACCGTCGTGCTGGTTGATCGGCGATACAGTGGCGTATGCAGCCGAAAAGGGGGGCCCTTTGCAGGTGCTGACCAGCAGAGAATGCGTCGTCGTCGACTCGATCGCCGAGGCGTTCTTCCCGGCGCGCGGACCCATCGGGGTGAGCGGTGGCGCGGCGGGCGCGGTCACCTACGTCGACACGATGTTGGCCCGGCTCCCATTACCCAAACGCGCCCAGTTGCGTGCATTGCTGCTGGTATTCGAAGTCGGCACCGCCATCACGGCCCGCGGAACCGTGTTCTCCGCCGCGCCACTGGACGAGCGCATCGCGCGACTACAGGGCTGGGAAGGCGCACGCCGTTACCCGCGGCGCGCGTTATTCTCCGCGCTGCGTTGGCTTTTCACGCTCGCATACCTGGCCGACCCGGCGGTGCAGCAACGGATCGGCCTACCGCCGTCCGCGACTCGTCCACCGGTCCCAGTGCGGCGGCCCGGCCGGCCTACCCGGTTGCGTAGCGGCCCGCGGGTCAAGCGACTCGAGCGTCTCTTCAACACCGATCAGCTCATCACCGGCATCGAGATCCCTGAATGGTTCGAGCTGTTGGCCGGTGCGCGGTTTCGGGTCAGCGCGCGCTATCTGCACCGGGTCGCCTGGATCACCGGATGGAGCGGGGTAGCCACCGCAGTCGGCACGGTCGAGCGCCGCCGCTACGACCGGCGCATCGCTTCGACACCGATCGACCCGCCCCCGATCTTCATCCTCGGGCACTGGCGCAGCGGCACCACGCACCTGCACAACCTGCTGGGCCGCGACCCCGAGAACACTTATCCCACCGTCTATCAGGTGGTGTTCCCGACCGCGTTCATCACCACGGGCAGCACGATCCCGCCGCTGACCGCCGGAATGCTCGCCGAAACCCGCGGCTACGACAATGTCGCGCAAGGCTGGAACGAAGCCGCCGAGGACGAGATCGCACTGGCCAAATTGACCGGGCTGTCGCCCTACCTGGCGTTCATGCTGCCCGACCTGCTGCCCCGCTACGAACGGTATTTCGACTTCCTGCAGGCCCGCGAAAGCGAACGCGACGAGTGGAAGGCGGCGCTGCGCTGGTTCGTCGGCAAGATCCGGCTGCACTCCGGTGGGCGGCGCCCGGTCATCAAGAGCTGCGCCCACATGGCCCGGGTCCGGATGCTGCTCGACGTCTTCCCGGACGCGAAATTCGTTCACATACACCGTGATCCGTTCACCGTCGCCGCTTCTACCATCCACATGCGCAAGCAGACCGATTGGGAGAATTTCCTGCAGGTGCCCGAGGTGTCCTTCGTGGAGAACCTGCCGACGCAGGTGGTCGTCGTCGGGCAACTGTTGTTCGAGCGCTTCTTCGAAGATCGCGCGCTGATCCCACCCGAGAACTACATCGAGGTGGCCTACCCAGACCTGTGCGCGCATCCGCGCGAGGTACTCGACGGCATCTACCGGCACCTCGACATCCCGCAGGGCGATCGTTACGACGCCACGATCGGCGGCTATCTGAACGGCCTCAAGGGGTACCGCACCAATCGGCTCAGCGTCGACGACGAACTCGCCGACCTGGTGCGCGAGCACTGGAAGTTCGTCTTCGACGAGTACGGCTACTCACTGGATCATCGGTCATGACGTTCCACGAGTTCGTCGAGGAGCACCTGCATTCCAGCACGCACCTGTCGCGGCGTCACGTCCACCCCAAGCTGCTGTACATGTTCGAATTGGCTGGAATGGATGCGGTTTTCACGCGTGCCGAAGGTGCCTATCTGTGGACCGAGGACAACCGCCGATACCTCGACCTGCTCAGCGGTGGGGGAGTGCACTTCATCGGCCGCAACCACCCCAAGGTCCGTTCGGCGTTGCGCGACGTCCTGGACATGGACCTGCCCAACCTGTCGGTGGCCAACGCCTCGGTGCTCGGCGGCCTGCTGGCCGAGCGGCTGATCGCGCTGGCCGGCCCACAATTCCAGAAGGTGGTGTTCGCCAACTCCGGCACCGAGGCCACCGAGATCTGCGTCCGGTTCACCCGACAGGCCACCGGGCGTCGTCGTTATCTGTACCTGGACGGGGCATTTCACGGACGCACCTACGCCGCGATCTCGATGTGCGGTTTCGACGAGATGAAGGTCACCGCCGACCCGCTGATGCCGACCTGCACACCGGTGCCGCGCAACGACATCGACGCCTTGCGCCGCGAACTGTCCTACGGGGATGTCGCGGCGTTCGTCGTCGAGCCTGTTCAGGGGATGACGTGCGAAGTGGTGTCGGCCGAATATCTGCAAGAGGCGCAACGGCTTTGCGCGCAACACGGTACGGCGTTGGTCATCGACGAGGTGCAGACCGGACTCGGACGGCTCGGTACCTGGTTCGGCTGCCACGGCGCCGGGGTTCAACCGGACATGCTGACCGTCAGCAAAGCGCTGTCTGGTGGCCAGGCGCCGGTCAGTGCGGTGCTGCTGACCCAGGACATCTACGACCGCGTCTACGCCGCCTTCAAATCCGGCCCGATCTACCTGTCGACGTTCGCCGAGAACAACCTGGCGATGGCCGCCGGCCTGGCCACCCTCGACGTGCTCGAAGAACTCGACGCGCCGACCCGCGCCCAGGCCCTGTCGGACAAATTCCGCAGGGGCCTACAGGATCTGGCCGCCCGGTACGACGTGATCGACCGCGTCACCGGGCAGGGTCTGATCATCGGCGTGGTGTTCAAGACATCGGCCAACCTCGCACTGCGCATGCAGCAGACCTTGATGGGCATCGGCGATCCGGGCGCATTCGCCGCCGCGGTGCACATCGACCTG
Source organism: Mycobacterium sp. NGS59 (assembly GCF_059812345.1). Lineage (NCBI taxonomy): Bacteria > Bacillati > Actinomycetota > Actinomycetes > Mycobacteriales > Mycobacteriaceae > Mycobacterium > Mycobacterium sp. NGS59. The sequence goes on from NZ_JCALCN010000010.1 coordinate 20,605, forward strand.
CACCGGCGCGGAATCCTGGTCCAGATACCGGGATTCAACCTCAACATGATCAAACTGCTGCCGCCGGTCACCCTCGAAGACGACGAAGTGGCCTGGTTCCTGAGCGCGTTCGAAGAAGTGCTCTCCGCGTACCGCCGGCCCACATCCGGCCCGGTGGTCGGAATGGCCGGCGGTGTAGCTCGGCATGTGCTCAACGAAGCGAAGACAAAGTTCGATGCACGCCGTCCCGTCCCGGACACAGCCAAACGCGCACGCGTGCAGGAATATTCAGACTACAACCGTGCGCTGGCGCTCGACTGCGATGTCTGCGTGGTCGGTTCCGGGCCGGCGGGCACTGTGCTCGCGCATCGACTCGCCGACGAAGGACTCGACGTCGTCGTGCTGGAAGCCGGCGCGGCCATGCGTCAGCGCGACCGGGGCGTCGAGGCCGGGGAGACCTTCGCCCGCTGGTTCTGGGACGGCGGGATGCGCACTACGCGGGGCAACGTGGTGATACCCACCCTGCAGGCCCGGTGTCTGGGTGGCGGGTCGGTGATCAACTCGGGCATCTGTATGAGGGCCCCGGACTTCGTGTTTCAGAGGTGGGCGGGCGAGCACGGCGTCGACGGGATCACACCGGAAGAAATGGCGCGTCACTACGACGCCGTGGAGGGGTTCCTCGGAGTGCGTCCGGTGCAACCGCAGGTGCAGGGCCGGCGCAACGATCTGTTCCGTGCCGGAGCCGAAGCGCTCGGCTATCAGGTCGAACCGTTGCGGCGCAACGAGCACGATTGTCGCGGCTCCGGGCAGTGCATCACCGGATGCCCGTCAGGGGCCAAGCAGTCGATGGACCGGCGCGGGATACCCGAACTGCTGCGGGCCGGTGGTCGCGTCTACACCTGCGTACAGGTGGATCGCCTGCTGCGACAGGGCAATCGAGTGCATGGTCTGCGCGGTGCGGTCGTCCACCCGATCACCGGCCGGCGCACCCATCGGGTGCGCGTGAACGCCCGATGCACGGTGCTGGCCGCCGGTGCGTTGGCGTCCCCGCAGATCCTGCAGCGCAGCGGTCACGACGCGGACCCGGTGGGGCGCAACGTGCGGATGCATCCCGGTGTGATCGTGATGGGCGCGTTCGACGAGGAGGTCGCACCGTGGACCGGCGCGACCCAGGGTTACCACGTCACCGGATTCCTCGAGGAGGGCATCAAACTCGAGTCGATCTGGGCCACTCCGTCGGTGCTGGGCATGCTGCACCCGGGCACCGGCGAGGAGTTCGTGCGCTCACTGGCCGACTACGAACACGTCGCCACCTGGACGGTGTGGGTGAGCGGCCAGGACTCGGTCGGACGGGTGCGGGCCCGGCCGGGCGGCGCGACCAGCCTGCGCTATGACGTCGGTGCCGGTGACGTGCGCCGCATCCAGGAAGGCGCGGCGCGACTGGCCGAGATGTTCCAAACCGCGGGTGCGCGCACCGTCGTACCCGGCATCCACGGCCTCGAACCCCGCTACGGCGCAGCCGAAGCCGCAGCCGCGATCCGGTCGGCGCGCCTGTCGCCCAACGACTTTCGCCTGGTGGCCAACCACGTGTTCGGGACCACCCCGATGGGTGCGGACCCGCGACGGTACGTCACGGACTCCTGGGGCGCGGTGCACGGACTCGACGGCATCTACGTGTGCGACACCGGTTTGTTCCCGTCCAGCCCGATGGCCAACCCAATGCTCACCGCGATGGCGCTGGCCGACCGCCAGGCCGAGACGCTGGCCGAGCGGTACCGCTAATGCATCGAGAGGTTATACCTTGTCCGCACTGATCGCGTTTCCCCGGCAGCTACGGATCGGGGCGGGGTCGATCAACGAGATCGCGGACGTGCTCACCGGCCTGGAGCTGAAACGTCCTCTGCTGGTGACGGATTCGTTCCTGACCCACACCGGTGCCGCGCAACGAGTGCTCGACCTGCTGCGTGTGGCGGGCATAGCGGCCGCGCTCTTCGACCGCACCGTCCCGGATCCCACCACCGCCTCCCTGGAGGACGGGGTACGGGCAGTGCGCGACCACAACGCCGACTGTGTCATCGGCTTCGGCGGCGGCAGCCCGATGGACTCCGCGAAAGCCCTTGCAGTGCTGGCACATCAGGGCGGACCTATGCGCAATTTCAAGGCGCCCAACAGCTACGCAGGCCCGGCGCTGCCCGTCATCGCGATTCCGACTACCGCGGGAAGCGGTTCGGAGGCAACGCAATTCACTGTGATCAGCGACAGTGACACCCACGAGAAGATGCTGTGCCCCGGTGTGTCGTTCCTGCCGGTCGCGGCGATCGTCGACTTCGAACTGACTCTGTCGATGCCGCCGAGGCTGACCGCCGACACCGGTGTCGACGCGCTGACCCACGCGGTCGAGGCGTACGTGAGTCGCAAGGCCAATCCCGTCAGCGACGGCCTTGCGCTGTCGGCCATCCGGCTCATCTCCGGCAACCTCAACCGGGTTTACCGCGACGGCTCCGATTCGCAGGCGCGTGAGGCCATGATGCTGGCCGCCACGCAAGCCGGGATGGCCTTCTCCAACTCCAGCGTCGCGCTGGTGCACGGCATGAGCCGCCCGATCGGCGCGCATTTCCAGGTAGCCCACGGCTTGTCGAACGCCATGCTGTTCCCGGCGGTCACCGAGTTCTCCGTCACCGGCGCCGAGTCGCGGTATGCCGACTGCGCCCGTGCCTACGGAGTGGCAGACGCTCACGTCGCCGATGCGGTGGCCGCTCAAGCTCTGGTGCGGGCGCTGGCCGAGTTGTGTGCCGAACTGGAAGTTCCCACACCGCGCTCCTACGGTATCGACCGTCAGGCATGGGAGTCGGTGACTCCGTTGATGGCTCAGCAAGCGCTGGCATCCGGTTCGCCGGCCAACAATCCGGTCGTCCCCACCGGACAACAAATCGAGGAGATCTATGCCCGGGTGTACGGCTGAGCTGTCACCCCGACGCGACCACCCCGCCGCCGGCCCACGGTCCAACGGGCGTCTCACCCCGGGCCTGGAACTCCGCGGGCAGGTTGTCCGCCACGTCCCAGGTCGCGGCCAGACGTCCGAAGCCGACGGCGATCGCACAGTGCAAACCCAGCTCGACCAGTTCGTGTCAGTCCCCGTCGCTGGGCTCGGTGAGTTCGGGGGCCTGTTCGCGGGTGGCCATGCCGCCCTCGCGACCGTGATCGGCCGGGCCGGGTCGACCGCCCTTCGGTTCGTCCTGCTCGACGTCGCGCTCGTCGTTCTTCTTGCTCAATGTGCCCCTCCCGGTGTCGACGTCGACCAGCTCCACGGTGAATTCTGCCCCGCTGGCGAGTGGATCCCTATATGGACCGCCACTTGATGCCGCATCCGATCGACGGCCGTTGGTTCGGGTCCGCCGGTCGTCCGGCGAGAACGGCGTCGACGGCCGCCCGCACGTCGGCACCCGTCACCGGCCGGTCGTTCTGGGGCCGGGAGTCGTCGAGCTGGCCGCGGTACACGAGTCGGCGCTCACCGTCGAAGACGAAGGTATCCGGCGTGCAGGCCGCGGAGAAGGCGCGGGCGACGTCCTGGGTTTCGTCGTAGAGGTACGGGAAAGTCCAGCCGTGCCGGCGGGCCTCGGTGACCATCTGTTCGGGTCCGTCCTGCGGATACGTGACGACGTCGTTGCTGGAGATGCCGACCATCGCGACACCCTGCCCGGCCAGGTCCCGACCCAGCGCGGCCAGCCCGGCCGCGACGTGCTGGACGTAGGGGCAGTGGTTGCAGATGAAGGTGACGACCAACGCGGGGCCGGTCAGGTCCTCGAGGCTGACCGTCGCCCCAGTCGCTGGGTCGGGCAGCGTGAAGGACGGGGCGGGGGTGCCGAGTGCGAGCATTGCCGATTCGATGGCCATGCGGGCCAGGTTACGTCGTCAGCGCGGAACGATCCTGATGCGGATGGGGCCGCGCCAGGTGGCATCCGGATCCAGCGCGGTGCCGCGCTGAGTGATTTGCACGTCGCCGGACCTGGCGAGTTCCCGAGCCACGTCGCGAGCGTCGTCCATCAGCTCGCGCCAGTTGTCGTCGCCGACGGTCCGGGCGGCATCGGACGGGCAGATGCTGCTGTCCGGACCGCGGTGCGCAGCCAGGGCTAGGATCGTGGATTTCAGTCGCTGCCGGGTCGGCCCGTCGTTGGTCACCAGGTGCGGTCTTTCCCGATCCGGTCGGCAAGCGCGTCGCCCACGGCGCCGGCGCCCAGCGCATTGGGATGCAGGGGTGCGGCAAGATGAGCTAGCACGAAGCCCTCGAAATATCTGTCGTCGGGTGCGGCGCACATGTCGTGGCCGACCGAGACCGGCCGCGTATCGAAGAACTCGACGTTCTTTCTGGCGGCCAAAGTCCGCTGCTGGTCGTCGATCTCGCCGACTTTGGCTTGAAAGTAGTCGGCGTCAACGGGGTTGATGGGTTGCTCGGCGAAGCAGCCGCCGGGCCGGATGTAGATTCCGTACCCGACCAGGACGATCCTGGCCCGCGGAGCGCGTGCCCGCACGGCGTCGATCATGGCTTCCCACAACGGAACCTGCTCGCGAATCGCCGCACTGAACCGATCCGTTCCGCCCCCGGCGAAGGTGTCGAAGCACGGGGGCTCGGCAAGTGAACTGCGACGGCACTTCGACGCGCTGCTTGCCAGACCGACGTCGTTGCCGCCGATCGTGATCGTAATCAACTCGGTGTCGCGGGCTACCGCGTCGATCTGGGCGGGCACGGCGCCGCCGCTGGTCTGTTGGGCCCGCTCGGTGATGTCGGCGGTGGTGGCGCCGCTGCAGGTCACGTCGGTGAAGGTGGTGGCGCCGAGTTGGCGGGCCAACACCGCGGGGTAGTCGTTGGTCGACTTGAAGCACCCGGGCGGACCGGCGGGATCGGGCACCATCGGCGCGGCCGCCGCCGAGTCGCCGAGCGCTACGTACGTCAAACCTGTCGTGGGTTCGAAACCCGTTGGGGGCGGCATCGCGCAGACGGCCGCGGCCGCAACAGCCGGTACGGCCACGCCGCGACACACGACGTCCAGCCAGCGACTGATTTGTGTCATCTTGATAATCAGGGTAGCCCGGCTCGGCAATGCCTCAGGTGATCGATACCAGCTGATCGATGGAGTCGTTCGGCAGGTCACCGTCGACGATCGCCGTCACCGTCACACTGTTCAGTGTGATTGCGCCTCTGTGGTTGTCCAGGAACGCGATGTCGGCGGCATCTCGACCGGTGGCGATGCGCACCAGCGATTGCCTTGGCGCCAACAGGGTTCCGTCGACAACCCACCATTGGCCTTCGACATACGCTTCGGCGACGGCGTGGAAATCCATCGGATACAGCCCGGGTGCATACACCGAGACCACACGGGCAGGCACCTTCACCGCCCGCAGCAGTGCCACCGCGAGGTGAGCGAAGTCGCGGCATACCCCGGCGCCTGCGAGCAGGGTCTCCACCGCTCCGTCGATCGGATCGCTGGATCCCGGCACGTAGTTCAGTCGAGTGCCGACCCACAACGAAACCCGTTCCAGCAGGGTCGTCGAGTCAGCGAAATTGCCGAATTCCGTTGCGGCAAAACCATACAACTTGTCAGCCTCGGCGTAACGGCTGGGACGCAGATACATCGACAGGTCGGCTTCGGTCACCGGCGCGGGATCGGTCCGACCCCAGATCGTCGCGGCGTAGGACACACTGAGCGAGCCAGGCGGCGAGTCGAACTTATGGATGCGATTGCCGTGCATCCCACTGATCTCGACGGGATGGACCTCGGTTCCGTCCAGCAGGAACGACAGCCGCTCCGTCACTCTCGAATTCGGTTGTGGCGCAACGGCGATCTGGAACTCCAGCGTCGTCGGCGCGGTGATCTCTACTTCGAGCTCGGCGCCTACCTCACGCTTCATACTGCCCCTGCAACGCGTCACCGTTGTAGTCGAAATTTCCCACCGGTGGCCGTTCGGCGACCTTCAACCGCTCAGCACACTGAGCGCTTTCCAGCCGCGCCGCGTGCACGATTTCATCCGCGGTCCGGAATTCGACAGTATTCGCTTCGCCAGCCAGAACGGGAAGGGTCGCCGCCTGACGCATCAGCGCGATCGCAAGAGCGCTGGAGGTTCTGCACGGCACTACGAGCAGGCTCGCCGCGGCTCTGTCTCCGGTGACTGTCATCAAGCGTTGGTGACCGGCGACCCGGCGGGGACCGACGGTTCTGGTGTGGTTCAGCGCGTCGAGATCCGGCGAACCCTCCAACGAAGACCAGTTGATGCTGATAGCCAGCACTTCGCCTAATCGCGGCGAGATCGCACCGGTGAGCTCCGGCAGCTCGCGGGCTATCGAGGCGGTATGCGGCCACCATGCCCCGTCCAAGGGTCCGCCCAAAACGGCTCCCAGGACCAAGCGGACAGGACTGGCCAGCCGGCGACCGCGCGCGGCATCATTCACGAAAAGTCAACCACCGCAACAGTATTGCCAAAGCCGCTGAAATGATGTACCACGATCCTCCATTCGTGCTGACCCACAGATAATCAGCCCGGTTGATTCGACGAGGACCAGTGTTGGTTACGTAGAGCTACCAGCAACGATACACCCTGGATTCGGCCACCTCGTTGCACGACGCACTAAGCGCGCCAAAGTGCAATTGCGGCAGGTATTTTCGACAACTCGCCGAGCTGGTCGCTGCAGTCGCTGACCGTACCTCCGACACTTGGGGGCGCGTGGTCCGTGCTATCCTTGTTCAGGGTGTTTTTGGTACATCCATTCCAATGAGAGAAGTTGAAAGTATGACACAGGGAACTGTGAAATGGTTTAACAGCGACAAAGGCTTCGGCTTCATCGCTCCTGACGACGGCGCAGCGGACGTATTCGTTCACTACTCCGAAATCAGCGGCAGCGGTTACCGGTCGCTCGAAGAAAACCAGCGAGTTCAGTTCGAAGTAGGCCAAGGCGCGAAGGGCCCTCAAGCCACGGGTGTGACACCCGTTTAGGATAGTTCCGTCGCGTATGGGCTGGTGGGTTTCGTCCTGCCAGCCCATTTCCATATCATCGCCGCTCTGATCTTGTCATCGTGCAGCACACTGCCGCCAGCGTTCACTTGATCTGTGTGACGACCGAAGGACCCTGGCCGCGCGGGGATTTCTGTGCAGCGGTGACCAATAGATCGACAGAAGCGGCAATTCCGCTGGCGATGTCTTCCACCGCCGGCACGTTATCGGGGCACACGCACACGCTGAGATCCATGACGTCACCGCGGGAGGTCAACGTCAGATTCAGTCCACAGTCTTGCCGTAGCGGTGGCACGGTTTGCATACCAACGACTTCCGCTCCGGCGCAGTACCGCGGCGCCGGTTGGCCACGGACATAAGAGATACTTCCGTGACATCTGGACGATTGTCGTCGTCTCATGCCCAGCCCGGTGTACATCCGCTTGCCCACCCAAGCCAGGGCCGGCGGAACCAGCGCGGCGATCTTTGCCAAATCGATCGAGAGCCCCGGGGTTTCGATATCGACGACCTGAGTAGCGTTCAAGATGTCGGTCGCGGTGTGGAGGTTGATCAGCACCTGCACGGGGTCGTCGAGTTGCACGGGGATGCGAATTCGCTTGACTGCCGGCGAATTCCCGGGGAGGACGTCGATGCCGGGCAGTGTCAACGGCATCCGAATCGCGAGTGGACTATCGGGAACGGTGTCGTGGCGTTGCAGCCAGGCGCGCAGTGACAGAGTGCAGGCCGCCAGGAACACATTGGTGACCGTGCCCCCGAACGCGTGCCTGACCGTCTCCAGATCTGCGAGTCGGATCGAGGCGAAGGCGACTGCGCGTCGCGCGGTCAGCGGAGCATTGAACACACTGTCGGGTACGGGTCCGCTCATCGACGACACGGCTTTCTGCATCGGACTGGATTGTTCAGTGCCGAAGAGCCTTTCGCGGACTGTCCGCACCGCGCCGATACCGGTCTCTCCGATCAGCCATAGAGTCTTCACGTAGTTTCCGAGCAGTTCGCTCATCGTGTCGATGACGAGGTCGCCGGTCCCCGGGATACCCAGGCTCCGCTCGGTCGGCCGGTCGTCGCGCGTGCGTTCGTGCCGCCCGGGACGTACCAATTGCGACCACACGGAAGCGGCGCTGCCACCCCCGCCGTTGAGTATCGGTGCCGTCCTCAGTGCCAGAGCCCATCGTCCGCCGGCCAACCCGTCTATACTCCAGGCGTCCCACAAAGTTTCCGTTCCGTCATCTGCCGCACTACTCAATTGCGCAATCAGGTCTGCCAATTCGGGCTGTCCGCCGGGCGCGGCAACAGACACGCGATGGATTTGCGGTGTGGGGTCATAGTCGTCGATCTGGGCCCAGACAGGCTGGCCCATGCCCAGCGGCTTGCCTACCAGGTGGCTGCGGAATCGCGCGAACTGCTGCAGCGACCTGCTCATCAGCCGGTGCAAGCGCTCGTGGCTCATCTCGGTCGATGCCTCGATGACCAGGAACGAGACGGTGGCCGACGGCATCGTCGCATCGTGGTCAGGTAGCTGCTCCACCTCCGACTGCGACAATCGAGTGACCATCAGCGCGCCTCGGTCGGTGCTGCCGCATTGCTCATCGGTATCGGACTCGTTCGTCCAACTACTGCCATATCTGTTCTGCCGGCTTCCATTTCGTGTCGGCGACTGAGAGCCGAGTCCTCGTGCATAGTCGGTCGACAACGTGATGCAGGGAACGCACGCCCCAGTGCGGCAACCACGCGGTCGAACTGCGTCGTGTTGCGGCAGATCGCCGCGCGACATGTGGCGGGTACCGTCAAAATGCAGAGGGGCGGCGCTACCGCCTCGACCGCCAGCTGACAAACTCTCTTTGACCGGCGGCGTACCTGGCGCCCGTACGCAGGTCAGCCCGCCACTGCCCAACCCTACGCGCCTTCGGTGGCAGAGTCGACCAATGACCGTGCACCCGCCAGTCTTGAGGGCCGGGCGAGAATAGGGGGTCCGAAAGCCGTTGACAGAACCCCTATCTCACGGACAAGTCAGCTACGTCTTGCTGTTGCGTTCCACCCACTGGCTGAGTGCATCCTCCAGCGCGGAAGAGTGGCTCACTCCGGCAGCGTCGGCGGCCTGCTCGAATCGCTCGACCAAGTCGGTCGGGATCGAGGCGCTCACCTTGGAGCGCTCCGGCTTCGGCTTCGGCGGCTGCTCGGCCTGCACATGCTTGGCGGCCGTCGCGTCCATGGTTTCCCGCAGCGCGGGAATCTCCCGGAGCAGCCGGTCGAGGTCGTCGCGCTCGATGCGCAGCACCTCGGCGGGCCCGATGGTGGTGACCGTCGCGGAACGCAGTTTGCCGCGGCGCAACGCCGATTCGCCGATCACCTCACCCGGTCCGACCACCGCGACCCGGTCTTGGCCCACGTAGACACCGGCCTCGCCGCTGAGCAGGATGAAGCACGCGTCCGACGGGGTTTGCTCGCGAATCAGCGGCCACGGCGAGGACTGCGCCGTGTGGTGAGCCGTGCCGACCAGACGTTCCAGCTCGCTGTCCGAGAACTTCTCGAACGTGGCGAACTCGCGCAACCGGCGGGCGTCGGTGCGGACCCGGCGGGCTTCTTCCTCTTGCTCTTTGGCATCCACCTTCATGGGGGACTCCTGATCTGCGATGTGAACCCTGACATCGAGGAGCCTACGACGAAAACACGGGGATCCGGCAAGTAAATGCTGGCCGGGCTCCGCAGGCGGTCGTGAAGCCCTGGCATTGAGCGTGAAACCCTGGCGTTGAGCGTGAAATCCTGGCGTTGAGGGGGTAACCAGGGCGTTGAGCGTGAAACCAGGGCGTTGAGCGGGTAACCAGGGCGGAATTTCCGACGATTTCCCGCCCAGGCTTCACTCCGAACGCCCAGGCTTCACTCCGAACGCCCAGGCTTCACTCCGAACGCCCAGGCTTCACTCCGAACGCCCAGGCTTCACTCCGGACGCCCTAGGGCTGACGTCGCGTGATCCGACGGCACCCACGCCGCCAGTAACCCCGGCAACCCGATCCGCGTCTCGCGGCCGGTGCGCTCAGTCCGGCGGTGTCGGCGTCATCGACCCGATGAAGTAGGTCTCGCGCCCGGTCGGGTAACCACCGCCATTGGTGGCGATGTGAACGTGGTCGTAGTGATTCGCGGTCTCGTTGCCCAGGTCAGCTGTCCAGCTGCCGGTCCGGATGCCCATGTAGATCTTCTGCCGCCAGATCACGTGATCGATGCCCCAGCGTTTGGCATTGGCCAGGGCCAGCCCGGCGATCTGGTTGCCCAGCGCGATGCCCGCCTCGCTGCCGTGGTCAGGAATCATCACGTCGATCGCCAGGCCGCTCGGGTGCCACCGCAGCGCATCTTGTCGGTATCCGCCGATGGTGGTGATCTCGGGGAACAGCACGCCGATGGCGCGCGCCGCCCAGATGGTTTTGATCTGCAGCCCCTGCTCCGGCGCCACTCCAGCCGGTAGCGCGACCTGGAAGTCCTGGGCGGCGACGGGTGCGTTCCCGGTCAGCATCGCAGCCTCCTCGGCGGTGGCGACGTGCGGCGCTCCGGCCGGTGGCGCGGTGGGTTGGCTGGTGGGTGCGGCTGCCGAAGCGGAAGCCGACGGTGTCTCGGCGCAGCACTGCGTCTTCGGCTTGGTGTCCTGCGCGTAGATCATCCCGCCGGCGACGACCAGCGAGACCGCGATCGCCAGCCAGCGGCCGTAGCCGTTGCCTGACGTGCTCTTGCCCACCTAGAGCACTCTAGTGTCGTGTGGGGCGCAAGTGGCAGATCTTGGTGATCTTGTTATGTGCGGCCCGGCAGCTTCATCACGGTGCGCACGATGGGCAGCAGCGCCTTCTGCCACAGCGTCGAGGGAACCCCGAACGGCGGATCGAGGTTGAACACCCGCGCGGTGGCGATCGTCTGCGACTCGGTGTATTTCAGCAGTCCTTCGGCGGCGTGCCGGCGGCCTACGCCGGAAATGCCCATCCCACCCATCGGGGCGCTGAGGCTGCCCCACGCGAACGCGTAGCCCTCGTTGACGTTCACCGTCCCGGACCGCAACCGGGCCGCGATCTCCTCGCCTTCTGCGGACGAGGCGGCCCACACGCTGGCGTTGAGACCGTAGGAGGTGTCGTTGGCCTTTTCGACGGCTTCGTCCACGTCGGCCACCGGGTAGATCGAGACCAGCGGACCGAACGTCTCGTCACACGCACAATCCATTTCCGGTGTGACATCGGTGAGCACGGTCGGCTCGTAGAACAGCGGCCCGATGTCCGGGCGGGCCTTCGCGCCGGCAATCACCTTGGCGCCCTTGGCCGTTGCATCGTCCACGTGACCGGAGACGGCCTTGAGCTGATCCTCGGAGATCAAACTGCCCATATCGACGGAGAAGTCATAGGAGGTGCCCAGCTTCATGTTGCGCACCGCCTCACCGAACTTGCGGGTGAACTCGTCGGCGATGTCCTTTTCGACATAGATCCGCTCGATGGAGATGCACAGCTGTCCAGCGTTCGAGAAGCACGCCCGGATGGCGGCCTTGGTCGCCTTTCTCAGATTGGCGCCCCGCGTCACGATCATCGCGTTCTTGCCGCCGAGCTCGGCGGAGAACCCGATCAGCCGACGACCGGCCTGCTCGGCGAGGTGGCTGCCGGTTTCCGACGAGCCGGTGAACATCAGATAGTCGCAGTTCTCGGTGATAGCGGTGCCCACGACCGACCCCGGCCCGGGCACGATCGCGTACAGCGCCCGAGGCAGACCGGCTCGGTACAGCAGCTCCGCGCAGGCCAGCGCGCAGTACGGCGTCTGACTGTCGGGCTTGAGCACCACCGCATTGCCGGCGAGCAGCGCGGGCACCGAGTCCGAGGCGGTGAGCGTCATCGGGTAATTCCACGGCGAGATCACCCCGACCACGCCCTTGGGCTGGTAACCCACTGTGGCCTTGCCGATCGCCGGCAGCAGCGCCTGCACCCTGCGGGGTTTGAGCAGGTCGGCGCTGACCCGGACGTAGTAGTTGGCGTTGGCCATCAGGTCGACGATCTCCTCCTGCGCCGCCCAGCGGGCCTTGCCCGCCTCGGCCTGCAGCAGGTCCATCAGGAACTCGCGGTTCTCGATCACCAGGTCGCGGTAGCGGCGAACCACCTCGATCCGTTCGGAAACCGGACGCTTTGCCCAATCCGCTTGTGCGGCACGGGCTTTGGTGAATGCCGCCTCGACGTCGGCCGCGGTCCCGATCGGGATCGTGGTGAGCGGCTTGCCGGTGAAGACCTCGTCGATGGTTCTGGTCGGGCGTTCGGTGAAGCCGTCGATCGCGACGAGCTGACGCAAGCGGTCGAAGACCTCGGCTGACGGTGCAGGCATTATCGCTACCTCTCGAGTGCGCTCGAGGATCATGTCCTCAACTTAAAGCCGCTATGCGCTGGGCGATCTCCCCGTAACGCTCGAAACGCTCGGGGTCGCCCAGCGCGTTGTACAGCACGATCCGGCTGGCGACTCCCTGGTACTTGCCAAGAAGTGCGTCGGCCAAACCATCCCACGTCGACTCGGTGGCGAAGACAGCGATGTGCTCGTCGGTGATCTCCTCGGCCATCCCGGCGAGGTCGCCGGCTTTTTGCTTCGTCCGCAACCGCGCGGTGGTGTCCTCGAATCCGGCCTCGTCCAGGATGAAGGCGTAGTTGGGTGTGCTCGCGTAGAAGCCGAGGCTGGCGCGCACCAGTTCGCGCTCGTTGCGGCGTTCCTCTTCGGTGTCGCCGACGATGGTCATGACCGGCACGATCACCGCGACGTCCGACGGAGTGCGCCGCGCCTTGGCCGCGCCGGCTGCGATATTGGGCACCACGTGCCGCGCGAGATACCCGGGTTCGCCGAGCGGATGGACATGCACGCCATCGGCGACCTCGCCCGCCATCCGCAGCATCCACGGGTTCACCGCCGCCACGTCGACTTTGGGATCGGGTGCGTCGATAGGACCCGCGGACCACTGCGGGGTGATGAAGTCCAGGTCGTAGAACTCGCCGTGATGATCGAGGGTCCCGGTCCGGAACGCGGTGAAACAGGCCTTGACGGCGAGCACGTAGTCCCGCAGTCGGGGACCGGGACGATCGAACGGCATCCCGTAGCGCCGCACGACGTGGGTGCGCACCTGGGTGCCCAGACCGAGCCGGAACTTCCCGCCGGTCGCCTCCTGCAGCTCCCATGCCGTCGCGGCGGTGACGAACGGGCTGCGGGGGAACGCGACCGCGACCCCGGTCGACAGTTCGAGGCCGGGCGCGGTTTGCGCGGCCACCGCGGCGTTCAGATAGGCGGTCCGGCCCGTCTCGGTGAACAACAGACCGCTGAATCCGGCCGCCTGCGCGCGTCGGGCCACATCGCCGATCCGCGCCAACGGCTGCGGAATGGTCATCACGTCGACCTGCACCGTCGAACCGTACATCGCCGCTGAACGGCCGTGGCCGCTCTGCACGCGTCGAATTGGACCGATAAGGTCGAAACGTGTGTGGAGCCACCGGGGAGGTGCGACTCGACGGCCGGGTGCCCGACGTGGCGGCGGTCGCGGCGATGGCCGACGTGATGTCACCGCGCGGTCCGGACGCCGCGGGCGCCTGGTCACAAGGCCGGGTGGCCCTGGGTCATCGTCGCCTCAAGATCATCGACCTGACCGAGGCCGGGGCCCAGCCCATGGTCGACGCCGACCTGGGCCTGACCATCGTCTGGAACGGCTGCATCTACAACTACCAGGATCTGCGCCGCGAGCTGGAGGGCCAGGGTTACCGGTTCTTCTCGCACAGCGACACCGAGGTGCTGCTCAAGGCGTACCACCGTTGGGGTGACGACTTCGTCTCCCACCTGCACGGCATGTTCGCGTTCGCCATCGTCGAACGGGACAGCGGCCGGGTGCTGCTCGGCCGCGATCGGCTCGGCATCAAACCGCTGTACCTCAGCGAGGACAGCCACCGGATCCGGTTCGCCTCGACCCTTCCGGCGTTACTGGCCGGGGGTGGCGTGGACACCCGGATCGACCACGTCGCGCTGCACCACTACATGACGTTCCACTCCGTCGTCCCGGCGCCGCTGACGATCCTGCGTGGGGTGCGCAAGATCCCGCCGGGCTCGCTGCTGGCCATCGAACCCGACGGCCGGCGCGTCGCCACCACCTACTGGGTGCCCGATTTCACCCGCCACGCCGAGCGCGCCGACTGGTCGGAGAACGACTGGGAAGACGCCGTCCTCGCGGCGCTGCGTACCGCGGTCAAGCGCCGACTCGTCGCGGACGTCTCGGTCGGCTGCCTGCTCTCCGGTGGTGTGGACTCCAGCCTGATCGTCGGGCTGCTCGCCGAGGCGGGCCAGCACGGGCTCGCGACGTTTTCCATCGGCTTCGAGTCGGTGGGCGGCGTCGAGGGCGACGAATTCCGGTATTCCGACATCATCGCGGACCGCTTCGGTACCGATCATCACCAGATCCGGATCGGGACCGACCGGATGCTGCCGGCGCTCGACGACGCGATCGGGGCGATGAGCGAGCCGATGGTCAGCCACGACTGTGTCGCCTTCTATCTGCTCAGCCAGGAAGTGTCACGGCACGTGAAGGTCGTGCAGTCGGGCCAAGGTGCCGACGAGGTGTTCGCGGGCTATCACTGGTATCCGCCGATGGGCGCGCCGGAGGCCGGCAGCCTGCAAGGTTCGGTCGCGGCGTACCGCAGCGCCTTCTTCGACCGGGACGTGACCGGTCTCGCGGGTTTGGTGGCACCGGAGCACATCGCGCCCGGCGATCCCAGCGAGCGATTCGTCAGCGAACATTTCGCGCGCGCCAATGCCGAGACCGGTATCGACCGGGCGTTGCGTCTCGATACGACGGTGATGCTGGTGGACGACCCGGTGAAGCGGGTGGACAACATGACCATGGCCTGGGGTCTGGAAGGACGGGTGCCCTTCCTCGACCACGAATTGGTGGAACTCGCCGCGACCTGTCCGCCGGAGTTGAAGATCGCGCACGAAGGCAAAGGTGTCCTCAAACAGGCTGCGCGCCGGGTCATTCCCGCCGAGGTCATCGACCGCCCCAAGGGATACTTCCCGGTTCCGGCCCTGACCCATCTGGAGGGGCCCTATCTGGACATGGTCCGTGACGCGCTGTACGCGCCGGTTGCCAAGGAGCGCGGCCTGTTTCGCGCCGACGCCGTCGAGGCTCTGTTGGCCAATCCCAACCGCAGGTTGACTCCGTTGCGCGGCAACGAACTCTGGCAGATCGCCCTGCTGGAGATGTGGTTGCAGAAGCACGGCGTCACCGGGACCGCGGAATGAGCGAGTTCGACCCGTCGGAGGACAACCCCGAGGCGATCACCCTCGCTCTGCACAATGCCGCACCACCGGAGTTCGCAGAGCTGATGTCGCACGATGTGGAACTCGAATTAGGCTGGGGCCGACTGATTTTCGGGCAGACATTCGCCGACGCCGACACATTGGCCGAAACGCTGCGTCGGGAGGCGCCCGGCCGTCGCGACATCTGCATCTATGCGCGCGAGTCCCATGTGGTGGTGGCCAAGGCTCCCGCTGAACTGTTCATCGACCCCAGCCACACCTACCGGCTGCGCTTCGCCGAACTGAGCGACGAGGAGCCGCCGACTCCACCTCCGTATGTCACGGTGCGCACCCTGAGCGATGTGGGCGACGCCGACGCGATGAACCGCGTCTGCGTCCGGTGCGGAATGGTCCCCGCGCCGGTCGAGACGATCTGGCAGAACCATCTAGGGGTCGAGGCGTTGACCTATCTGCTGGCGGTACGCAACGAGGACGGTGCGGTGGTGGGCACCGTCACCGGAGTCGACCACGAAGTGCTGTTCTCCGATCCCGAACACGGATCGAGTCTGTGGAGTCTGGCGGTGGATCCCGCCGCCGCGCTGCCCGGACTGGGCGCGGCCCTGACCCGGGCGCTGGCCGAGCACTTCCGGGCCAAGGGCCGTGCCTACATGGATCTGTCCGTCGCGCACGACAACGCCGCTGCCACCGCCCTGTACGAGAAGCTGGGTTTCCGGCGGGTCCCGGTGCTGGCGATCAAGCGCAAGAATGCGATCAACGAACCGCTGTTCACCCCGTCGCCCGAGACCGTCGACGACCTCAACCCCTATGCCAGGATCATCGCCGACGAGGCTCTGCGCCGCGGTATCTGGGTGGAGGTCCTGGACGCCGAGACCGGCGAGATCCGGCTCTCGCACGGCGGTCGCAGTATCGTCACCAGGGAGTCGCTGTCGGAGTTCACGTCGGCTGTCGCGATGTGTCGGTGCGACGACAAGCGGCTGACCCGCCGGCTGGTTTCCGAGGTCGGCATCACCGTACCGCGTGCCCGGCTGGCCACCTTCGACGACGCGGACTACGCGTTCTTGACCGAGGTCGGGGAGGTCGTCGTCAAACCCACCCGCGGCGAGCAGGGCAAGGGCATCACCGTGGGCATCACCGCCGAACGCGGGCCCGGTGAGCTTGCCGCCGCCCTCGCGCGGGCGCGGGAACAGTACCGGGAGGTGCTGATCGAACAGCGGGTGCCGGGCAACGACCTTCGGCTGGTGGTGATCGACGGCCGGGTCGTCGCCGCGGCGCTGCGGGTGCCGCCGGAAGTCATCGGCACCGGCGACCACACCATCCGGGATCTGATCGGTGCCGAGAGCCGGCGGCGCTCGGCGTCCACCGGCGGCGAATCTCGCATCCCGCTCGACGACCTCACCGAGGCCACCGTCGCCGAATCGGGTTGGTCGCTCGACGACGTGCTTCCCGAAGGGATCCGATTGCGGGTTCGCCACACCGCCAACCTTCATCAGGGCGGGACGATCCACGACGTCACCGCGCAGGTGAACCCGGAACTGTGTCGGGTGGCCGTGTCGGCCGCCGAGGCGATCGGCATCCCGGTGACCGGCATCGACTTGCTGGTACCCGACGTCGCCGGCGACGAGTACGCGTTCATCGAAGCCAACGAGCGACCAGGGCTGGCCAACCACGAACCACAGCCCACCGCCGCGGCTTTCGTCGACTTCCTGTTTCCCGGGCGGCCGGGCCAACCACCAGCCTGGACTCCGGAGGAGTCACCGGCGTCGTGACGCCTACCGGCTGACGTGGCCGGCGGCAGGCTGTTTGAGGTCGGACAGCCGTACCAGCACGGCCAACACGACCGCCACCAGAAGCAGCGCGGCGACATCGCCCCATAGGTGTCCCATTCGATGGTGGCCGCCGAAGGACTCGACCGCCATGATCGCCGCGTGCACAGCGCTGGACCAGATCGCAAACCAGATCAGGCTGAGGTGCTGCTGCGGGCTGCGGGCCGCATTGATCAAGAACACGCCCAGGGTCGCGTACACCCCGACGATCATCATGAAGTAGTCGGAGTGGTGGGGCGGTCCGGGATGCCAGGCCCAACCCGACGGCCAGACCACGGCCAAGGGATAGACGAGAAGCATTACCGAGCCGAAGATTACGAGTGCCAGTTGCAAAGATCGGTAGGGCTTGGGCATGACGGGCATGGTGCGCTCCAATCGTCGACGGCGTGTCGATTATCCGCCCGAGTGGCCGGTTCTGGATATCGAATGCCGATCCGGTACGCGCAAGAATTCCGCAAGAAATCCGCGAAGCGACGGCAAGCGCTGCGCCGCAAGCTATGTGGCAACCGGGGTTTTGGAGTCCCGAAGAACAGGTTGCCGGTGTTATCTTGTCGACGCTGGTCCGTGCACACCAAGACGGTCCGCGCTCGCTGGTCTAGCCGTTGACCCATCGCTAGGTGGTTAGGAGAACGAGTGAGTATCAATCCGTTCGACGACGACAGTGGTCGCTTTGTCGTGTTGGTCAACGACGAAGAGCAGCACAGCCTTTGGCCGGTCTTCGCCGATGTTCCGGCTGGGTGGCGGGTGGTGTACGGCGAAGCGGATCGAGCCGCTTGCCTGGACTACATCGACCGGAACTGGACCGACATCCGGCCCAAGAGCCTGCGCGAGAGGTTGGCGCAGGGCACGGGCTTCTGAGTTGCGGGCCGTCGGGAACTTGGCGGCGAGATGACAACGCTTGACGGCAAACTCGACACCGGGGGACCACCGCGGTCCGACGAGGAAGCCGCGAAAATCGTGCAGCTGCTGACCGACATCTTCACCCAGGTGCTCGGTGCCGAGCGGGTCGGTATCGACGAATCGTTCTTCGACTTGGGTGGGGACTCGCTGTCGGCGATGCGGGTGATCGTCGCGGCCAATGCGGCCTGCAACGCCGATCTGCGGGTCGGTGCGCTCTTCGATGCGCCGACCATCTCCCAGCTGGCGTCACGGATCGTCGGTGACTCCGGTGTGCTCAAGCCGTTGCGGGCCGTCCCGCGGCCGGCGATCGTGCCGTTGTCGTATGCGCAGAGCAGGTTGTGGTTCATCGACCAGTTGCAGGGGGCCTCGCCGGTCTACAACCGGGCCGTCGCGTTGCGACTGCTCGGCCACCTCGACACCGACGCGCTGGGTGCGGGCTTGATCGACACCGTGCGGCGCCATGAGGCGCTGCGTACGGTGTTCGCCGCGGTCGACGGCGTGCCCCGGCAGGTGGTCGTACCCGCAGCGCGCGCCGACTTCGGTTGGCAGATCGTTTGCGCCGCTGGGTGGGCACCGGACCAACTGGAACAGGCCATCGGGGAGACGGCGCGTTACAGTTTCGATCTGGCAGCGGTGATACCCATTCGCGCAACGCTATTCGCGCTCTCTGAGCGGGAACACGTGCTGGTCGTCGTGGTGCACCACATCGCCGGCGACGGTTGGTCGATCGGCGTGCTGGCCGGCGACATCATCACCGCATACCTGAGCCGATGCGCGGGCCAGGCGCCGGACTGGGCCGAATTGCCCGTGCAGTACATCGATTACACGCTGTGGCAACGGGAGAACCTCGGCGACCTGACCGACCCGGACAGCCCGCTGGCAGCTCAGGTGGACTATTGGGCGACGGAATTGGCCGGGCTGCCGCAGCGCCTGGAGCTGCCGACCGATCGGCCGTATCCGCCGGTCGCCGATCATCACGGTGACCAGGTCGTCGTGGAATGGCCGGCCTCACTGCAACGCCGGGTTCGAGACCTCGGCCGCGCGCACAACGCGACCAGCTTCATGGTGGTCCAGGCGGCGTTGGCCGCACTGTTGTCTCGGCTCAGCGCGAGTCACGATGTGGCGGTGGGCTTCCCGATCGCGGGTCGCGGTGACCCGGCGCTCGAGGCGTTGGTGGGTTTCTTCGTCAATACACTGGTGCTGCGCGTCGACCTGAGCGGTGACCCGACTTTCACCGAGCTACTCGCGCAGGTGCGGCGGCGCAGCCTGGCCGCGTACGAGCACCAGGATGTGCCGTTCGAGGCGCTGGTCGATCGGCTCAATCCGCCTCGGTCGCGGGCACACCATCCGCTGGTCCAGGTGATGCTGGCCTGGCAGAGTAACGATCCGACCGTTGGACTGGCCGCCGGTGACCTGCAGATCACCTCCGTGCCGGTCGACACCCACACCGCCCGCATGGATCTGGCGTTGTTCCTCGTCGAGCGTGCCACGGATAGCGGCGAACCCGCCGGCGTCGGCGTGCGGGCCGAATTCCGCACCGACGTGTACGACGTCGCCACGATCGCAACGCTGATCGCGCGGTTGGCGACGGTGTTGGCAGCCGTCACAGCGCATCCCGGCCAACGGTTGTCGGCCCTGGATGTGCTGAGCACCGAGGAGTACGCGCAACTGGCGCAATGGGGCAATCGCGCGGTGCTGACCAGCGCGGCGCCCCCAGCGATATCGATTCCGGCGGCCTGGCAGCTGCAGGTCGCGAAGTCTCCGTCTGCGGTGGCGCTGACCGACGGGGCGTCCTCGTGGTCCTACTACGACGTCGACCGGGCCGCTGATCGCCTGGCCCGGTTGCTCTCCCAGCGCGGAGCGGGACCGGGGGCGTGCGTCGCGTTGCTGTTGCATCGGTCGGCGCGGGCTGTCATCGCGATGCTGGCCATCCTCAAGACCGGTGCGTCCTACCTGCCGCTGGACCCCCAATCACCCAGTAGCCGAATGGGTTTCATGATCGGTGACGCCGCACCGATCGCCGCGGTCACCACCGCCGATCTGGCTGACCGGTTGGACCGACACCGGTTGCCGGTGACCGACCTCGACGAAGCGCTCCGGGCCGACCCCGAAACCGGCACCGCCCTGTCAGCCCCGGACCCGCACGACATCGCCTACATCATCTACACCTCGGGCACCACCGGTGTCCCGAAGGGCGTCGCCGTCAGTCACCACCACCTGACCCAACTCATCCGGTCCCCGATCGCAGGCCTGGCAGCGGAGCAGGTCTGGTCCCAATGTCATTCGTACGCCTTCGATTTCTCGGTGTGGGAGATCTGGGGCGCCCTGCTGCACGGTGGTCGACTGGTGGTGGTGCCCGAAGAGGTGGCGGGCTCACCGACCGACTTTCACGGCCTGCTGGTCTCCCAACAGGTGAACGTGCTCACCCAAACCCCTTCCGCGACAGGCATGTTGGCCACCGCCGGCCTGGAATCAACCGCGCTGCTGCTGGGTGGTGAACCGTGCCCGGCCGACGTGGTGGATCGGTGGGCGCCGGGGCGGGTGATGATCAACGCCTACGGGCCCACCGAGACAACCATTTATGCGACCTCGAGCGCGCCCTTGACCGCCGGGCGGCCCGAATCGCCACCGATCGGCTCCCCGGTGCCCGGTGCGGCGTTGTTCGTGCTCGACGAGTGGCTGCGTCCGGTGCCGCCCGGTGTGGTGGGGGAGTTGTACATAGCCGGCCACGGCGTCGCCTACGGGTATGTGGGCCGCACCGGTTTGACGGCATCGCGATTCGTGGCCTGCCCCTTCGCCGGCCCGGGAACGTCCGCGACACGTATGTACCGCACCGGTGATCTGGTGTCGTGGCGTCCTGACGGACAACTGCACTATGCCGGGCGCGTGGATGACCAGGTGAAGATCCGCGGCTACCGCGTCGAATTGGGTGAAGTGCGAAGCGTTCTGGCCGGGCTGGACGGGGTGCAGCAGGCGGCGGTCGTCGTCCGTGAGGACCGTCCGGGGGACCGGCGGTTGATCGGATACCTGACCGGGACGGCCGACCCGGCCGTGCTGCGCACCGAGTTGGCGCAGCGGCTGCCGTCCTACCTGGTGCCGGCCGCGTTGCTGTCGGTGGAGGCGTTGCCGCTGACCGTGAACGGCAAACTCGACGTCGACGCCCTGCCCGCCCCGCGCCATCGGGACAGGGGCGACTACCGTGCCCCGACAACGCCGGTCGAGGAGATCCTGACGGGCATCTACGCCCACGTGCTCGGTGTGGAGCGAGTCGGCGTGGACGACTCCTTCTTCGACCTCGGCGGTGATTCGCTGATGGCCATGCGAGTCGTCGCGGCGGTCAACGCCGCCCTAAATGCCAACCTGGCGGTGCGCACACTGTTCGACTCGCCGGCCATAGCGCAGTTGGCCGCGCGGATCATGGTGGGCGGGAATCGGTCGGGTTCGCTGGTTGCCGTCGAGCGCCCGGCAATCGTCCCATTGTCGTTCGCGCAGAACCGGTTGTGGATCATCGACCAATTCCACGGCCGCTCCGCGGTTTACAACATGCCGGTGGCGTTGCGGTTGCGTGGCGAGCTCGACATCCGGGCGTTGGGTGCGGCGCTGGCCGATCTGGTGGCCCGGCACGAAAGCCTGCGCACCATGTTCCCGTCGGTCGACGGCATCCCCCGCCAGCAGGTCGTCCCCGCCGAGCAGGTCGACCTGGGTTGGCGGGTCGTCCACACCGGCACTTGGCCGGCGGTCCGCGTGCAGCAGGCCCTGTGTGATGCCGCGCGCCGCAGCTTCGACCTGACGCACGAGACGCCTTTGCGGGCAATGCTTTTCAGCAGCAACGAGCGGGAACACCTGCTGTTGCTGACGCTGCATCACATCGCCGCCGACGGGTGGTCGGTCGGCGTGCTGGCCGCCGAGTTGGGTGCGGCGTATGCGAGCCGGTGTGCTGGGCTGGCGCCGGCGTGGCCGCAATTGCCGGTGCAATACATCGATTACACGCTGTGGCAGCGGGAGACGTTGGGAGATCTGGACGACGGTCGTAGTCGGATGGCGACGCAGTTGAGGTACTGGGAAAACGCGCTCGCCGGACTGCAGTCGCGTCTGGAGCTGCCCACCGACCGGCCGTACCCCCCGGTCGCCGATCACCAGGGCGACAAGGTGGTGGTCACCTGGCCGGCAAGTCTGCAAAGGCGGGTACGCGAGGTCGCCCACGCGCACGGCGTGACCAGTTTCATGGTGATGCAGTCGGCGCTGGCGGTGCTGCTGTCGAAGCTCAGCGGTAACCCCGAGGTGGCGGTGGGATTCCCGGTCGCCGGTCGTGGCGCCCCGGAATTGGACGGTGTGGTCGGCTTTTTCGTGAACACGCTGGTGTTGCGGGTCGATTTGGCCCAGTGTCCGACGTTCGCCGATCTGCTCGTGCAGGTGCGCCACCGCAGCCTGGCCGCCTACGAGCATCAAGACGTGCCATTCGAGCTGCTCGTCGAACGCCTTGACACCGAACGGTCGCTGACCCACCATCCCTTGGTTCAGGTCATGCTGGCCTGGCAGAACAACGTCGCGCCCGAACTCACGCTGGGTGACCTCGAGGTCACCCCCGTAGCGGTCGATACCCACACCGCGCGAATGGATCTGATGTTCTCGCTCGGTGAACGTCTCACCGACGCGGGCGCACCGGCCGGCATTGGCGGAACGTGCGAGTTCCGCACCGATGTGTTCGACGTCGCCACCATCGAGACGCTGTGCGACCGGCTGGAGGGGCTGCTGACCGAACTCACCGCGCACCCGAAACGCCGATTGTCCGCGGTGGACCTGCTTGTCGCCGACGAACAGACCCGACTGGACCGCTGGGGCAACCGCGCCGTGCTGACCCAGCCCGCACCCCCTGCGGTGTCGATCCCGGCGGCGTGGGCGGCTCGGGTCGCGCGCACCCCGGATGCGACGGCGCTCACCTGCGGGCCGCGGTCCTGGACCTACCGGGAAATCGACGAGGCATCGAACCGGTTGGCGCGCAGGCTCACCCAGCATGGCGTCGGCCCCGGCACCGGCGTGGCGCTGTTGTTCTGTCGCTGCGCCGAGGCGATCGTGGCAATGACGGCGGTGCTCAAAACCGGTGCGGCATACCTGCCGATCGACCCGGCGCTGCCGCCGGCGCGGATCGCATTCATGCTCGCCGACACCGCCCCGGTCGCGGCGGTCACGGCCAGCGACCGCGCACACCTGCTGGACGGGCACGAGCTGCCGGTGATCGACGTCACCGACCCCGAGATCCAGCAACTGCCGTGCACACCCCTGCCAGTGCCGGCGCCGAACCACATCGCCTACCTCATCTACACGTCGGGCACCACCGGTGTGCCCAAAGGCATTGCGATCACGCACCATAACGTGACGCAGCTGCTCGGCAACTCAGGTTACTTCGAGGCGTCCCCGGAGCCGTTCGCGTTCGCTGCGGCGCAGTGGCATTCGTATTCATTCGACGTGTCGGTGTGGGAGATCTGGGGCACCTTGCTGCGCGGTGGCCGACTGGTCATCGTCCCGGAGGAAGTGGCCGCCTCGCCGACAGACTTCCACGATCTGCTGGCCGCGGAGAAGGTCGACGTGCTCAGCCAAACCCCGTCGGCAGTCAGGGTCCTGCCCGCCGCGGGGCTGGAATCGACGGCATTGGTGGTCGCCGGTGAGGCATGTCCGCCCGACGTGGTGGCACAGTGGGCGCCCGGGCGGATCATGATCAACGCCTACGGCCCGACCGAGGCCACCATCTATGCCTCGATGAGCGCACCCCTGAAAGCGGGGCTGCCGGGTTCGCCTCCCATCGGCTCACCGGTGTCGGGGGCGTCGTTGTTCGTGCTGGACAACTGGTTGCGCCCGGTGCCGCCCGGTGTGGTTGGCGAGCTCTACATCGCGGGAAGGGGTGTCGGCCTGGGGTATTGGCGCCGGGGCGGGTTGACGGCGTCTCGATTCGTCGCCTGCCCGTTCGGTGCGGCGGGCGCGCGCATGTACCGCACCGGGGACTTGGTGCGGTGGTGCCACAACGGTCCAGCCGAGGGCCAACTCGAGTACCTCGGCCGCGCCGACGAACAGGTCAAGATCCGCGGCTACCGCATCGAACTCGGGGAGGTTCAGGCCGCGGTCGCCGGCCTCGACGGAGTGGATAGGGCGGTGGTGATCGCCCGCGAAGACCGGCCCGGCGACAAGCGACTGGTCGCCTACGTCACCGGAGTGCCCGATCTCGCCGGTGCGCGTGCGGCATTGGCCGAGCGGCTGCCGTCGTACATGGTGCCGGCCGCGGTGGTCCTCCTGGACGCGTGGCCGCTCACCGTCAACGGCAAGCTGGACACGCGGGCACTTCCGGCGCCGGATTACCAGGACGCCGACACCTACCGCGCCCCGGGTAGCCCGGTGGAGGAAGTGCTGGCGGTCGTCTACGCCGAAGTCCTCGGGCTGCAGCGCGTCGGTGTCGACGAGTCGTTCTTCGAGCTGGGGGGTGACAGCATCCTGGCGATGCAGGTCGTGTCGAGGGTGCGCGCGGCCGGGGTGCTCTGCCGGCCACGCGACATCTTCGTCGAACAGACCGTCGCCGGGGTAGCCCAGGTCGCCGCGATCGCCGACGAAACCCACGCGGACGACGACGACGTCGTGGGCGAGGTAGCGCTGACACCGATGATGCGCTGGCTACACGCTCTGGACGCGCCGGTGGCACAGTTCAACCAGATGGTGTTGCTGCAGGCTCCGGCGGGCGTCACCGAAGCGGATGTCGTTGCGCTGCTGCGTTTTTTGTTGAACCGACATGCCATGCTGCGCTTGCGGGTCGACGACGACGGCACCGGGGGTTGGGCGATGCACGTGCCCGACCCGGATGCGCTGGACGCCACCGATTGCCTGCAATCGGTCGAGGTGCTGTCCGACCACGCGTTGCTCGCGGCGCGGTCCCGGTTGAATCCGGCTGCGGGCATGATGTTGAGTGCCTTGTGGGTGACCTCGGTCGGCCAGCTGGTGCTGATCGTGCACCACCTGGCAGTCGACGGGGTGTCCTGGCGAATCCTGTTGCAGGACATCAATGCCGGGTGGGTGCACCGCCGCACAGGTCAGCCGGTCGAACTGCCGGCGGCCGGGACGTCGTATCGGCGCTGGGCGGCACTGCTACGTGAGCAAGCGCGTTCACCGCAAGCTGTCGCGACCGCGGACATATGGCGCCGAGTAGCCGTGACGCCCCCGGCGTTGCCGCCGGTGAACGCCGCGCTCGACACGTTCGCCACCGCCGGGAACCTGGCGGTGACGTTGGACACCGAGACCACGCGGGAGCTGCTGGGCGAGGTGCCGGCAGCGTTTCACGCCGGCGTGCACGACATCTTGTTGATCGCTTTCGTCTTGGCGTGCGCTGAATTCCTCGACGCAATGGACACACCGATCGGCGTCGACGTCGAGAGCCACGGACGCGACGACGAACGGGCACCCGGAATCGACCTGTCGCAGACCGTGGGCTGGTTCACCGCGAAGTACCCGGTGGCGCTGACGGCGGGCGGGCTGACCTGGCCGCAGGTGGTGGCCGGCCAGCCGGCACTCGGTGACGTGGTCAAGAACGTCAAGGAGCAGCTCCGGGCCGTGCCCGACGGCCTGACCTACGGCATGCTGCGCTATCTCAACGACGAAATAACCCTGCCCGCAACCGATCCCACGATCGGATTCAACTACCTGGGACGACTGGGCGCTGCCGCCCGCAAGGACGGCTGGCGCATCTGCCACTGGGGTTCCCTGTTCACCGACACCGTGGGCACCGCATTGCCCATGCCGTTGCTGCACACCGTCGAACTCAACGCCGCCACCCTGGACACCGATACCGGCCCACAGCTGCATGCCACCTGGACGTGGGCACCGTCGACACTGGACGACATCCGGGTCGCCCGGCTCAGCGGATTGTGGTTCGAAGCGCTGCGCGGCATCTGCGCGCACGTGCGATCCGGCGGAGGCGGGTTGACCCCGTCCGACATCGCGCCCGCCCGACTCACTCAACAGCAGATCGACGAGCTGCAGCGGCAACACCGGGTCGCGGACGTGCTACCCCTGACCCCCATGCAACAGGGGCTGCTCTTCCACACCAGCACCGCGGAGTCCGGTGAGGTGTACACGGTCCAGCTGGACATCACGGTCACCGGAGCCGTCGAACCCGGCCGGCTGCGCGACGCGGTGCAAACGGTCGTCGAGCGGCACCCGCACCTGGTTGCAC
This sequence comes from Mycobacterium sp. NGS59, assembly GCF_059812345.1. Taxonomy (NCBI): domain Bacteria; kingdom Bacillati; phylum Actinomycetota; class Actinomycetes; order Mycobacteriales; family Mycobacteriaceae; genus Mycobacterium; species Mycobacterium sp. NGS59. The sequence goes on from NZ_JCALCN010000010.1 coordinate 46,813, forward strand.
GCTTCAGCACCCAATTCGACGAGCCCGTGCAGGTTCTCGCCGGTGACCCCGCCGCCCGGTGGCGCTATGCCGAGCTCGACGACGAAGACCAGATCCGGCAACTGTGCGCCGACGAGCGCGCGGCGGTATGCAACCTCGTTGACGCACAAGGATTTCGGGCATTGCTGATCCGCACTGCCGAGCATCAGTACCGGTTCGTGCTGACCAATCACCACGTCGTAGCCGACGGATGGTCGATGCCGATCCTGCTGCGGGAGATCTTCGCCGGCTATCACCGGCAGCGGCTACCCGCGGCCCCGCCGTACCGCCGCTTGGTGGCCTGGCTGGCCGACCGGGACGTTGCCGCCGCCCACGCCGCCTGGGGCGAGGTCCTGGCCGGCTTCGACACCCCGACACTGGTGGCCCCCGCCGACCGGATCGGGCAGGGTCCGCGCAACTCCGTCGGGGTCCGGCTGTCCGCCGATGACACTCGGTTGCTCGGCGAACTGGCGCGCGCATTCCGCACCACCATCAGCACCGTCCTGCAGGCCGCCTGGGCCCACTTGCTCGTCATCCAGACCGGTTGCCACGATGTCGTTTTCGGTGTCCCGGTGTCGGGCCGGCCGACCGAGTTGGCCGGCGCGGAATCGATGGTGGGGCTGTGCATCAACACCGTCCCGGTGCGGGCGCGCGTCACCGCGGCAACCACGACCGCAGACTTGTTGCGCCAGTTGCACACTCATCACCACCGCACACTCGAGCACCAACACCTGGGGTTGCGCGATCTGCACCGCATCACTGGCCACCAGGTCCTCTTCGACACCCTCGTCGTCTACGAGAACTACCCGCTCGACACCGGCGTCCTGCTGGATACGCCTGGAATCGCCGTCACCGGCGTCACCACCCGCGAACACACGCATTACCCGCTGGTGATGCAAGCCGCACCCGGCGACGAACTGCGCCTGGACGTCGACTACCGCAGCGACCTCTTCGACGCGGCGGCCATCGACGGCCTGGCGGACCGGTTGCGGCGGATCCTCGTCACGATGGCCCACGACCCGAGGCTTTCGTTGTCGTCACTGGATCTGCTGGATCCCGCGGAGGGGGCGCAACTGGATCGATGGGCCAACCGCGTGGTGTTGGCCCGGGGTCCGGCGACGGCACAATCGATTCCGGCGGCGTTGGCCGTTCAGGTCGCCCGCACCCCCGATGCGGTCGCGCTGAGTTGCATCGGCTCGACGATGACCTACCGGGAGTTTGACGAGGCGTCGAACCGGCTGGCGCGCCGGCTGATCGGTCTCGGTGCCGGCCCGGGAGCCGTTGTGGCGCTGATGTTTACACGCTCGATCGAGGCTATCGTCGCCATCACGGCGGTCCTCAAAACCGGGGCGGCCTATCTGCCGCTGGACCCGGCCCTGCCCGCCGCCCGGATCGAGGTCATGCTCGCCGATACCGTCCCGACCATCGTGCTGACCACGGCGGAACTGGCCGCGCGGCTGAACGGACACGATCCGCTGATCATCGATGGGCGCGGCAGCGGCGACCATCCCGGCACCACCGTTCCGGTGCCCGCGCCCGATGAGATCGCCTACCTGATCTACACGTCGGGCACCACCGGCCTGCCCAAGGGCGTGGCCATCACTCAACGCAACGTCACCCACATGGTGGCGTCGCTGGACGCATCGCTGCCGCGCGGGGGAGTGTGGGCGCAGTGCCATTCCTACGCCTTCGACGTCTCGGTGTGGGAGACCTGGGGTGCGCTGCTGCGCGGCGGACGGCTGGTGATCGTCCCGGAGGCAACCATGCAGTCGCCCAACGAATTTCACGCGCTGTTGGTCGCCGAACGGGTGACCGTCCTCGATTTGAGCCCGACCGCGCTGGGCGCGTTGTCTCCGGATGGTCTCGAATCGCTCGCGTTGGTGACCGGCGGCGAGGCATGCCCGGCCGAGGTCGTCGACCGGTGGGCTGGCGGGCGTCTACTGGTCAACGCTTACGGACCGACCGAGACCACCGTGGATGCGGCCAGAAGCGCCGCGCTGCTGCCCGGGTGCGGGGCGCCGCCGATCGGTTCGCCAGTGCCCGGGGTGGCGCTGTTCGTGCTGGACGGTTGGCTCCGGCCGGTGCCGACCGGCGTGGTGGGCGAGTTGTACGTCGCCGGTGACGGTGTGGGTGTGGGTTATTGGCGTCGATCAGGGCTCACCGCATCGAGATTCGTGGCGTGCCCGTTCGGCGTTCCCGGCGCGCGCATGTACCGCACCGGTGATCTGGTGAGCTGGGACGTCGACGGGCAACTGCGCTATGTGGGTCGGGCGGACGAACAGGTCCAGATCCGCGGATTCCGCATCGAACCGGGAGAGGTTCGGGCGGCGCTCACCGAGTTGGCCGAGGTCGATCAGGCGGTGGTGATCGCCCGCGAAGACCGGCCCGGGGACAGGCGGCTGGTGGCTTACGTGACCGGGGCCGTCGATCGAACCGACGTGCGGGCGGCGCTGGCCGATCGGCTGCCCTCCTACCTGGTGCCCGCCGCGGTGGTGGTCCTGGATGCGCTGCCGCTCACGGTCAACGGCAAACTCGACACCCGCGGCCTCCCGGCGCCGCAGTACCAGGACGGCGAGCTGTACCGGGCGCCGATCAACGCGGTCCAGGACACCCTCGCCGGGATCTATGCCCGGGTGCTCGGACTCGAGCGTGTCGGCGTCGACGACTCGTTCTTCGAACTCGGCGGGGACAGCATCTTGGCGATGCGGGCGATCACCGCGATTAACGCCGCGCTGGGCAGCGATCTCGGGGTTCGCACCCTGCTCGACGCCCCATCGGTCCGAAGCCTCAGCCAGCGGTTGGGCACCGCCAGCCCGGCCGTGCACGCGCGTTATCTGGCCGTGCACGGACGCGACGGCGTCGAGGTACGCGCCGCGGACCTCACATTGGACGAATTCGTCGACGACGCGACGCTCACCGGCGCCCCCGGCCTGCCGGGCCCGAGTGCCGAAGTCCGGGCCGTTCTGCTCACCGGCGCCACCGGTTTCGTCGGTCGATACCTGGTCTTGGAGTTGCTCAAGCAGGTGGAGTCGGTCGACGGCACGCTGGTCTGCTTGGTCCGGGCGGACACGGACGAGGACGGCCGGCGGCGCCTGGAACAGGTCTTCGAGGGCGGCGACCCGGAAACGCTTTCGGTGTTCCGCGATCTGGCTGCCGATCATCTGAGGGTCTTCGCCGGTGACAAAGCAGCAACCGATCTGGGTCTGGACCGGCAATCCTGGCAGCGGCTGTCCGAGACCGTCGACCTGATCGTGGATTCCGCGGCCGTGGTCAACGCGGTCCTGTCCTACAGCGAGTTGTTCGGACCCAACGTCGTCGGCACGGCCGAGTTGATCCGCCTCGCGCTGACGGCCAAGCGTAAGACGTTCGCCTATGTGTCCACCGCCGACGTCGGCAACCAGATCGAGCCGTCGGCCTTCACCGAGAACGCCGACATCCGCGTCGTCAGTCCCACCCGGGTGATCAACGGCGGCTTGGCCGACGGCTACGCCACCAGCAAATGGGCCAGTGAAGTACTGCTGCGGGAGGCCAACGAGCTGTGCGGCCTGCCGGTGGCCGTGTTCCGCTGCGACATGGTCCTCGCCGACGGCACCGCCACCGGCCCGCTGAACCTGTCGGACACCGTGACCCGGATGGTGCTGAGCGTGCTGGCTACCGGCATCGCACCCGCATCGTTCTATCGGCTCGACGCGAACGGAGGCCGGCAACGCGCGCACTTCGACGGGCTGCCCGTGGATTTCGTCGCCGAGGCGATCGCTGTGCTGGGTGGGCGAGCGGTGGACGGATTCCAGACGTTCCACGTGATGAATCCGCACGACGACGGTATCGGACTGGACGAGTATGTCGACTGGCTGAGCGAGGCCGGATATCCGATCCGGCGGGTGGGTGACTTCGACGAATGGGTGCGGTTGTTCGAAGCCGGACTGCGTGCCCTCCCGACCCGACAGCGTCAGCACTCGGTGCTGCAGACGTTGTTGTTGCGCGATGCCGCCCAACTGCGCCCGTTGTCGCCGACCCGCGGCGCCTACGCCTCGACGGACCGGTTCCGGGCCGCGGTGCGGGAGGCGAAGATCGGCTCCGACAACGACATTCCGCACATCTCGGCGCCGGTCATCCGCCATTACGCGGCCGTCCTGCAGCGCCTCGGACTGGTCTAGGCCGCTCATGCTCACTTTGCTTCGCGCCCATCGGCTTTCGATGACGGTGGCTCTGGTGCTGCTCGCCGCGGCCACCGCGCTGACGTTGCTGCAGCCACTGCTGGCCGGCCGGCTGGTGGACCGCGCCTCCGCAGAAGTCCCGATCCGGGGCTTCGTCGTCGCGTTGGTGACGATGCTGGTGGTTCAGCTGCTGCTGGAGTCACTGGGACATTTCGGGTTGGACCGGATCGGCGAGAAAATCGTGCTGACACTGCGCAACGACTTCACCAATCATGTTGTCCGCCTGCCGATCGGACTGCTGGACCGCGCCCGGACGGGTGAACTGCTGGCCCGGGGCACCAGCGATGCTGGCCTGCTGCGCGACATGCCCCGCGCGGTCGCCGACGTCGTGTTCGGCACCGTGACCCTGCTCGGAGCCAGCATGTTCATGCTGGCCATCGACGCGGTCACGGTGGCCGTGGTGGTGGCCGCGCTGGCGGTGGCTTTCACCGCGGGCAATCCGTTCCTGTCCCGTATTCAGCGGGCATCGTTATGTCGCCAGGATGCGCTGGGCGACTACACCTCCGGACTCGACCGGGCGCTGGGTGCGGCCCGCACGATCAAGCTGTTCGGCGCCGAGAACCGCGAAGCCGAGTCCATCAGCCTCAGCGCGGATGCCGCCTACGATGCGGGTGTTCGCGTCGCGGCTGCCACCGCGACCAACATCGGCATCGTACGATTGGGTATCACCGGGTCGTTCTTGGCGATCATGATCGTCGACGGCAGCCGGGTCGCCGGCGGTGCTTTGACTGTCGGGCAGTTCGTCAGTCTGTTCGCCTTCGCCATGTACGCGATCTTTCCGATCAACGCCGCGTTCATCGCGCTCACCGTGCTGCGTTCCGCGGCCGGGGCATATCAGCACCTCGACACCATCCTGCGGGAGCTTCCCGAGGGTGACCCCCCGGCACTGGCCGTCACCGGGCCCGACGCGAGAACACCACCCGACGGCACGCTCGTCGAGTTCGACCGGGTGTCGTTCAGCTACGGATCCGACACCGTCCTGCACGACGTGTCGTTCACCCTGGCCCGCAACCAGATCACCGCGCTGATCGGCCCATCCGGTGCGGGGAAGTCGACCATCCTCGCGCTGTTGTGCCGCTTCCACGACCCGACGTCTGGGTCGTTGCGCTGGGACGGCCGAGACTTCCGCAGCATCGCGCTGCGCGAACTACGCGGTCGTCTCGGCCTGCTCGAGCAGGACGCTCCCGTGCTGCACGGCACCATCCGCGACAACTTGCTCATCGCCGATCCCGGCGCCGCCGACGACGACCTATGGGTGGTGCTGCAGCAAGCCAACATCGCCGACGAAATCGCCGCGTTGCCAGCACAACTCGACACGCCGATACTCGAGCGCGGGCGCAGCCTGTCGGGCGGTCAACGCCAACGGCTGGCCCTGGCGCGAGCCTTCCTGTCGCGGTCGGAGCTCATCCTGATGGACGAACCCACCGCCCATCTCGACCGTGCCAACGAGTACGACGTGATGGCCAACGTGCGGCAGGCCCGCGGTGAACGCAGCCTGCTCGTCGTGGCGCATCGACTCTCGACGGTCACCAACGCAGACCAGATTCTGGTCCTGCGACACGGCCGGATCCAGGCAACGGGCACGCACACCGAACTCCTCGAGGTGCCGGTCTACCGCGAACTGATCGAGCATGAACTCGCCCCCCGTTAGCGAGGCGCATCGGCAACTCGGAAGGAAAAGTCTTGCTGCACCGAATCGCTCGACTCGCTATCACCGCGCCGCGCCGGGTGATCGTCGCGGCCGTGCTGGTCATGATCGCCGCCGCGATCTTCGGACTCCCGGTGACCAGGACACTTTCGTCCGGTGAAGGACTGGATTCGGCCGCTGAATCCGCGCGCGCGACCGCGTTGCTGACCGGCAAATTCGACCAGGGCGATATGGCCATCGTGTTCACGCTGACCTCCGACGACGGCGCACTAGGACCGCGCGGCCGGGCGGTGGGATCCGATCTCGTTGGGCGGCTGAAGAATTGGCCGGGTGTTCGAGAGGTGCGCTCGGTGTGGACCGCGCCGCCCGAGGCCGCGTCGTTGTTGATCAGCAAGGACGGCCGGACGGGTCTGATCATGGCCGCACTCACCGGCGGCGACACGAATGCCCAGAAAACCGCACGGCAGTTGGCGGACGAAATCGACAAGATCGTCAACGGCCGCGACGGCGTCGTGGTGCGCGCCGGAGGTGACGCCACCGTCTACTGGCAGGTGAACGAGCAGACCCAGCACGACCTGTTGGCGATGGAATCGGTGGCGCTGCCGCTGAGTTTCTTGGTGCTGGTCTGGGTGTTCGGCGGTCTGGTCGCGGCCGCGATACCAGCGGGCGTGGGCATCTTCGCGATCATCGGTTCCATGGCGGCGCTGCGCTGTATCGCGCTGTTCACCAATGTGTCGATCTTCGCGCTGAACCTGTCGGTTGCGATGGGGCTGGCCTTGGCCGTCGACTACACCCTGCTGATTCTGAGTCGATACCGAGACGAACTGGCAGAAGGGCGATCCCGTGACGCGGCGCTGACCCGGACAATGGTCACCGCGGGTCGCACCGTGCTGTTCTCGGCGCTGACGGTCGCGCTGTCGATGGCCACCATGGTGCTGTTTCCGCAGTACTTCCTGAAGTCTTTCGGGTATGCCGGGGTTGCGGTGGTCGCGTTCGCCGCCGCCGCGGCGATCGTCGTCACACCCGCGGCCATCGTGCTGCTGCACCGGCGACTCGACTCGTCGCGAATGCGTCCGCGCATGCGCCGTATCCTGTGGGGGACAACTGGTCCGCCGGGGTTCTTCGACTCCTGGTCCTGGTACCGGTGGACGAAAGTCGTTATCCGCCATGCTATTCCGGTCGGCATCACCATCACGGTGATATTGCTGCTGCTCGGTGCGCCGTTTCACAATGCGCGCTGGGGCTTCGCCGACGACCGCATTCTGCCCCCCTCGGCTTCCGCACGTCAGGTCGGCGAGCAGCTGCGCAGAGACTTCAGGGACGGTGGTGTTCCCAACGTCACCGTGGTGCTTCCGGACGCGACCGGCTTGAGTCCCGCCGAGCTGGACGGGTACGCCGCCGCGCTGTCCCGGGTGCCCGACGTGTCCTGGGTGTCCTGGCTCAGCGGCACCTTCGTCGGCGGCGCGCGGTTTGGTCCGCCGTCGGCGCCCTACGGACTCCGCGACGGCAGCGCGTTTCTGACCGTGGGCACCACCACCCCGCTGTACACGGCAGCCTCGACCGCACAGCTGGACCGCCTGCACGCCGTGACGCCGCCGAAGGGCAGAGCAGCGCTGTTGACCGGCGTAGCGGCCAGCAACCGCGACAGCGTGCACGCGATCGCGTCGCGCCTACCGTGGGTGCTCACCATCATCGTCGCCATCACCCTGATCCTGCTGTTCCTGCTGACGGGCAGTGTGGTGTTGCCGTTCAAGGCGGTGCTGATGAACACCCTGTCGTTGACCGCGGCGTTCGGTGCGCTGGTGTGGGTGTTCCAGGAGGGACACCTGGGCGGGCTGGGCACCGCCGCCACCGGCACTCTGGGCGTGCAGCTGCCAGTGTTGTTGTTCTGCATAGCATTCGGGCTTTCCATGGACTACGAGGTTTTCCTGATATCCCGGATACGGGAATACTGGTTGGCTTCCGACCGCGGACCGGATGCCAATGACGAAAGTGTCGCGCTGGGTGTTGCGCACACCGGCCGGGTCATCACCGCGGCAGCCCTGATCATGACGATTTCGTTCGCGGCTCTGATGGCTGCCCAGGTTTCGGTGATGCGGCTGTTCGGTTTCGGGCTGACCGTGGCGGTGCTTGCAGACGCCACGCTGGTCCGGATGCTGTTGGTGCCGGCATTCATGCACGTGCTCGGCCGACTCAACTGGTGGGCACCGAAATTGTTGGTGCGCCTGCATGATCGGTTCGGCTTGTCCGAGGGAGCAAGAATTTCGCAAGAAATCTGACACGATGCGGCAAGCCTTGAACGGCAACGTATGTGCTGTCGGCCGATTCGGCTGACCCCCCGCCCGGGGAAGACGTCGCCGGCCGAAAGAGGCACACCGTGGACACCACCCCTCCGCTCGAGTGGACAACCGGTCACGAGTTCGCCGGATTCAGGATCAACCGGGTGCTGGGGGAGGGCGGGATGGGCGTCGTGTACCTGGCGACACATCCACGGTTGCCGCGCGAGAACGCGCTGAAGGTGCTGCCGGTGCACTTGAGCGACGACCCGGTCTACCGCGCGCGGTTCGAACGGGAGGCCGAGGTGGCGGCCGGCCTGTCACATCCGCACATTGTGCGGATCCACGACCGTGGCGAGTACGAGGGCCGGTTTTGGCTGTCGATGGATTACGTGGCCGGTACCGACGCGGCGCAGCTGCTGCGCGAGGAGTTTCCGGGCGGAATGCCGTTGCACGATGTCCTGGAAATCGTCGCCGCGGTCGGCTCGGCTCTGGACTACGCGCATCACGCGGGTCTGCTGCACCGCGACGTCAAACCGGCCAACATCTTGCTGGCAGAGAGCGACGGTCAGCCGCGGCGCATTTACCTGGCCGATTTCGGCATCGCGCGGCGCATCGACGACGCCAGCGGGCTGACCGCGACCAACATGACCGTGGGCACGGTGAACTACTCTGCTCCCGAGCAGTTGAGGGGCGAGCCGATCGACGGGCGCGCCGACCAATATGCGTTGGCCTGCACGGCGTTCCATCTGCTGACCGGGACACCGCCCTACGCCGACTCCAATCCCGCCGTGGTGATCACTCACCACGTCAACGCCCCGCCGCCCTCGATCGGAGTGCTGCGGCCGGACCTGGCGGGCCTGGATTGGGTGTTCGCTGTCGCGATGGCCAAGGATCCGTCCCGACGGTTCGGCAGCTGCACCGAGTTCGCCGAGCAGTTGGCCTGGCAGTTGGGCCCGGGGCGCGCCTACGCGAGCGAGGTGCCGTCCGTCACTCATGCCCGATACCCCCAGAGCGCATACGCCGTGACGTCACCGGGACTGACCCGCGCGGCGCCGATCGCCGCGACACCACGGCGCAGGCGGGGCGCTGTGCTGGTCGGCGCACTGGTGGGCATCGCGCTGTTGCTGATCGGCGGCGTTTTCACCACCGTGCAACTCACCTCCGGCGACGGGTCGGGTGTCACAGCCCCGTCGAAGGCTGCCGCGCCGACCAGCACGTCGCCGCCCAACACCGGTCCGTTCACCGGCGTCTACCAGGTCGCCTTCGGCGTGGTGACCGGCATCGACGGCCAACCCGCGGAAAAGCACGTCACCCCGACCACCGAACTGTGGGCGGTGCGTTCGGTGTGCCGGGTTGACGGATGCGTCGCGACGGCGTCCCGTCTGGACGGCAGGACCATGCAGGTGCCGACGATGGTGCTCGACGAGGTCGGCGGCAGTTGGGTCGCGGTGAGTGTCGGCTCGAGCACTTGCGGGGACGTCGAGGGCGAGGTCTGGGATATGTTCACGCTGCAACCACTTGCAGACGGAACCTTCGCCGGGGAGGCCGTCGAGACCATGAGCAAAGGCTGCTCCAACAAACGCACCGTCACGTTCACCCGCACCGGAGACGTCGGACTCGACACAGTGCCCGACCCGGCCACGCTACCGCCCCGGGTGGTCTCACCCGCGGCCAATCTGCGCGGCCGATATCACCAGACATCAACGCAGCCAAACGGTTTCACCGAGCAGAAGGACTACGTCGCCCGCACGGACTGCCTGCGCACCGGTGAGCGCTGCGTCAGCCTGTTGCACACCGCGCCGGCGACGGTCCTGGTGCTGCTGTACACCGACGGAACCTGGGTCTATGAGCGTGAATTCGATGCCAAGTGCTGGAAGGGCGGCACGGCGCACGTGAAAGTCACGGTGCCGTTCGCGATGCCGCAACCCGTACAGGATCCGGTTACGCTGCTGACCGGTCACGGAAGGATGGAGGTGACGGGCGCCGCGTGCCCCAGCACCGATGTCGACGTGAAGTTCACCCGCACCGGTGATTAAGGTCGCTGCCGCGACCCGCGAGGGTCCGCAAAATGTATGGCGTGGCACGGGTTTTCCGGCATTTTGCGGACTCTCGTGCACTCAGCCTCCCCAGCAACCCGACGCCATTGCCCGAGACACCGTACTCGGACTACCCGTTGGCGAGAATCTGCTGCTGTGCGGCCGGACTGAACTGGAACCGGCGGCCGGTGACGATCTCCGGAATCACCCGCACATAGTGCGATTTGACAGACCCCGTCCACGGCAGCACCTGCGCACGTTCGGCTTCCGCAATTTCCTCATCGCTGCGGACCGAACGCGCGGTGCCCCGGACGATCACACTCCAACCCTCTGCAACATTGTGGTCGTCGACCTCGAAGACCACGTGGTTGTTGATGGCGGTGCTCACCAGCTTGGTGCCGCCGGCGGTGCGAAACAGGATGGTCTTGCGTTGGACGGCGTAGTTGACCGGGAAGATCTCGAGCCGACCGTCCGCGGCCGTGACCAGTCGCCCCAGCGTCGCACCCGCCAGCAGATCCCAGCATTCTTTCGCCGAAAGGATGGCGCCACCGCTGTCGTCGTGGATTCGATGCGTCATGCCGTCAGGCTATGGGACGACACCGCTCCCGCACACCTGGCGAAAGTCCTTTTCCGACGGGACGAAAGGTGTCGGTCAACCGGCAGGTTGCGACGTCATGGGCTCGTCGTGTCTCCGGTCTTCCGTGTCGAGGCACGGCGCACCCAGAACACAATGACGCCCAGCGCAAGTACCGCGATGCCGGTGACCGCCGAGGCAGCCGGCAAGGCGAACGCGAGCACTCCGCAACCGATGAATCCCACCACCGGTATGACCCGCGGCGGACGCCCTTCGTCCACCCGCAGCGTGAGCGCTGACGCGTTGGTGATCGCGTAGTAGACCAGGACCGCAAACGACGAGAATCCAATGGCGCCACGTAGATCGAGGGTGGCCGCGAGGATCGCAGCGACCACGCCGACAGTGACCATCGCGCGCGCCGGCACTCCGAATCGCGGGTGCACGACGGCAAGCTGATGCGGCAGATGTCGATCGCGAGCCATCGCCAATGTCGTGCGCGAAACACCCATCAGCAGCGTCAGCAATGAACCGAGGGCGGCCAGTGCCGCGCCGACTCCGACCACGGGCACCCACCACGAGGCGCCGGTCACCCGCACCGCCTCCGCCAACGGAGCCGATGCCGCAGCCAGCCGTTTCGGCCCCAGCGCCGTCAACACGGCGACAGCTACGGCGGCATAGACCGCCAAGGTGATCGCCAATGCGATCGCAATCGCTCGCGGGATGGCGCGAGCCGGGTTGCGCACCTCCTCACCCAACGTCGCGATACGGGCGTAGCCGGCGAATGCGAAGAACAGCAGACCCGCCGACTGCAGCACCCCGCCGGGTGAAAGGCTCTCAGCTAGAGCAAGATTCGCAACCTCGCCGGTCCCGCCGAGCAGCACCGACAGCACCACCCCAGCGAGCACCAGCAGCACCGCGCCGACGATGCCCCGGGTCAGCCACATCGATTTCTGCGCACCTAGACAGTCGACCACGACCAAACCGGCCACAGCACAGACCGCGACCGCATGGGCGTGCTGTGGCCACACATACCATCCGACGGTCAACGCCATCGCCGCACACGATGCGGTCTTGCCGGCCACGAAACCCCATCCGGCAAGGTATCCCCAGAACTCGCCCAGGCGCCGGCCCCCGTAGACGTAGGTGCCACCCGAAGCGGGGTACAGGGCCGCCAGGCGCGACGACGATGTCGCGTTGCAATAGGCCACCACCGCGGCCACCGCCAGCCCGACCATCAGCCCCGCGCCGGCGGCGTGCGCCGCGGGCGGCAGTGCGGCAAAGATTCCCGCGCCGAGCATCGAACCCAGTCCGATCACCGCCGCATCGCCGACACCCAGACTGCGCCGCAACGCATCACCCGCGCCGCGGCCGGGCAGGTCACCGCTCGTCACGTCGCCAACGCTACGGACGCAATCAACGCCTCGCAGCGTTGACGTGGGTGTAACAGGATCGCCATCGAATCCTCCTACGGTGGGGCGGTCTAGCGCCCGTGGCGCCTTGAGCCACGGGCCCGATCGAGCATCGATAGGAACTCAATGAGCGGAAACGCGGTCCGCCTGCAGGCGATCAACAACGTCGAGGCATACATCCCTCCGGCAGTCAGTTTCGTGGCCGGCGAGACCCCGGGTGAAATTTTCGGCTCGAATGTCTTCACCAAGGCAGAGATGCAGGCACGGCTGCCCAAGTCGGTGTACAAGTCCATCATGGCGACCATCGAGAAGGGCGCCAAACTCGACCCGGCCGTCGCCGACACCGTCGCGGTAGCAATGAAGGACTGGGCACTGGAACACGGCGCCACCCACTACGCGCACGTGTTCTACCCGATGACGGGGTTCACCGCCGAAAAGCACGACAGCTTCCTGGAACCCGTCTCCGACGGCCAGACGCTGGCCGAATTCGCCGGCAAGACTCTCATCCAGGGCGAGCCGGACGCGTCCAGCTTCCCGTCGGGCGGACTGCGCAGTACGTTCGAGGCGCGCGGTTACACCGGCTGGGACGTCACCAGCCCGGCCTACATCCTGGAGAACCCGAACGGCAATACACTCTGCATCCCAACCGTTTTCGTGTCGATGACCGGCGAAGCGCTGGACTACAAGACACCGTTGCTGCGCAGTCAGCAGGCCATGGGCGTGCACGCGGAACGGATCCTGGCGCTGTTCGGTCACACCGACCTGAACAAGGTGGTCTCGTTCTGTGGCCCGGAGCAGGAGTACTTCCTGATCGATCGGCACTTCTTCCTGGCCCGTCCGGACCTGATCAATGCCGGACGGACGGTTTTCGGTGCCAAGCCGCCCAAGGGCCAGGAGTTCGACGACCACTACTTCGGGGCGGTGCCCGAACGTGTGCTGGGCTTCATGATGGACACCGAGCGGGAGTTGTTCAAACTCGGCATTCCGGCCAAGACCCGCCACAACGAGGTTGCGCCCGGACAGTTCGAGGTGGCGCCGATGTTCGAGCGGGCCAACATCGCCTCCGATCACCAGCAACTGTTGATGACGATCTTCAAGACCATCGCCAAAAAGCACGGCATGGAATGTCTGTTCCACGAGAAGCCTTTTGCCGGTGTCAACGGATCCGGCAAGCACGTCAACTTCTCGGTGGGCAACTCCGAATTGGGCTCGCTACTGGTCCCCGGCGATACACCGCATGAGAACGCCCAGTTCCTGGTGTTCTGCGCGGCGGTGATCCGGGCCGTGCACAAATTCGCCGGGCTGCTACGACTTTCGGTCGCCTCGGCGACCAACGACCACCGGCTGGGCGCCAATGAGGCACCACCGGCGATCATTTCGATCTTCCTCGGCGAGCAACTCGCCGACGTTTTCGAGCAGATCGCCAAGGGCGCCGCGACGTCGTCAAAAGGCAAGGGCACCATGATCATCGGTGTGGACACCCTGCCGCACCTGCCCACCGACGCCGGCGACCGCAACCGTACCAGCCCATTTGCGTTCACCGGCAACCGATTCGAGTTCCGGGCACCCGGCTCAGGGCAGACCGTCGCCGTGCCGATGATCATCCTGAACACGATCATGGCCGACTCGTTCGACTACCTGGCCACCATCCTGGAGCAGGCCGTCGCCGACGGGGTGGACTTCGACGCCGCGGTGCAGACGTTGCTGACCGACGTCATCACCGAACACGGTGCCGTGGTGTTCAACGGCGACGGGTACTCGGAGAACTGGCAGATCGAGGCGGCCGAGCGCGGACTCCCCAACCTCAAGACCACCTTGGACGCCATCCCGGAATTGATCAAACCGGAAGCAATCGAGGTCTTCGAGAAATACGGCGTTTTCAATGAACGTGAGCTGCGCAGTCGCTACGAGGTCCGGCTGGAGCAGTACGCACTGACCATTGCGGTCGAGGCGAAGTTGGCGCTGGAGATGGGGACGACGGTCATTCTGCCGGCAGCGGTGCGTTACCAGACCGAGCTCGCGCAGAATGTCGCGACGCTGAGAGCCGCCGGTCTGGAACCGAGTACCGCTGCGCTGGAAGCGGTTTCGACACCCCTTGCTGATCTCACCACCGCGTTGGCGACGCTGAAGTCGGCGTTGTCGGACCACGCGGCGACATCGGCGCTAGAAGAGGCAACGCACGCCCAGCAGGAGTTGCTGCCGGCGATGGAGGCGGTCCGCTCCGCGGCCGACGCCTTGGAAGGCGTTGTGGCCGACGACCTGTGGCCGTTGCCGACCTATCAGGAGATGCTCTACATCCTGTGACCGTCGTCGGGTGTGGGGGTCGCCCGCAACAGCGGACCTGGTGATTCGCGATCCCCCGCCCGGCGACCCCGGCCGGCGACGCACGCGCGGCCGGGCGGCTCAGTCGGCGTGCGGTTGCCCGTCGGGCAATTCGGTGGCCCAGGTGCTCGGCATCATCGGCACGGTCGGTGCGCTGTTGAAGGAGTCGGCGGCCAGGGTGGTCAATCCGGCCGCGTCGCGGACTCTGGATTTCGTTGCGGTGCCGGTGAATCCAAGTCGTCCGGCACCGCTGGTGGACGCCGTCAACTCGTCGGCCGGAGGTTCCTCCGGCGTCCAGTCCGCAGTGTTGTCGAGGGTGAGGTACTCGTCACGGTAGCCGCGGTTCTTGACGTCGCCACGACGACGACGACGGGCCTTCGCCTGCGCAGCAGCGGCCGCCGATGCGGCGCTTGCCGCGGAGATCCCCGATGCCGGTGCACTCGCGGTCACCTTGTTATGCAGTGCCGGACCCAGGGTGGGGCCGGCGCCGGGTCCGCCCACCAGATAGGCGAAACCTTGGAAGCCCGAAGCTGGGGGAGCGGTCGCAGTAGCCGTCGCGGGAGCCTGTGCCGGGAGGCTGCTTGGTGCCGGCACCGCACCGGCGGTGGTCACCGTCGGCGTGACGCTGACTACCGGCATCACCCGCTGGTCGGCGGCGACAGCGGGAACCTCGGCGATCAGCTCGGCGGGAACCTCGGCGACCACGGAGATGGTCGAGAGCGCCAGCGCGAGCGGAATCACGCCGAACGGACCCGCGGCGGCGGCGTACATCGGTGTCCCCATCACCCCGAAAACCGCCGCGTAGGCAAAGACGTAGAACAGCGGCAGCCAGGTCACCGCCGCTTCGGCGGGGTTGGCGGCGAAGTCGGTGATCAACTGCACCACGGTGCCGAGCGGGTCGGAGATCAGACCTTTGAGCGCCCGGTACATGCTGGTGAAGTGTTCGGACCCGGACAATAATTCTTCGATGGGGTCGGCGGGCGCTGTGGTCGCGGGTTCCGCGGGTGCCGCCTCGGCGGCCAGAATGCGTGGCGACTGCTCGGTGGGTGTCACCGCCGCCAGCGCGGATGACGAAATCGCTTCGTACACAGTCATTGTGGAGGCTGCCTGAATCCACATCCGGACATAGTCCGCCTCGTTCAGCGCGATCGGGATCGTGTTGATCCCGAAGAAATTCGTCGCCACCAGGACGCCGTGCACCACGTGGTTGGCGGCCAGTTCGGCCAGCGTCGGCATCGCCGCCAGCGCAGCGGAATAGGCCCCGGCGGCCACCTCGTGTTGCGCGGCAGCGCTGGCGGCTTTGGCGCTCGTCTGGGTCAACCAAGTCAGATACGGCACATGTGCGGCGGCGTACCGCGCCGCGGTCGGCCCTTCCCAGGAACCTCCCTGCACCCCGCCCAGCAGGGCGGACAACTCCGCCGCAACCGCCGCGTATTCGGCACTGAGACTGTTCAACGCCGCGGCGGCGGCCAACAAAGATCCGGGTCCCGGACCGCTGCTCAGCAGGGCCGAGTGCACTTCGGGTGGCGCGGCTATCCAGACAGGAGCGATCATTGCGGCCGGTCCGAATTGGGTTGGCTGATAGCAGATATATCGTGCGTCATCGGTGTCCGTCCAGGAAGCAACGCAGGCGTCCCGATCTCCTTAAGTATGGCTACCCTTACCTTATTGCACGCGAGTATTGCACAACCCCGACCCGACCGCCGGGCAGACCCACTGTTCGCATGCTGATCGTTCGCTCTGATCCGGTGACCTCACCGCGATAGGGTGGCCCCGCGAAGATGCGCTTCCGGTCGGGTCGGTAAGGGGTCAGTGATGTCGTTCGTCGTGGCGGTTCCGGACCTGTTAGGCGTTGCAGCCCAGCAGTTGACCACTCTCAACTCGACGGTGGCGCAGGCAGATGCGGCCGCGGCGCACTGGACTACGCAGCTTCTGGCCGCGGCCGAGGACGAGGTATCAGCGGCAATCGCGGCGTTGTTCTACGGCCACGCGCAGAACTACCAAACGTTGAGCGCGCAGGTGGCTGGGTTCCAGGACAGCTTTATCCGGGCGCTGGTCCTCAGTTCGAGTGCTTACGCCACCGCAGACGTGGCTAACGCCTCGCCATTGCAAGTCGTCATCGATGCCGTCAATGCGCCGGTCCAGTCGCTGACCGGGCGCCCATTGATCGGCAACGGAGCCAATGCCGCACCGGGATCCGGCCTCGACGGTGCCCCCGGCGGCTGGCTGCTGGGCGACGGCGGCGCGGGCGGTTCGGGGGCGCCCGGCCAGAAAGGCGGAAACGGCGGTGCCGCCGGACTTTTGGGCAGCGGCGGAGCGGGCGGGGCAGGCGGAAGCGCAGGCACGGCTGGGAACTACATGGGAAATGGCGGCGCGGGCGGCAACGGGGGAGCCGGCGGATGGCTCGCCGGTAACGGTGGTGCGGGTGGCACCGGCGGTACCGGCGGGACGACCTCCGGCAGTGGTGGCGCCGGAGGGACCGGTGGCGACGGCGGGTTGCTGGGCGCCGGCGGAAACGGCGGCAACGGCGGGTTGAGCCCGAACGCCATCGGCGGCACCGGCGCCGCTGGAGGCACCGGCGGCGCGGGCGGTGCCGGCGGTCGCGGAGGTGTGTTCAGCGGGTTCCTCGGCGGCGCCGGCGGCAACGGCGGCACTGGGGGCGCCGGTTTCTTCGCCGGAGGCCAGGGCGGGGCCGGCGGCGATGGCGGATTTGTCTCGGGCTCAGGCGGTTCGGGTGGTGACGGCGGGGCCGGTTCGCATCTGCTTTCGGTGGGCGGGACTGGCGGAAGGGGCGGCGACGGTGGCAATGCCGGACTGTTGTTCGGTGCCGGCGGTGGTGGCGGCGACGGGGGATACAGCAGCGGTGGTGTGGGCGGAGTCGGTGGGAACGGCGGCAACGGTGCGCTGTTCTTCTCGGGCGGCGGAGCGGGCGGCACGGGTGGGTTCGCCGACGACGGCGGCGGCAAAGGCGGAGCCGGTGGCAATGCCGGCCTGATCGGCAACGGCGGCGTGGGCGGCGCCGGCGGCAATGCCGAATCGCTGCTCGGGGGAGGCGGCGGCAACGGTGGCCGGGGCGGCCTGTTCCTTGGGAATGGCGGGGCAGGCGGTTCAATCGGGTTGGGCGGCACAGCTATTCCGGTAGCCGGCGGCAACGGTGGCAATGCCGTGCTGATCGGCAACGGTGGCAACGCTGGTGTCGGGACCGCGCTGGGCGTCGGCGGCGTCGGCGGCGCGTTGATCGGCCTGGATGGTTTCAACGCTGCGGCCAGCACTTCGCCGCTGCACAACCTCCAACAGAATGTGCTCAAGGCGATCAACGTGCCTTCGCACCTGCTGACCGGACGACCGCTGATCGGCAACGGCACCCCCGGCGGGCACGCGACCGGAGCCGAAGGCGGCGCCGGCGGCTGGATATTGGGCGACGGCGGCGCGGGTGGTTCGGCCGGTACCGCAGGCCAGAACGGCGGCGCCGGCGGTGCCGCGGGTCTCTTCGGCACCGGCGGATCCGGTGGCTCCGGTCAATTCTCGCTGGTGGACCCCACCAGTTCCGCCGGGTCGGGCGGTGCCGGCGGCACCGGCGGATGGTTCCTGGGCAACGGTGGCGCCGGCGGCACCGGCGGTACGGCAGTCGGTGATGGGATTGCCGCGGTCGGCGGACGAGGCGGCGCGGGAGGGCTTTTCGGTGCCGGCGGCGGTGGTGGCGTCGGTGGTTTCAGTGAAGACGGCACCGCTGGAACGGGCGGACGTGGGGGAACCGGCGGGTTGTTCGGCGGCCTGGTCGGAGCCGGCGGTGGTGACGGCGGAGCCGGCGGCAACGGTCTGCTCAACGGAGGCGCCGGCGGGGCCGGAGGTGATGCCGGCCTACTCGGGGGACCGGGCGGAGCGGGCGGCGCCGGGGGTGCCGGCGGCTCCGGGTTCACCGTGAATTCCGGCAACGGTGGAGTCGGTGGCGCCGGCGGTAACGGCGGAACACTGTTCGGAAACGGCGGAGCCGCCGGTTCGGGCGGCTACAGCCAAGTCGGCACCGGCGGCGCAGGCGGCACCGGCGGCAATGCCGGTCTGCTGATGTCTGGCGGCAGTGGCGGCTCCGGCGGCCAGGGTTTGTTCGGCGGCAACGGCGGGACCGGCGGCAACTCGACACTGTTCGGCTGCGGCGGTGCCGGCGGAGTCGGTGGGTCCAGCGGCGGTACCTTGCAGAGCGGCAGCGCGGGCGACGGTGGGCATGGTGGCCGCGGCGGCGCCCTGATCGGCATCGGGGGTGCCGGCGGCTCCGGCGGTCAGAGCGGCGTGGCAGCTTCGGTGGGCGGCGACACGGTGCTGTCCGGCAACGGCGGCAACGCCGTGCTGATCGGCGTCGGTGGTAATGGCGGCAACAGCGGCACACCGTTATATCAGGGCGGGGCCGGCGGCACGGGTGGCGTGTTGCTGGGTAAGGACGGGCGCGACGGTCTTCCCTGACCCGCCCGTGGGTGAACTCGCGCCTCCTGATGCGACTGCGAACCGCACCCTACAATCACCCAAACCATTAGCCTTATGCCTGGCTTGTCGCCGTGTGTTCGTTTCCCCACAGTGGCAATCGGCCAAGGCGCTGTTGATCAGCTGCCCGGAAGGCGGGTGAGGAGTCGGCGATGGATGACAGTACCGAGGGTTCCCGGGAGGGAACGCGGTTCGGGCCGTATCTACTGCGACGCCTGGTGGGTCGCGGCGGCATGGGCGACGTCTACGAAGCCGAGGACACCGTCAAAGAACGGATCGTCGCGCTGAAGCTGATGTCGCAGTCGCTGTCGATGGACCCGGTGTTCCGTCAGCGCATGCAGCGCGAAGCCCGCACCGCGGGACGGCTGCAGGAACCCCACGTGGTGCCGATCCACGACTACGGCGAAATCGACGGGCAACTCTACGTCGACATGCGCCTGATCGACGGCAAGGATCTCGCCGCCATTCTCAAGCGTTACGGACCACTCACCCCACCGCGTGCGGTGGCCGTGGTGCGCCAGATCGGATCGGCGCTCGACGCCGCGCATGCGGCCGGGGTGACGCACCGCGACGTCAAGCCGGAGAACATCCTGATCAGCAAGGACGACTTCGCGTACCTCGTCGATTTCGGGATCGCCAGCGCGACCTCCGACGAGCGGTTGACGCAGCTGGGCAGCACCGTGGGCACTCTCTACTACATGGCTCCGGAGCGATTCAGCGAGGCCGAAGTGACCTACCGGGCCGACATCTACGCATTGGCGTGCGTGTTGCACGAGTGCCTGGTCGGCTCCCCGCCCTACCGCGGCGACCAGCTCAGCGTGATGGGCGCACACATCAACCAGCCGATTCCGCGGCCCAGCGTCGCCCGGCCCGGCGTGCCGAGCGCCTTCGACCAGGTGATCGCCCGCGGAATGGCCAAGGACCCCGCCGACCGCTATCCCACCTGCGGCGATTTGTCGGCGGCCGCCTATGCGGCGCTCGCCACGCCCGACCAGGACCGCGCCAGCGACATCTTGGAGCGCAGCCAGGTGGCATCGCTGCCGCCCGCGTACGGCGCGCCGCCGCCGCCCAGCTTCACCCCGCAGGCACACCCGTCGATGCCACCGGGCCCGGGGTGGACACCGCCACCCGGGCCCGGGTCAGGTCCGATAGCGCCCGTGCCGGCGCAGTGGGGCGGTACCCAGGGCTGGCCGCCGGGTACCGCCGGCGTGCCGGCGTGGGGTCAACCTCCTTCCAGGCCAACAGGATTGCTGCGCAAACCCTGGCTATGGGCGGGGCTGGCGGTCGCCGTCGTCGTGGCCATCGCGGGTGGTCTGATCATCGGCTTCTCCGGCACCAATCGATCAGCGCCGCAGCCGACCTACCAGTCGTCGGCCACGCCCACCGTCGAGCCTGATGCGGTCCAGCTCAAAGTCCTCAACGACGGCGTCTTCATCGGCAGTTCGACGGCGGTCGCGACGATCGACATCTTCAACGAACCCATCTGCCCGCCGTGTGGGGCCTTCATCAGGTCCTACGCAGGTGACATCGACAACGCCGTCGCCGGCAAGAAGCTCGCCGTGCGCTACCACCTGCTCAACTTCCTCGACGAACAGTCGCATACCAAGAACTACTCGACGCGCGCCATCGCCGCCTCGTATTGCGTTGCAGCGCAGAATGATCCGAAGGTCTACACCGGTTTCTACGACGCCATTTTCGGCAGCGACTTCCAGCCGCAGGAAGGCGCGCTGTCCGACCGCACCGACATCGAACTGGCGAACCTGGCCCAAACCGTCGGAGCGAACACCACCACCACAAACTGCATCCGGTCACGCAGCGACCTGGGCACCGCCCAGGTCAAGGCCGCGAACGCCAGCACCAGCCTGGCCGGCTTCCATGCCAGCGGCACCCCGTTCGTCTGGGACGGCAGCGGGGGCGTGGACCTGCAGAACCCGAACTGGCTGACGAAGCTGACCGGCTGATGTCTCGACCCGTAACTCCTGACTGCGAGGACCAATGACTGATCGAATCGAAATCCAACGCACCATCGCGGCTCCGGCGGCGGACATCTTCGCGGTGCTGTGCGATCCCCAGGGTCACGTGGCGATCGACTCGTCGGGCATGCTGCAGGACGCCGATGGCGGACCGGTCCAAGCGGTCGGCGACAGTTTCGTGGTCCATATGGATCGCGAGTCGCTGAATGATTTTCCGCAACTCGGGAAATACGACGTCACGGTCGAGATCAGCGAATTCGAACCGGACCGGCTGATCGCGTGGACGATCCTGGGTCAGATCCGGCCCCAGATCGGCCACGTCTACGGGTACCGGCTGGAACCGGCCGGCTCCGACGGCACCGTGGTCACCTCGTTCTACGACTGGTCCGACATCGACCAGAAGTGGCGCGACGCGGGAATTTTCCCCGTCATCTCCGAAGGCGCGCTGCGGGCGACGCTGGGCATCCTGGACCGAACCGTGCGCCGCGGCTATCCCCGCCATAGCGGCACGAGGTAAGCTCCGCGCCAGCGTCCTCGCAGGTCAACCCGGGTCTTCGCCGAACGCGTAGGACTACTCATTCGCAGCCCGCCGCGAACCGGGCATCCTGGTCGAATGCCCTTCGCCACATTCCTGCCCCTTCCGGCTGCGGTTTCCGAGGCAGCGGTGCGCGGACGCGACCGCGCGGTCGACGTCGCGCGCCTGACCGCACTGGTCGTCGTCATGTTCGGGCACTGCGCGCTGTTGCTGGCCACCATCGACTCCGACGGGGTACAGATCGGGAATCTGCTCGGCGCGCTGCCGGCAATAGCCCCGGTCACCTGGGTGGTCCAGGTGATGCCGCTGTTCTTCCTGGCCGGCGGTGCGGCCGGCGCCTACGGCTGGCACTCGGGCACGAAGTGGGGAGTGTGGTTGTTCACCCGCGCTCAGCGGTTGTGCCGGCCGGTGTTCTGGTACCTCGCGACGTGGGCCGCTGCCCTGGTAGTGGCGCAGGCGACCCTCGGAGCGGAATCCGCGGCGGGGCTCGGTCGCGAATGCGTGGCGCTGCTCTGGTTCCTCGGCGTCTACCTGGTGGTGCTGGCCTTCGTGCCGATGATGACTCGGATGCGCTCCGGGCGCGTGGTCGTGCTGGTGGTGGTCGGCTTGCTGGTGGCCGCTGCCGGGGTCGACGGGATCCGGTTCGCGGTCGGCACCGCCGAATCCGGTGTCGCGAACTTCGTGATCGTGTGGCTGATCCCGGTAGCGATCGGTGTCGCCTACGCGCGGCAGTTGATCGGTGTGCGCGCAGCGATCGTCGCGGCGCTGTCCGCGCTCGCCGCGCAGGTTGTGCTGGCCGTCACCGGAACATACGAGGTGTCGTTGGTGGTGACCGGTACCGAGCGGATCTCGAACGTGTCCCCGCCGACGCTGTTACTGGCGCTGCACTGCACCTGGATGTCGTGCATGTTCGTCGCTGTTGCCGGCCCGGTCCGCCGTTGGGCCGAGCGACCCAAGGTCTGGCGCGCGGTCATGGTCGGCAACGGCGGCGCGATGACTCTTTACCTGTGGCACATCCCGGCGATCGCGGTGGCCACCTTCGCTCTGCATGCCGTCGGCCTGGATGCCTATGACGTGCACGCACCGGGGTTCTGGGGGCTGTTGGCGTTGCGCGCCTTGGTGTTCGCCGCCGTCATGGCGGTGACCTTTCGCCTGCTGTCGCCGCTCGAACATCGGCGGCTGCCATGGTGGGACGCGCCAGTCGAACCCGGCAGATGGTCGGCGGTGGCCGGGGCGCTGGTCTGCGCAGCCGGCATTGCGCTGGTGCTGCTGGCGAAGAACGGCTTGGCCGGGGTCGACGGGTGGACGGCACTCGGCGGTTTCCTGACGGCCGCGGCGGCCGCACGGCTCAGCGTCGGCCGACGGGTACCGGCGATCAGCTAGGCCGCGCCATCACCGAGTCGGGTGCTGCCCAGTCGGTCGATACCTTTCGGTGCTGGATCAGCCATGTGTGGCCGTTTGGTACCAGAATGTCGCGATAACGACCGAAGTGGTCGAGCCCGACGTGAGTTGCGACCGTGAAGTACGACGAGACCTCGGCACGTTGCGGAGCCAGCTCGGTGAACCACACGTTGGTCAGGATGTGCCGGACGACGGGTTTGACGTCCGAACCGGTGGTGGCGACGCCACCCGCCACGTTGCCGAGAAACGCCGCGATGCCGGACCGGCCGCGCAGCGGTTCCATGCCACGAACCTCGAGAACGCCGTCCGCACAGAACGTTTCGGCCAGTGCTGTCACCCGCCCGGCGTCACCCGACCAGTTGTACCGCGCGAGGGTATCTCTGATCTGTTCGCGGGCAACCAATTCCCAGAGTTCCACGTCTTGCTCCTCTCACCCGAAGGGACGGTTCTCGCGCACACCGCGGTACAAACCCCAGCGGACGATCCCCGGCATCACCACCCGCTCGACCGCCCAAGCGGGAAAGCGGAACGCATGACCGGTGGGGAAGAAGACCTCCAACCCGTCGGGCTGGATACCCACCAACGAACCCCACCGCCGATGGGGGGCACGGAAAGGCTGCAACGGGCGCCCGGCGAACGCAGCACGAATGTTGCTGGCCACCAACGCATCTCCGCGGTTTCGGGCCGAGCTGCGCAGCGGATCGGTGGCGGCGACGTCGCCGACGGCGAACACGTCCCGATGCCCGGGAGCCCACAGCTCCGGTGTCACCCGGACGAATCCGCATTCGTCGAGCAGTTCGGGCGGCAACCATTCGGTGTTGGGGCGCACCCGGCCGATCGCCCAGAGCACGGCGTCGGCGACGGCCGGGGTCTGTCCGGTGCTCCAGCGAACGGGGTCACTGGTGATCTCGTTGCCGGTGAAGCTGTCGGTGATCACGGCGCGGTGCCCAGGATGCAGGCCCACCTCGAGTCCGGTCAATCGGGCATGGACGCGGTTCCAGATACGCGGGTGGTACTCGCGCAGCGGGCGGTCCCCGGGGAAGTACAGGTCGATCTGCTTGTCCGGCCACGTCGTGGCCAGGTTGACGGCACTGCTGACCGCGGCCGCTCCGCCGCCGATGACGGCCACCGACTTCGCGGTCGCCAGCCGCTCGTGGGCGGCGTAGAGCTGCGCACCCACATCCGCAGGCGACTGCAGCGTGGGCTGACGCCAGAACCCGTTACTGACCCCGGTCGAAATGACCAGCGCGTCAAAGCATTCGGTGACGACCGTGCCGTCGGCGCGTCGGGCCGCGACGGTGCGGCCTGTCAAGTCCAGCCCTGTCAGCGTCGCTTGGACGGTGCGCACCCGGTCCAGTCCCCGGAAGCGGTCGAACGGTATCCAGTAGTCGCGCGCCCAGTCATCGGGACGGGCCAGCCTCACGCCGAGCTCCTGCCCGCTGACCAGCCCGGGTTTCGCCGAGATTCCGACGACGTCGGCATGCTGAGCCAGCCGGATCGCGGTCAACAAACCCACGTCACCCAAGCCGGCGATGACGACGCGCTTGCGACTCATGCCGGGGCGTGCCGCGGTGGTCGCGGCACGAAGCGGGGCACCCGGTCCATGACGTGTCGATATTCGGGCCGGCGCTCGAGACTGCGCGTCTCCATCATCGGGATGCTGGCACCGAGGAACATCCCCAGCATCGCCAGTGCCCCCAGGATTTGCCACCACGCGTCCGACGGTGCGACGGCCACTCCGAACAATGCCAGGGAGAGCCAGAAAGTGAACTCCCCGAAGTAATTCGGGTGCCGCGACCAGCTCCACAGTCCCTGGTCCATCACCTGGCCGGGGCGCCGGTTCGCCACGAACCGGTGCAGCTGAACGTCGGCGACCAATTCCAGGGTCACCGCGGCCAGCCCGACGACGAAGGCCGTCACCGTCAGCCACCGCATGTCGCTGCCGGGACGCGTCACGCAGACATACACGGGCAGCATCGCGGCGAAGACCTGAACCGTCGGGATGAGGTGGATTGCGACCAGGTCGACGACGAACTCCCAGCGCCCGGCGCGCTCCCGGAACATTCCGTAGCGCCAGTCCTCGTGATGCAGTCCGGGAAATCCGTACACCCAGTTGGCGGTCAACCGCACCGCCCACACCGTGACCAGTACCGCGACCAGCCAACACCGCAGTTGGTCCACGCCGGACTGGCTCCACCAGTAAAAGGTCAGCAGCGGCGGAATGACGCTCCAATAAGCGTCGTAGAAACTGGAATTGCGATACCCGCGGCTGAACGCGAACACCACCAGGGTCGCCAGCACGTCGGCGACGAACGTGTCCAGCCAGAGGCGTCCGGTGGTCGGTCCCCATGCCAGCCAGACGGCGGCGACGCCGACCGCGACCACGTATGCGACGGTCACCAGCGCCAGCGAACGCGTCTTGCTCATCACCGGTTCATTGCTGCGACTGTGCTTTTCGAGAATCTCGTCGGCGGTGAGAAGCCATCGGGTCTCCTTGCCCATGCTGCCCGGGAGGCCCCGGTCGGGCAGACTGTAACACGTTCTAGTACAGCGACCGGTGACGTCAGGGCACGGGGGACTCGTTGGTCACGGCCTGATAGCCGCGGGCACCGGCCCGGTCCACCGCAGCCTTGACCACGCCGAAGATCAGTCCTTGCAGGCCGGCGCCGATCAGCGCGGAGCGCATGGAGTTGCTGAGATCCTTGGGATCCGGCGGCGCGGGTTCGTCGTTGCTGAATCGCTTCCACACCTGGCTGAAAACGGCGCCGGCCAGCAGCCCACCGGTCACACTGGTGACGATCGACAGCGGCATGTACAAGGTTTTCGACTTCGCGCTCATGACAATCCTTCGTTTCCGGACGGTTGCTTAATCAGATACCCGGCGACGACGCCGTCGAATCGGCACCGAACGTCGGTCGGGTATCGGCATCGGCGGCGTGAACTCGTGGTTAATCGGTGCGCTCGAGCCGCAATACGAGCACGGCGCGACCCTCGACGGTGATCTTGCCCTGCGGCGGCAGCGGATCGTTCTGCTCGACTTGTCCGTCGCCGGTCGCGGTATCGAGCACCGGAATCCAGTTCGGCCCGAATTCGTCAGGGGGAAGGACGAATTCGATCGGCTCGTGATGGGCGTTGAAGCACAGCACGAAGGAATCGTCGGTGATGCGCTGACCGCGCGTATCGGTGCCCGGAATGCCCAGCCCGTTCAGATACACCGCCACCGACTTGCCGAAGCCGGAGTCCCAGTCCTCGTCGCTCATTTCCGAGCCGTCGGGGCGGAACCACGAAATATCCGGTATGCCCGCCGAACCGCGGTGGCGCACCGGGGCGCCGGTGAAGAAGCGCCGCCTGCGAAACACCGGATGCTCGGCCCGTAGGGTGGTCACCGCACGGGTGAACTCGATGAGCTCGGTGTCGGCGTTCTCCCAATCGATCCAGGTCAGTTCGGAGTCCTGGCAGAAGCCGTTGTTGTTGCCGTTCTGGGTGCGGCCGAGTTCGTCTCCGTGACAGATCATCGGAACACCCTGCGACAGAATGGTTGTCGCCAAGAAGTTGCGTTGCTGGCGGGCGCGCAGCGCGTTGATCTCGGGATCGTCGGTAGGACCTTCGGCGCCGCAGTTCCACGACCGGTTGTGCGACTCGCCGTCGTTGTTGTCTTCGCCGTTGGCTTCGTTGTGTTTCTCGTTGTAGGACACCAGGTCTCGCAGCGTGAAACCGTCGTGCGCGGTGACGAAGTTGATGGAGGCCACCGGGCGTCGCGCGGTGTGCTCGTAGAGGTCGGCCGAACCGCTGAGCCGGGACGCGAACTCGCTGAGGATGGCGTCCTCACCGCGCCAGAAGTCGCGGATGCTGTCCCGGAACTTGCCGTTCCATTCCGTCCACTGCGGGGGGAAGTTGCCCACCTGGTAGCCGCCAGGGCCGACATCCCACGGTTCGGCGATGAGCTTGACCTGGCTGACGACCGGATCCTGTTGCACCAGTTCGAAAAACGTGGAAAGGCGATCGACATCGTAGAACTCGCGGGCCAGTGTGGAGGCCAGATCGAACCGGAAGCCGTCGACGTGCATTTCGGTCACCCAGTAGCGCAGCGAGTCCATGATCAGCTGCAGGGTGTGCGGATGCCCGACGTTGAGGCTGTTGCCGGTGCCGGTGTAGTCCATGTAGTACCGCTTGTCGTCCTCGACCAGCCGGTAGTAGGCGGCGTTGTCGATTCCGCGCATCGACAGCGTGGGCCCCATGTGGTTGCCTTCGGCGGTGTGGTTGTACACCACGTCGAGGATCACCTCGATGTTGGCTTCGTGCAGGGTGCGCACCATGGCTTTGAATTCCTGCACCTGCCCGCCCGGATTGTTGCTGGCGGTGTACTTGAAGTCAGGGGCGAAGAATCCGATGGTGTTGTAGCCCCAGTAGTTTGACAGCCCTTTGTCGATCAGCGTCGAGTCGTTGGCGAAATGGTGCACCGGCATCAGCTCGATGGCATTGACGCCCAGGTTGGTCAGGTGTTCGATGATCGCCGGGTGCGCGATCGCCGAGTAGGTGCCGCGGATGCGCTCGGGGATCGCCGGGTGGGTCTGGGTGAGGCCCTTGACGTGCGCCTCGTAGATGAGGGTGTCGGCGTATTCGTGACCGGGCGGCCGGTCCACCCCCCAGTCGAAGTACGGGTTGATCACCACCGACTTGGGCATGTTGGCGGCCGAGTCCTCGTCGTTGCGGCTGTCGGGATCGCCGAAGTTGTAGCTGAACAGCGACTGGTCCCATTGGAAGCTGCCGTCGATCGCCTTGGAGTATGGGTCGACCAACAGCTTGTTGGGGTTGCAGCGCTGACCGTTGCCGGGATCGTAGGGACCGTGCACCCGGAATCCGTACCGCTGACCCGGCTCGACGCTGGGCAGAAACGCGTGCCAGACGAATCCGTCGACCTCGGGCAGCGCAATCCTGGTCTCGTTGCCCTCGTCGTCGAACAAGCACAGCTCGATCCGTTCGGCGAGTTCGCTGAACACCGCGAAATTCGTCCCGGATCCGTCGTAGGTCGCGCCCAGCGGGTAGGCCTTGCCGGGCCAGACTTCGGGACGCTCTTCCGGAGCGGTCCTGTCGCCGGCGGTGCCCTGCGAACTGCCAATGGTGACCACCGTGCCTCCTAGATGTGGGTGTCCGATCCGGACCGCGACCCCCGCCTGTATATCCGCTGCAAGGGCGACCTAAGCATGAGATGTCTCTCAATGCCCGACGCATTACCGTGGGCGCGGCGGCGTCGCCGTCAAGGTGGTGCGTGCTGCGTGAATTCGCCTGCGGCGACGGTGGTTTCGGGCTCCCGCACGGCTCGTCGTCTCGCCGGATGACGACCGACGAATGGATTGCGACACGGTCACGGACGGGTACCTATTGTCTGCTCAACGGTCACAACGGTCACAACGGTCACTATCGTCACATCAACCCACTGCGGACGTCAATTCGGCGTCCGACCCTGGAAAGGTGCGACATGTCGGCGATTCCTCGCTTCGTTTCGGTATCGCTGGCAGCGACAGCCACGATCGGGCTGCTGCTCCCGACCGTCCTTGTCCCGGGGCTGACACCCAACGCGCATGCGCTGCCGTGCAGCGCGCCCGAAGCCAACGTCCCGCCGCCGGCCAACGCGGTGGTGACCAACCCGGGCGGCAAGGTGCTCGGCCCGATGAACAAGCGGCCCCGCGGTGCGAATGATCGCGCCCCGCTGCCGCGGGTGGGTCCGCTGCAGCGCGTCCAGCAACCTGGTCAGCGGTATTCCGCGCCGCTGCAACAGCAGGCGCTGGTCCCCGGCGCCAACCCCGCGCCGCCGGCCCCGGCGCCTCCCGCAGCCGGCCAGCAGGCCCCCGCCGGACAGTTGGCCCCCGAGGCGGCCGTCCCGCCCAACCCGGCGCCGGCACCGGCCGTGCCCGAGGGTGCACCGGATTCCGGTGCTGCTCTGGGAGGCTCGAACACCGCGCTGGTCGAGTGGGTGACCGGTCCGGAAGGCCCGAACAAGACCCTCGAGCGCTTCGGCATCTCCGGTACCGATCTCGGGATCCTCTGGGACAACGGCGATCCCGCCAACCACCAGGTGCTGATGGCATTCGGCGACACCTTCGGCTACTGCGCCGTCAAGGGTGACCAGTGGCGCTACAACGTGCTGTTCCGCAGCACCGACCAGGATCTGTCCCATGGACTGCACGTGTCCGCCGGTGATCCGTCCAACCGATACGCCGGTTCCCCGACACAACAGCCGGGCTTTTCCCGACAGGTCATCAACAGCATCAAATACGCGAAGGAAGAGACGGGAATCATCCCGACCGCTGCCATCTCCGTCGGAAAGACGCAGTACATCAACTTCATGTCGATCAAGGACTGGGGTCGCGACGGCGAGTGGTGGACCAACTACTCGGGGATCGCGATGTCCACCGACAACGGCCAGAACTGGGCTGTCTACCCGGGCACCATCCGTGCAAACGGACCCGATGCCGCGCGGGTGCCGTACGTCGAGGGCAACGAGAACTTCCAGATGGGCGCCTACGTCAAGGGCGGTGACGGTTACCTGTATTCGTTCGGCACTCCGAATGGTCGCGGTGGGGCGGCGCACCTGTCGCGGGTGCAGCCGCGCTTCATCCCCGACCTCACCAAATATGAGTACTGGAACGGGGATTCGAATTCCTGGGTCCCGAACAAGCCGTCGGCGGCCACACCGGTGATCCCGGGTCCGGTCGCTGAGATGTCGGCCCAGTACAACACCTACCTCAAGCAGTACCTGGTGATGTACACCAACGGCGCCAACGACGTCGTGGCGCGGACCGCGCCGACGCCGCAAGGACCGTACAGCCCGGAGCATCTGCTGGTTTCGAACTTCCAGATGCCCGGCGGTGTCTACGCGCCGATGATGCATCCCTGGTCGACGGGCAAGGACGTGTACTTCAACCTCTCGCTGTGGTCGGCATACGACGTGATGCTGATGCACACCACGCTGGGGTAACGAGTCACTCCTTGCCGCGCGGCGGCGGTTGCACCTCCACGCCGCTCGACTCGTGCTCGGGGCCGGAGTCCGGGTGCTCGGCAGGGACCCGCTCGCGGGAACGATTTGCCTCACTGTATTCGTGGCGAGGGGTGGACCGCTCCCCGCTGCGGTACGGTCCGGGCTTCGGCCGTGGCTTACCGCCCGGGAACGCCAGTCGGAAGATGGTGCGGTGCACCATGAACCACTGTTTAGAGAACCGCCCGGTGTTGTAGGGCAGCTCGTAGCGCTCGCAGATGTCCTTGATCTTCGGCGCGATCTCGGAGTACCGACTGGCCGGCATATCCGGATACAGGTGATGCTCCACCTGGTAGCCGAGGTTGCCGCTGATCACGTGGAACAGCGGACTGCCGTCGATGTTGGCCGCGCCGACCAACTGGCGCAAATACCACTCCGGGCGCGTCTCGTCCTCGACTTCTTCCTCGCTGAACGTGTAGGTCTGGTCGGGAAAATGCCCGCAGAAAATGATGGCGTGTGCCCACACATTACGGATGACATTGGCCAGCACGTCGGCGGCCAAGGTGCGCAGGTAGGTGCTCTCCACCCCGGGTAACACCTTGTCGAAGAATGTGGCTGCCGCGCCCACCCGTCCCGTGCCCGAAATCTTGCGCAGACGCCGGCCGAGTCGCGATGCCGCCGGCGGTTCGAGTTGTCCACCGAAGGCCAGTTGTACCAAGGCATATGCGCCCGCACTGATTACCGGCCATCCGATGTAGTCCTTGATGATCTGCGAGCGCGCCTTGACGCTGATGCCTTTCAGGTCCTTGCGCACCTCCGACCACGGCTTCTCCCTGGCCCGGATCGCCTCGATGTCCATGTCGTGTACGGCGACACCCCACTCGAACAGGATGGTGAGCAGCAAGTTATAGAGCGGTTGCCCCAGGTAGTACGGACGCCACTTCTGATTGGGGTCGATCCGCATGATCTCGTAGCCGAGATCCTTGTCCTTGCCCCGGATGTTTGTGTACGTGTGATGGATGTAGTTGTGCGAGTGCCGCCATGACTCCGCAGTTGACGCGGTGTCCCAGTCCCATTTCGAAGAATGAATATCGGGATCGTTCATCCAATCCCATTGACCGTGCATCACGTTGTGCCCGATCTCCATGTTCTCCAGGATCTTCGCCAGCCCCAGACACGCCGCGCCGACGACCCACGCGGTTCTAGATCGAGAGGCCAGTAGCAGGACCCGGCCCACCACCACAATTTGGCGCTGGGCGGTGATGACCGACTTGATGTACCGGCGGTCGCGGTCACCGAGATCGGCGAACACGTCGTCATGAATCGCGTCGAGTTCTTTACCCAGCTTCTCTCGCTCTTGTTCCCCCAAATGGGCGAACGGGCTTTCGGTACGTTGCACCGTAGAAGTCACTGCGGTTCCTTTCGATCACAGTTCTAGTTCGACGTCGCCTTCGGCGGCATTGATGCAGATCCGAACTTCCTGCTCGGTGGGTTCACTGATGTCACCGGAGCGCAGATCACGCAGCTTTCCCGATTTGAGGGTGCCCACGCAGGTGTGGCAGATCCCGATGCGACATCCGAACGCGAGTTCCAGGCCGGCGTTCTCGCCTGCTTCCAAAATGGATGTGCCGCCGTCGCATTCGACCGTCTTGTCACTCTTGAGGAAGTTGACTTCGCCGCCTTCGCCGTCGCCGGCGTCACCGCCGATCTTCGGCTGGAATCGCTCGAAGTGCAGGCGATCCGGATCGCCGTTTTTCTCCCAATGCTCGATCAGCGCATCAAGCATCTCTTCCGGTCCCGAGCAGAACGCTTCACGCTCGCGCCAGTCCGGGCACTCCTCATCCAGGTCCTCGGGTTCGAGTCGGCCGCGATCTCCGGTCAGGCGAATGTCCAGTCGCATCTTCTCGTGACGGCCGTCGAGATCTTCGAGGACGGACAAGAACATCACTTGCTCGCGGGTGCGAGCGGAGTGAATGTGCACCACGTCGCCCAGTTCATCGCGGTGATCGAGGCTGCGCAGCATGCTCATGATCGGCGTGATGCCACTGCCGGCGCTGATGAACAGCATCTTGTCGGGTAAGGGCTCGGGCAGGGTGAACACGCCTTCGATCTCGCCGAGTCGCACCAGTTCCCCGGGCCGGATTTTCTCGACCAGATAAGGCGACACCACACCGCTGTCCACCTTCTTGGGCGTCACGCTGATCAGACCGTCGACGGGTTCCGGATCAGATGTCAGCGAGTACGCGCGCCAGTGGTAGACCCCGTCGATGACGAGACCCAGCCGCACATACTGGCCGGGTTTATGGCCGGGCCACTCGTAACCCGGGCGAATCAGAACGCTCGAGGCTTCCGAGCCCTGGGACTCGACCCGCTCGACCTTCCCGCGCAACTCCTTCGTTGTCCATAACGGGTTGATCATCTCGATGTAGTCGTCGGGCTGTAGGGGCTTGAATAAGTTCCGGACAGCTTTCAGGAACAACCTACGGCCACGGGATACCTGAGGCTGAGCGCCGCGTTCCGCCATGGGTCCAACAGTACACAGTTGTTCACTCAGATAAAACAAAGATCCGAAATATGTTGCATAGCAATGATTATGAGAGATCCTGCATTCGACACGCGGGTACCACACGTTCACTGTGAGTGTAGGTCGTGTATTGCATGCCCAGCCTCGCTCGCGGCTGGGCTGCCCTGTGCAGATTCCCCGACTTCTGTGCAGGTCAAACCCACAACCAAACCTTTGTTGCGTTCTCGTCCGCGCGGTGCCCCGCTCAACCCGGCCAGTTGGCTGGTCGCTTCCGGGCGCGGGCCCACCAGAACGCGGATGCCGGCGCCGCAGCCGAGACTGGGTTTGCGCAACGTGGCCGCAGGCTACTATGCCGCCATGCCGCTCGACGAAGGCTCCACGTTCGCCGGATACACCATTGTCCGGCGGCTCGGATCCGGCGGGATGGGTGAGGTCTATCTGGCTCAACACCCGAGACTGCCGCGCCAGGATGCGCTGAAGGTCGTCAAGGCCGATGTATCCGCGGACAGCGAATACCGCGAGCGTTTTTATCGCGAGGCCGAGACCGCCGCGGCCCTATGGCACCCGCACATCGTGGCGGTGCACGACCGTGGCGAAACCGACGGGCAGCTGTGGATCGACATGGACTACGTCGACGGCACCGACGCGGGCGCTCTGCTGGAAGAACGCTATCCGAACGGGATGCCGGGACCCGAGGTCGTCGAGATCATCACCGCGGTGGCCGAGGCGCTGGATTACGCGCACGAACACAAGATGATGCACCGCGACGTCAAGCCCGCCAATATGCTCATTGCCCAGCCCGATTCACCGGCTCGACGAATCCTGTTGGCCGACTTCGGGATTGCCGGCCTGGTGGGCGAATCGACCGGCTTGACCGCCACGAACATGACGGTCGGCACCGTCGCCTACGCGGCCCCCGAACAACTGATGGGCAACGACCTGGACGGCCGGGCGGACCAGTATGCACTCGCGGCGTCGGCCTACCAGCTGCTCACCGGCTCGCCCCCGTTCCAGCACACGAACCCGGCGGTGGTGATCAGTCAGCATCTCACCGCGGCACCCCCGCCGATCGGCGAACGGCGTCCCTCCCTGGCCGATCTCGATCCGGTGTTCAGCAAGGCGCTGTCCAAAGATCCCAAAGACCGCTACCTGCGGTGCGTCGACTTCGCGCGTGCGCTCGGCCATCACCTGGGCGACACCGGTGACGCCGACGAGACCAACCTGTCCCTGCCCGCGGTCGCGTCGCCGCCATCGAGTAGGTCGCTGCTGCGGCCCGCCGTCCTGGTCCCCGGGGTTCTGGCGATCTTGCTGGTGATCGCCATTGTTTTCGGGCTGCGGGAGTTCCTGCGTGCCGACGAAGACGAGCGGGCCGCGACCGCTTCGCTGACCGCGACGACCACGGCGAGCGCGGCACCGTCGGCGCCCGCTACCACCTCCGCAGCCGCCGGCACACCGATCCCGGGAAACGTCGAGCCGGTACCGGTGGTCGCGATCGGTGCGGAGTGTTACCCGCTTGGCAGCGTCGGAACGACACGGGCCGACGCCGACGCTTTCTGCTCGCCGCTGCAGGGCGTGCAGGACCCGGACAAAGGCATCTGGTCGCTGACCAAGGGGCCCGTCGCGAGTCCCACCGTCACCTCGGCTCCGGGACCCAACGAGACGCCGCTGCCCAGTGAGCAAGAGACCCCGGTTCAGGTCTGCGTGCAGCAGACCGGGCAGACGCGGCTGCAGTGCCTGGAGGAGATCCGCCGAGGCAACGCGCCGCCACGCCGCTGATCGGCCGCCGCAGCATCGGTAACACATATTTGACGTCTTCCTTCTGCAAACGACCAACCTGCCGATACAGTTGTCTGCGATGACCCAGACAGCTGCCCCGCCTGTGTTGACCGTGCGGTATGACGGAGCCGAACGCACCTTCGCAGCAGGCCACGACGTAGTCATTGGGCGTGACTTGCGCGCGGACGTCCGCGTCGCACACCCCCTCATCTCCCGCGTGCACCTGTTGTTGCGGTTTGACCAGGGCCGATGGGTCGCCATCGACAACGGCAGCCTCAACGGGCTGTATGTCGACAACCGACGTGTGCCGGTTGTCGACATACAGGACGGGCAGCGCGTCAACATCGGCAACCCGGACGGCCCGGCACTGGACTTCGAGGTGGGCCGCCGGAGCCAGGGAACGGTGGGTCGCCCGCCGCCGACGACGGCGATGGCGATACCGGCGCGGCCCAGCGGTCCGATTCCCCAACAGAGCGGCCAGAATTGGGGACAGCCGCCGGCGCCCCCGTCGACAGCGCGGATGCCCGCGGCGCCGCCGTCGGGACCGCAGCCGCGCTACCCGTCCGGCCCGCAACCGATGCACCCGCAGCAAGGCGGACCGGGTTCGTCGCCGCACATCTACCGTCCCGCCGCCGGAGCGCAGCCGCCGCCGGTGATCGGCCGCACGGCCGACGTGGGCGGCAGGACTTCGATGATGAAGATCCTGCGGCCGGGCAAGGCCGGCGGCGACCTGCCGCCGAACGCCATCAAGATCGGTCGCGCCGACGACAACGACATCGTCATCCCCGAGGTGCTGGCCTCGCGCCACCACGCGACCCTGATCCCGTCGCCCAACGGCATCGAGATACGCGACAACCGCAGCATCAACGGCACCTTCGTCAACGGCACCCGGGTCGAGTCCGCCGTGCTGCGCGACGGCGACGTCGTCACGATCGGCAACATCGACCTCGTCTTCGAGAACGGTGTCCTGTCCCGTCGCGAAGAGAGCCTGCTCGAAACCCGTACCGGCGGACTGGACGTGCGCGGGGTGACGTGGACGATCGAGGGCAACAAGACGCTGCTGGACAACATCTCGATCACCGCACGCCCCGGAATGCTTACCGCGGTCATCGGTCCTTCCGGTGCGGGCAAATCGACCTTCGCCAAGCTGGTCGCCGGCTACACCCACCCGACCAGCGGCACGGTCGCCTTCGAGGGTCACAACGTGCACGCCGAGTACGCGTCGCTGCGCAGCAGGATCGGCATGGTGCCGCAGGACGACGTCGTCCACGGTCAGCTGACTGTGCGTCAGGCTCTGATGTACGCCGCCGAGCTGCGCCTGCCCCCGGACACCACCAAGGAAGACCGCGAACAGGTGGTCGCCCGGGTGCTCGAGGAACTCGAGATGACCAAGCACCTCGAGACCCGCGTCGACAAGCTGTCCGGTGGTCAGCGCAAACGCGCCTCGGTGGCGCTGGAGTTGCTCACCGGCCCGTCGCTGCTGATCCTCGACGAGCCGACCTCGGGTCTGGACCCGGCCTTGGACCGGCAGGTCATGACGATGCTTCGGCAACTGGCCGACGCCGGGCGTGTGGTGCTGGTCGTCACCCACTCGCTGACCTACCTCGACGTCTGCGACCAGGTGCTGTTGCTGGCGCCGGGCGGCAAGACCGCGTTCTGCGGGCCGCCGAGCCAGATCGGCCCGTCCATGGGCACGACCAACTGGGCCGACATCTTCAGCACCGTCGCCGACGACCCGGACGGGGCCAAGGCCCGGTACCTGGAACGCACCGGTCCGCCACCGCCAGTGCCGCCCACCGAGCAACCCGCCGAGTTGGGTGAGGCGGCGCATACCAGCCTGCTCCGGCAGTTCTCCACGATCGCCCGACGTCAGCTGCGGCTGATCATCTCCGACCGCGGCTATTTCATCTTCCTGGCGATATTGCCGTTCATCATGGGTGCGCTGTCCATGTCGGTGCCCGGTGACGTCGGTTTCAATGCCCCGAACATGGCCCCACCCAATCCGAGTGACGCTCCCACCGAGCCGGCTCAGATCTTGGTGCTGCTCAATGTCGGTGCGGTGTTCATGGGGACGGCGCTGACCATCCGCGACCTGATCGGCGAGCGGGCGATCTTCCTCCGAGAACAGGCGGTGGGCCTGTCCACCACCGCCTATCTGCTGGCTAAGGTCTGCGTGTACACCGTCATGGCGCTGGTCCAGTCGGCGATCGTGACCATCATCGCGCTCCTCGGCAAGCCCGGCCCCAAGGTGGACGCCTCCGTGCTGGGCAGTGCCGCGCTGGAGCTCTACGTCGACATCGCGGCAACCACGGTCGCGTCGGCCATGCTCGGATTGGTGTTGTCGGCCGTCGCCAAGTCCAACGAGCAGATCATGCCGCTGCTCGTGGTGGCAGTCATGTCGCAGCTGGTGTTCTCCGGCGGCATGATCCCGGTGACCAACCGGATGGGCCTGGACCAGATGTCGTGGGTCACCCCGGCGCGATGGGGCTTCGCGGCGTCGGCCTCCACCATCGACCTGACCACGTTGTGTCCGGTGCCCCAGGTGCCGAAGGACTCGCACTGGAAACACACCGCGGGCGCCTGGATCTTCGACATGGCGATGCTTGTGGTGCTGAGCATCTTCTACCTGGGCTTCGTGCGCTGGAAGATCCGGCTGAAGAGCGGCTGATCACTCGGCGGTGCCGCCGCCGCGGGTGTCGATGACCCGTTGCGCGATGTCGACGAGTTTGGAGTTGCTCTCCTGGGACAGGGCGCGCAGCATCTGGAACGCACGTACCTCGTCGACGTTGTAACGCTCCATGATGATGCCTTTGGCCTGCCCGATGCGGTCTCGGGTGGACAGCGCCGCCTGCATGTTCTCGTCCTGGCGTCCGGCCAGGATCGCCGCGGCGGCATGCGCCGCGAGCACGGTGCCGATGGTTTCCGCTTCGGCGTCCCAGACGCCGGCTTCGAACCCGAAGAGGTTCAGCGCGCCCGCGGTGCGTTCGGCGGTGTAGAGCTTGAAGGACAACCCACTGAGCACGCCGAGTTCGAGGGCAGCCGGCGAGTATTGCGGCCAGCGTTCTTCGGTCCGGAAATCGTCGGTCCGCACGATCGTGTCGTGTAGCGCGGCCTGATAGCAGGGGCCCTCTTGGAAGCGGTGTTGCAGTTCGTCGAGTTTTTCGGGCAGCTCGGTGACATCGCCGAGCGATTCGAACGTGCCGCCGCGGTGGACCAGCAGCACTCCGGCCGTGTCGGCGCCGGGTATCAGCTCGACGGCAGCCGCGGTGACGTCGCTCAGAATCTGCTCGATGGTGCGCGGCGTGGCTATGGTCTGCGCCAACTTGGCCATGCGCACGGCCAGGTCATGCTTGTCCGAAGTCATGCTGATATGTCTACCCGTTGGTGCGCTCCGCTGAGCGGTGCGTCCCGACGACTACCGAGCGACGCCGTCGCGTGGCGCCGCTCGGCAGCCCGGACCCGACCCGGTCTGGTGTTTATCGGAGGCTAGCGCGCCCAATTGCCGTGCTGCGGTGCCGTCCAGTGGGTCGGCTGAAGGGCCGATTGCTTGGGGCGGAGGAACAGCGAGCCGGCGGCGGAGCGATTGCGCAGGGCCGATGCCCGCCAGGTGTTGACGGGGTGGGAGGCCATCATGTTGGAGAGCCACACGAAAAACCCCGTCTCCGTGCTGGCCCGGTCGGCCATCCCATCGAAGTCCACCCAGCGCAGCAAGTACTTACCGGCGCTGAGCACTCCGATGGCGCGGCGGGCGCCCTCCGGGCGGAACGCGTAGCCGTAGTTGTCGGCGGTGTACTCCATCGACCGGGACAGCGCTTGACCGAGGAACGGAACCTTCATGGCCAACTGGCTGAGCTGTCGCCAGTAGGAGGCGTGCCCAGCCGCGATGTGTCCGACCTCGTGACCGATCACGAAAGCCAACGCCTCGGGGTCGCGAGCCTGGCCACCGACCTCGAACAGGTCGCTGTACACCACCACATACCGGCGGAAGCCGTGGCCGCTGGCGAACGCGTTGATCTGTCCGTTGCCCAAGACGACGTAGGCGTCCGGGACTTCGGTCAGACCGAACCGCTGTGCCGCTTCGACGACCAGCCAGTAGCCTTCCGGAAACTGGGTGGGCGACATTTTGACACCGTTGGTGCGTTGCCGGCCGTAGTTCAATCCTCGGCCCAGGAACAGCGCCAGCGGCGTGGCAAGCACCGAAAGCCACAGCAGACTGGTCTTGCCGGATACCACTACGGCGATCGCGATCAGGTAGAGGACCACGCTGGTCAAGATGACCAGGACCAGCAGACCGATCTCCCACGGGTGGCGAACCGGCTGATCCCGGTAGCCGACTGGGCCCGATGCTGGTCCGGGCGGCGCGTGGTGCGATCCGGGGAAATGGGCGTGATGGTGTGCCGGCGAGTCGACAATGGCCATGACGGTGCCTGAGCTCCTGTATGAGGTCAGCCCGCTCCCGGTTGGTGGCGGGCCACATCAGACTTCGGCAACGGTCTTAAAGGATTCTCTATAAATCCTTGGAGCCCGATAAATTCACCGGTCAGAAAGTTGAACCTGGACGCGCCTCCGGGACCACCAGCCCCGGACGTCGTTTCCTATCATCATGGCTATGCACGCCAGCGCGTTGACGATGGCGCGATCGCCCGCCTATGCGGCTGCAGACGCAGCCCGCTACCGCGCGGCGGGCTGGTGGTCGGATACGACGCTGTCCGACGCGGTGCGCGGTCACGCACAGCACTCGCCGGAGCGCACGGCGTACCTCGACTCGCGGCAGGACCGTGCGGCAGCGGCGCTGACGTGGCACGAATTCGACACCGCCGGCAACGGCTTTGGCTGGACGGCTGGTCGCCTGCGGGGTCCGGCTCGGCGACCGGGTCGCGGTGTGGCACGGTGATTCGGCGGCCATCCACGTGTTGTTCGTCGCCGTCGAACGCTGCGGCGCCGTCGTGGTCGGCATCGGCGCGCGCGCCGGGGTGCGGGAAGGCGCTCATCTGTTGCGTGCCACGCAGCCCACGTTGCTGATCAGCGATCCGCCGCGCGGGGCGGCAGCGACTGATGCGGCCACCATGGTGGGACTGCCGGTGCTGATCCTGCGCCCCGACTTGCGTCTGGACCCGGACGTGCGCCCCGGTGCCGTCGAGGCTGCCGCTCAGTTGGGACCCGACGACGTCTTCCTGATCAACTCGACCTCCGGGACCACCGGACTACCCAAGTGCGTGGTGCACACCCAGAACCGTTGGCATTACTTTCATCGGAAGGCCGTCGCCCACGGGCTGCTGACCCCCGACGACGTAATGTTGCCGGTGATCCCGATGCCATTCGGATTCGGAATATGGACCAGCCACACCACCCCGATTCACCTGGGTGCGACCACGGTGATCCTGGAGCGGTTCACCACCGCTGCGGTGTACGAAGCGATAGCCCGACACCGTGTGACCGTATTATGTTGTGTCAGTACGCAATTGACGATGCTGATGGCGGACCCGGATCGCCGGGGGCACGACATGAGCTCGCTGCGGGTGGTCTTCACCGGCGGCGAGGCGCTGCCGTACCGGCCCGCTGCGGAGTTCGAGGACCTCAGCGGCGCCCAAATCCTGCAGTTCTATGGCTCCAACGAGACCGGAGTGCTCAGCGGGACCACGCTGGACGACCCGCAGCAACAACGCCTGCGAACCGGCGGGCGGATAATCCCGGAGATGTCGGTACGTCTTTTCGACGGTGACCTCGACGTCACCCACACGGGTCGCGGCCAGCCCGCTTGCCGGGGCCCGGCGACCAGCCTCGGGTACCTCAGCGGTTTGGAAGGCGGCTTGGAAGGCGGTTTGGGAACCGGTACCGACCACGACGAATTGTTCACCCGCGACGATTGGATGCGGATGGGCGACATCTGCGAGATCGACGCCGACGGCTACCTGACAGTCACCGGACGAACCTCGGACTTCATTCTGCGGGGCGGCAAGAACATCAGCGCCGCCCAGGTCGAAGACGCCGCCATGACCCATCCGGCACTCGCGGGGGCGTCGGCGGTTGCCATGCCCGATCCGGTGTTCGGCGAAAAGGTCTGTCTCTACGTCGAACTCGTCGGCCGCCGTAGCCTCGAACTGAGCGAGCTCGTCGAACATCTACTGGCGCTGGGAGTCTCGAAGGAATTGCTGCCGGAGCGGCTTGTGGTAGTCGGCGAGCTTCCGCGCTCGTCCGGGGGTAAGGTCGCCAAAGGCCAGCTCCGCGAGGATATCCGAAGCAGGATGGAGGCCGCCGATGAATGCTCCTGACGCACGCCGGGGCGGACTGGAAGTGTGGGCGCCTTCGGTGGTGCCGCCGATCGGCGTCGACCTGTCCGACGAACAGGCGCTGGCGATAGCCTTCCGCCACCTCGCGTCCATCGGGTTCGCCGAGAACATGGCCGGTCACATCACCTGGCAACCCGACGGGCAGAGCGAGATGTTGGTCAACCCATGGGGGTTGTGGTGGCAGGAACTCACCGCCTCCGACATCTGCACGGTGGACGCCGACGCGCGGGTGATCCGCGGCCGCTGGGACGTCACTCCGGCCATCCACATCCACACCGAACTGCACCGGGTACGCGACGACGCTCGGGTCGTCATCCACAACCACCCGTACTACGTGTGCGTGCTGGCGGCTCTGGGCCGGCTGCCCGAACTCGTCCATCAAACCGGTGCGTTGTTCCTGGACGATCTGTGCCTCGTCGAGGATTACGACGGGGAAGTTGACAACCCCTCTCGCGCAGCCGATCTCGCGGCACACATCGGCGGGGCAAACCTGACGATCCTGGCCAACCACGGGGTCATCGCCACCGGACGCACCCTGCCGGAAGCCGTCTACCGCGCGGCGTCGATCGAGCGGGTGTGCAAGCTGGCCTACGACGTCCTGCTGACCGGCAGATCGCCGTCGGAGATGAAGTGGTCGGACATGAAGGGCATGCAGGCCTCGCTGATCGAGCGTGCCGCCGTCGTCTACTGGGCGGGAGCAGCACGCATGACGATCAAAGCCGACCCCGATGTGCTCACCTAACCCTGCGCGAGCAGACGCAAAAGCACCCAATTCTTACCGAATTGGGGTGCTTTTGCGTCTGCTCGCCACCTAAAGGAGACCCCGGCATGAAATCGATCGACGACCTGGCCGCCGACCTGAACTTCACCACCGCAAAGACCGGCGCCGAGCGGTCGGTGACGTTGCTGCCGGATCCGCCTCGGGCGCAACGCCGCTACACGGTCATCTCGGTGGACGACCACATCGTCGAGCCGCCGGACACCTTCACCGGGCGGTTGCCGCGCAAGTTCGCCGACCGCGCACCGAAGGTCGTCGACACCCCCGAGGGCGGACAGACGTGGGTCTACGACGGCCACATACTGCCCAACGTCGGGTTCAACGCGGTGGTGGGGCGGCCCGTCTCTGAGTACGGGTTCGAACCGGTCCGATTCGACGAAATGCGCAGGGGCGCTTGGGATATCCACGCTCGCGTCCGGGACATGGACCTCAACGGTATCTACGCGTCGCTGAACTTCCCGTCGTTCCTGCCCGGATTCGCCGGCCAGCGCCTGCAGCAGGTCACCGGGGATCGCGACCTGGCCCTGGCCGCGGTGCGGGCCTGGAACGACTGGCACCTGGAGGCGTGGGCCGGCCCCTATCCCGGTCGGATCATTCCGTGTCAACTGCCCTGGCTGCTGGATCCGGCGCTGGGTGCGGCCATGATCCGGGAGAACGCCGAACGGGGTTTCCACGCGGTGACGTTCAGCGAGAACCCGGCCATGCTCGGCTTGCCGAGTATCCACTCCGGTCATTGGGACCCGATGATGGCGGCGTGTGCCGAGACCGGCACGGTGGTCAACCTGCACATAGGGTCCTCCGGTTCGTCACCGTCGACGACCGCCGACGCCCCGCCGGACGTGCAAGGCGTGCTGTTCTTCGCCTACGCGCTCTCAGCGGCGGTGGATTGGCTGTATTCCGGTCTGCCCAGCCGGTTCCCCGACCTCAAGATCTGCCTGTCGGAGGGCGGAATCGGTTGGGTGGCGGGGTTATTGGACCGCCTTGACCACATGCTCAGCTACCACGAGATGTACGGCACCTGGCAGGCGCTGGGCGAAAGACTGACTCCCGCCGAGGTTTTCACGCGCAACTTCTGGTTCTGCGCGGTAGAGGACAAGTCGTCGTTCATGCAGTACGACCGCATCGGGGTGGACAACATCATGCTGGAGGCCGACTATCCGCACTGCGACTCGACGTGGCCGCACACTCAGCAGACGATCCACGAACAGATCGGTGGGTTGCCCGACGACGTCATCCGCAAGATCACCTGGGAGAACGCGTCACGGCTGTATCAGCATCCGGTGCCGGCCGAAATCCAGCGCGACCCCGAAGCCTTCTGACATCAGGTGACCCATTCGGGTTGCTCGGCGGTGTCCACCGCCGAGAAGTCCTTGTGCCCCAGCCCGGCAACACAGCCCCCGTCGACGACGAACTCCGAGCCGGTGGAATAACTGGACTCGTCGCTGGCCAGGTACACCACCAGGCTGGACACTTCCTCCGGTTCGGCGGCGCGGCCCAGCGCGGTCTGGAAGATGTCCTCGGGCACCCACTCGGTCATCGGCGTCTTGATCAGTCCGGGATGGATGGAGTTGACCCGGATACCGCTCGGGCCGAGCTCCAGCGCGGCGGACTTGGTCAGGCCGCGGACCGCGAACTTGGTGGCGGTGTAGCCGTGGCAGGCGATGGTGCCGGCCAGACCCTCGATGGAAGAGATGTTGATGATGGATCCGCGACCGGCCGCCTTCATCGGTTTCACGACCGCCCGGATGCCGAGAAAGACACCGGTCAGGTTGATGTCGAGGATCCGCTGCCACTCCGACAGTGCGTAGTCCTCGAACGTCCCGATGTTGATGATGCCGGCATTGTTCACCAGGATGTCCAGCCGGCCGAACTCTGTCACCGCGAGCTCGACGGCGGTATCCCAATGCTCGGGGTCGGTGACGTCGAGATGCAGGTAGCGTGCCGCGTCGCCGACCTCGGCCGCGACGGCCTTGCCCTCGTCGTCGAGGATGTCGCCGAACACCACTTTGGCTCCCTCGGCCACCAACCTCCGGACGTGCGCGGCACCCATCCCGCGGGCGCCGCCACTGACGAGAGCGACCTTGTCGGTCAATCGGTTTGACATCCAAACTCCTATCTGGGACCGGCCGCGGGTAATCGTGGCACACCCGCCGGCACGGGTCCACCATACGCATGACAGTCGATGTATGGCCGCCGGACCCGAGCAGGTCGCTACGCTGGGTCGAGCTGACAGGGGAAGGACATGGTGAACACGGACCACGTCGACTTCAGTGCCGTCCCGTGGGGGTCGGTGGAGTGGACAAACCTGGTGACACTGTACCTGCGGGCATATGAAAGCCGTTCGCCGCGAACCATTCTGGGGGACCACGAGGCTGCCGCGGCCGTGAACCGGATCACCTACGACTTCGGCCGGATGCGCCGCACCATGCTGCCCGCGGTGAATCAATATCTCGTCGCCCTGCGCGCCAAACGGATCGACGATTGGTGCGCCGCGTTCTTGCAACGAGAGCCCGACGC
The DNA here is from genome assembly GCF_059812345.1 of Mycobacterium sp. NGS59. Taxonomy (NCBI): domain Bacteria; kingdom Bacillati; phylum Actinomycetota; class Actinomycetes; order Mycobacteriales; family Mycobacteriaceae; genus Mycobacterium; species Mycobacterium sp. NGS59. The sequence continues at coordinate 90,562 of NZ_JCALCN010000010.1, forward strand.
GGTCGTACTGCATCTCGGTTGTGGCCTCGACGCCCGGGCGTTCCGGCTCGCCGTGCCCGAGTCCGTGCAGTGGTACGACCTGGACCAACCCTCGGTGATCGCGTTGCGTCGTCGGCTCTACGAGCAGACCGACCGGTACCGCATGATCGGCTCGTCGGTCACCAGCCCGCAGTGGTTGACTGACATCGCGACCGGACGGCCCACGCTAGTCGTCGCCGAGGGACTGCTCATGTATCTACCCGAACGCGACGTCCGCGAGTTGCTGAGCCGCCTGACCGATCAATTCGCCAGCGGCGAAATGCTTTTCGATACCGTCGCACCGTTCGGACCGGTGTTGTCCAGGGTGTTCACCAAGGGAATCGTCAAGTGGGGAATCCGGGACGTCCGCGCTTTGGAAGCCTGGAATCCGCGACTGCATGTTTTGGAGCGCCGGCCGGTGCTCGCCGACCACGACAAGATTCCGGTGCGGCCGGTACGTCTGATTTACAAAGGGCTTTCGCGAATTCTCGGATCCTCCTACGACGTGCTGAACCGCTTCGGCTACTGACCCGTACCGCCCATCGACTAGCGTCACTGTCATGCAGCTCACCGGCAAGACAGTTCTGCTCACCGGTGCGACCGGCGGCCTGGGCCGCGCGATCGCCAAGGCGCTCGCCCAGCGGGGCGCCCATCTGATCCTGAGTTCGCGCAAACAGCAAGAACTTGACGACCTGTCGGCCTCGCTCGTCGGCGACGGGCACCGGACGATCGTCAGCGATCTCGCTGACCCCGGCGCCGGCCTGGCTCTGCTCGGCGCGGCCGGCCCGATCGACGTGCTGGTCGCCAACGCGGCGCTGCCGGCCTCGGGCAAGCTGGACAGCTACACCGCTGAGCAGGTCGACCGCGCCCTGCGAGTCAATCTCGAGGTGCCGGTGCAGATGACCCGCGAACTGATCCCGGCGTTCGTCGAACGCGGGTCCGGCCACTTCGTCTACATCTCGTCGATCTCCGGCAAAGCGGCCACCGCCCGCGCGTCGCTGTATGCGGCAACCAAGTTCGGCCTGCGCGGCTTCGCTTTCTGCCTGCGGGATGACCTGCGCCCCGAGGGCATCGGCGTCTCGGTGGTGAGCCCCGGAATGATCGGCAACGCAGGCATGTTCGCCGAGTCCGGCGCCCCGGCACCGGCGTTGATGGGCACCGGGACACCGGAACAGGTGGGCGCCGGTGTGGTCACCGCCATCGAACGCAATCGGCGCGAAGTGACGGTCGCGCCACTGCAGCAGCGACTGCTGGGACAGTTCGCCGCCACCGCCCCGGAAGTTGCCTCACGTCTGGCCGGAAACATAGCCGTGAAGGCAGCGGACCAAGTCGCGGCCGGACAGACCCACAAGCGGTGAAAATGTGATGGCATCCTGGCCTGGTGGGAGTGCTGTTCCGGTTACTCGAGCTGCTGTTGCTGATGCTGCCGCTGGTCGGCCTGATCGCGGCCGGTATCAAGGCGATCTCGTCGATGAACCGTCGGGCGACGCAGAACGCTGACACCGCGGACCAGAACGTCGGTGCCGATGACCTGGGCGGCGTCTCGGCGAGAAACCCCGCGGCGCACTGGCGGGCGATCCGGCGCGCGCTGGAGGCGCACGAGCAGACCGACGCACGCTGGTTGCAGTATGAGCTCGACGCGTCGCGCCTGCTGGACTACCCGCTGATGACCGATCTGCGGGATCCGCTGACCGCCAGCTTCCACAAGGCGAGGTTGCGTGCGGACCTGCACAAACCGCTGCGGGCAGAAGACCTCTTCGACGACCGCGATGCTGCGCGCCAGTATCTGGAGGCCGTCGAGGATTACGTCACCGCGTTCAACGCCGCGGAAGCCGAAGCGACCCGCCGGCGGCGCAGCGATTTCTCCGCCGAGGAAAATCAACGGCTGGCCCGGGCGCAAAGCCTGCTTCGGGTCGCCGCAGACAGCGGCGCGACAGCCCAGGAACGCCAGCATGCATACGGATTGGCGCGCACCGAGCTCGACGGCCTCATCGTGCTCCCCGACGCCACTCGCGCCGCAATCGAGCGTGCGATCGCCGGTGAGATCGACAGCTAGCCCTTCAGCCGCACCATGCGCGTGGTGGTGCTTTCATCGAGGTCGACGAGGTCACTGCGGGACCGCAGGAAATCGCTGAAAGACTTGAAGCCCAATGACTTTTCGCTGAACGACGGGTTCATCCGCTTCATCTGTGCCTTCACCTCGGAGTTGTGCAGCCAGTCCGCGTCGTCCTTCTCCTGGCCGATCCGCAGCGCCCGCTCGAGCAGCCCGGTCGCCGCGAGTTGCGGGTCCGGTGGCGGCGGCTCGTCCTCGGGTTCGGACGGACTTGCGTGCCGTCCGCGCTTGCGTGGTGGGGGCGCGGCGGGCGCGGTCGAGATCCCCGGCAGCGCGTCGTAGGTGACGAACTCGTCGCAGGCGGCGGCCAGCGATTGGCTGCTGGCGCCGGCCACGCCGATGCCGACAACGTAGCGGCCCAACCGTTTACAGCGCTGCGCCAACGCGATGTAGTCCGAATCGCCGCCGACGATCACGACATGGGTGAGGTCGGGCAGCCGGAACATGTCCTCGACGGCGTCGACTGCCAGCCGGATGTCGGCGCCGTTCTTGCCGTAGGCGGCTGCCGGGAAAAGCTGGACGAGGTCGACGGCGCGCCCGACCAGCTGGCCGTGGTAGTTCGCGTTCACCTCCGCTGACCAGTCGGCATAGGCGCGGGTGAGCACCAGCGTGCCGAACGAGGACGCGAAGTCCATGATCGCGCCGAGGTCGACGGTGGCGACCCGCAGCCGTTCCTTGTCGAGTCCCTTTGCTTTGTCTTTCTGGAAAGTGCTGCGACCGTGGACCTGGTCGTAGCGGGAGATGACGATGTTGTCGAAGTCGAAGTAGACGGCCACCCGGGTCGCGCTGGAGTCGGTCACCTGGCCATCGTCCGTCATCAACCGATCATTCGGTAGACGGTGCCCCGCTCGTCGCGCACCCAGAGGGTTTCGTCCGCGCCGATCGCGGTGCCCTCGGCGATCAACTGGCGTTTGAGCACCTTGTGGGTGGCGGTGCTGGGCAGCTCGGCAGCGATTCGGACGTAGCGCGGGCGCGCTTTGGGTGACAGATCTGGTTGCTCGTCGAGGAACGCTTCGAAGGATTCCGGGTCGAAGGCGCCGTCGTCGTGCAGCACCACCGCGGCCATCACCTGGTCGCCGACCCGCTCGTCCGGAACGGCATACACTGCCACCCGGTTGACCGCGTTGTGCCGCAACAGGATTCGCTCGATCGGCGCGGCCGCCAGGTTCTCCCCGTCCACCCGCATCCAATCGGCGGTGCGCCCGGCCAGGTAGATCCAGCCCTCAGCATCGCGGTAGGCGAGGTCCCCGGACCAGTACATGCCGTGCCGCATGCGTTCGGCATTGGCTTCGGGATCGTTGTAGTAGCCGGCGAACAAGCCCGAACCCGTCGTGTTGACCAGTTCGCCCACCGCTTCGTCGGCGTTGGCCAGCGCACCGTCTTCGTCGAACCGGGCGAGTGGGCACTCCGTGACGGTGTCGCTGTCGTACACCGCGACTCCGGCCATGCCTTTGCCGATCGAGCCCGACGGGGTGCCCGGTTCGCGCACCACGATGACCGCGTTCTCGGTGGAGCCGAAACCGTCCTCGACCCGGGCTCCGAAGCGGCTGCCGAACGCTTTGATGTCTTTCTCGTTGGCCTCGTTACCGAACGCCACTCGCAGCGGGTTGTCGGCGTCGTCGTCGCGTTCGGGTGTGGCCAGGATGTAGGCCAGGGGTTTGCCGACGTAATTCATGTAGGTGACGTCGTACCGGCGGACGTCATCGAGAAATTGGCTCGCCGAGAATTTCGCCGGCACGATGGCAGCGCCGGAGGCCACTGCGGGCGCCCATCCCGCGACCACTGCGTTGGAGTGGAACAGCGGCATGGACACATAGCAGGTGTCTGCAGAAGTCAGGGCGAAGCGCTCGGCCAGGTTTCGCCCGGAGAACACCGGCATCAGGTGCGGAAACTGCACGGCTTTGGGGTTGCCGCTGGTCCCGGACGTGAAGATCATCATGAACGGGTCCATCATCTCGACCTCACGATGGGGGACCAGCGGGCCGGCGCCCGCAACCATGTCCGTCCACTCCGCTGTCGAGGTGTCCAGGATCCGTGCCCCGGCCAGGTCCAGCCCGTCCAGCAGCCCCCGGTGCTCGGCGTCGGTGACGACGATCTGGCAGTCCGACCGCCGCACATCGGCGGCCAGCGCCTCACCCCGTCGCGTGGTGTTCAGTCCGCACAGGACATAACCGCCGAGCCCGGCGGCCGCCAACTGCGTCAGCATGTCCGGCGTGTTGGCCAGCAGCGACCCGATGTGCATGGGACGGTCCGGATCGGCGACGGCCAGCAGGGCCACGGCCCGCGCCGCCGATTCGGTAAGGTACTGACTCCAAGTCCATTGCAGCTCACCGTATTTCACTGCAATCGCGGAGTCTGACAGCCGCTCTCGCAGCAGTGCCTGGATCGTGTCGCTCATGAATTCGGTTCCGTCCGTTGTCGGGTCGCGCTGTGCTGCAGCTCGAGGTAGCTGCTGAGGATGTCGACGAGCACGCGACGTTCCTTGCTGGTGTCGACCGGACGGTGCATGACCAGTTGGTTGGCCACCATACCGCGCAACGTGGTCAGCAGGTGCCCACCGATGGCCGCGCTCTGGGTGGGGTCCAGGTCGCGGTCCAGCTCCGCGCCCAGCGTGCTGAAAGCCTTGCCCAGACGTTTGATGTGTCCGGTCGCCGCGGCGCCGCGGGTTGCGCGGGTGCCGATCAGGATCTCGGTCGCCGCGCGTGCGGTCGGGCTCGACATCGCTTGCCAGGCAGCGGTTACCACTGCGCTCACCCGCTCCCGCGTCGGAGTGCCGGGCGTGGCGGGCGGCAACGATTTCAGCGCGTCCAGCAATTCGGCGAAACCACGGTCTACCACCGCCATCAACAAACCGTCGCGGTCGCCGAAATGGTATTGGATCACTCCCCAGGTGACCCCGGCGGTGTCGGCGATGTGCCTGCCGCTGGCCGCGGCGATGCCTTCGCTGAGCAGGATCTGGACGGTCACGTCGATCACCATCGCGCGGGTGCGCTGGGCCCTGATCTGATTGCCGTGCGCCGGCCGGGTCGGAGCGTTTCGCCGCGACATCATCGCGCGGACACCGAGGTGGAAAACATTGCGGATGTGATGTTATGACAACGCCGGCGGATGGGGGTAGACGGGACCGCATTCGGGCAGTGCCCGCCTATGCTTGCGGCAATGGCGGAGAAGACGACGTGCGCAATCATCGGGGGCGGCCCGGCAGGCATGGTCCTGGGTCTCCTGCTGGCGCGTGCGGGTGTGGACGTCACGCTGCTGGAGAAGCACGGTGACTTCCTGCGCGACTTCCGTGGTGACACCGTGCATTGCTCGACGATGCGGCTACTCGACGAGCTCGGATTGTGGAAGTCGTTCTCGGCCTTGCCCTTTACCGAGGTGCGCAAGGCCGCTTTCCGATCCGACGGTCGCTCGGTGACCTACATCGACTTCGAGCGGCTGCGTCAACCGCACCCGTTCATCGCGATGGTGCCGCAATGGGACCTGCTGAACCTGCTCGCCGAGGCGGCCGGCACCGAACCCACCTTTACGCTGCGGATGAACAGTGAGGTCACCGGATTGATCCGGGACGGGGGCCGAGTCGCCGGAGTCCGCTACCGCGGCCCGGACGGTCCTGGCGAGCTCCGCGCCGACCTCACCGTCGGTTGCGATGGCCGCTGGTCGATCGCGCGTCAGGAAGCCGGTTTGCCCGCCCACGACTATCCGGTGAAGTTCGACGTGTGGTGGTTCAAGTTGCCGCGCGACGACGACACGGAGTTCTCCTTCCTGCCGCGCACCGGCCCGGGCAAAGCTTTGGGTGTCATCCCGCGCGAAGGCTATTTCCAGATCGCCTACATCGGAGTCAAGGGCACCGACGCCCAGTTGCGCGCGCAGGGTATCGAGGCCTTCCGTCGCGACGTCGCCGAGTTGGTGCCCGAGGCCTCTGGTTCAGCGAACTCGGTGGACGGACTCGCGTCGATGGACGACGTCAAGCACCTCGACGTCCGGGTGAATCGACTGCGCCGCTGGCACTGCGACGGGTTGCTGTGCATTGGTGACGCCGCTCACGCCATGTCCCCGCTAGGGGGAGTCGGGATCAACCTGGCGGTACAGGACGCCGTGGCTGCCGCCACCATTCTGGCCGAGCCGCTGCTACGACGTCGGGTCACCGGCCGTCACCTGGCGGCGGTCCGGCGACGCCGTGTGTTTCCCACCGCGACAACCCAATTCGTGCAGCGGATGCTGCACCGGGGGCTGCTCGGCCCGCTGCTGCGCGGCGAGGACCCCGCACCGCCGGCTGCGCTGTTCCGGGTGATCGAACGGCTGCCATGGCTGTCGGTGGTGCCGGCATACTTCATCGGGGTGGGTGTGCTGCCCGAGCATGCACCGGCCTTCGCGCGCCGTCCGTGAACGCTACGCGAATCCTCTGATCCTTCAACGAATTTCCGGGAGCAGCCGGCGCACGGCCGCAGCCGGTCGATTGGACTCACCCCCGGCCCGATGCCAACGACCGTTGTGGACCCTCGATCTCGACCGCCAGGTGGCACGCCATCCCGGCACGATTCGGCCGCGGATCATTCGGGTACCCCACGAATACAAGGCTCGTCGCAACCGCTGAATGAGCCGAAGGGAATACGGTAATGAACATCAAGAAGATCACTGGAACTGCCCTGATCAGCGGCGCTTTGGTCGCCGGGTCGATGGGAATGGGCATCGGGACGGCGTCAGCGAAACCGCACGTGCCGGGACCCCCGCCGATTCCGCCGGGTCAGGTCGACGGATGGAAGCCTGCGCCTGGTCAGGTCAAGCAATACTGCCCGTGGCAGTCGCCGCCTGGACACTGGATCGGCGGACCGCACGGCATTCCCTGCACCTGAGTTCGGCCTGATCAACCCAAGTCTGTCGCGGGGTGGCTCTACTAATGTAGAGTGCACCCGTGCGACAACCCCGTCGACGGCGCCGTGGATAAGCGCCGCAAACCCAATCCCGCCGAGCGCCGCCGTGATCTCTGCGACGCGGCGATCCAGTTGTTGGCCGATGACGGCGCCAAGGGGCTCAGCCATCTGAAGGTCGACCGCAAAGCGGCGGTGCCCGCCGGGACGACGTCTTTCTACTTCCGGACCCGGTCCGCGCTGTTGCTCGCGGTCGCCGAACGCCTGGCCGAGTTGGATCTGGCGAACTTGCAGTCCGTGGCCGACGATCCCGACGCCGGCCGCGCGCAGCGATCGCCTTCGTTGCTGTCGCAGGTAGTGATCCAGTCCGGCCGGGAGCCGGAACTGTCCCGGACCCGGGCCAGATACGAGCTGACGATGCAGGCCGCGCGTGATCCTCAGTTGGCGGCCACGCTGGCCCAGGGAACCGACGCGTTCACCAAGCTGCACCGCGAAATCCTGGTGCAACTGATGCCCCATGGGGCGGAGCTGGAATCGGCCGTTGTGGAAGATCTGAGCAACGTCACGCTGACCTTCATCAACGGTCTGCTGCTGCGCTTCGCCCACGGCGACCGAATCATCGACAGCGCAGAGCAACTCGACCGGATCCTGGCGGCCATCGCCAGCGGTGTTCTCAAAAGCCCGATGAAGGGCCAATTGACCGGTGCCGGCGACCCCCCGCCGCCTCGCCGCCGCAACACCAAAGCACCGGGTTAGATGCGCGGATTCGGTCTTGCCACGGCACCCGACGTGTGGTTCTCTACGAGTATAGAGAATGGCTTTCTATGACCTCGCTCGCAGCCCGGGTCGGGTCAAAACGCCAGTGGTAGGAGAGCTTTCGTGACGACAAGCACCGACAGCCAGGTCCGCTTCGACCCCTACGACGTCGGCCTGATCGCCGATCCGTACCCCATGTTCGCGCGGCTGCGGGAAGAGGCGCCGCTCTACTACAACGCGCAGTTCGACTTCTTCGCGCTGAGCCGGTTCGCCGATGTGAACAAGGCGCTCGTCGACCACGCCACTTTCAGTTCCGCGCGCGGTGCGATCTTGGAGCTGATCAAGGCCAACCTCGACATCCCGTCGGGATTACTGATTTTCGAGGATCCGCCGGTTCACGACGTGCACCGCAAGCTGTTGTCGCGCATGTTCACCCCGCGCAAGATCAGTGCACTCGAGCCGATGATCCGTGACTTCTGCGCGCAGTGCCTCGATCCCTGTATCGGCGCCGGCCAGTTCGACTTCGTCACCGACCTTGGGGCTCAGATGCCGATGAAGGTGATCAGCGCGCTGTTGGGGATTCCCGAGAACGATCAGGAATACATCCGCGACCGGGGCAACGCCCAGCTGCGCACCGAAGCAGGCCAACCGATGCGGGCTGCCGAACAGGGCGTGTCGGTGGGGGAGCAGTTCGCGGCCTATATCGACTGGCGCGCAGACAATCCGTCCGACGACATCATGACCGAACTGCTCAATGTCGAGTTCGTCGACGAATCCGGCACCACGCGGCACCTGACGCGAGACGAAATCCTGGTCTATCTCAATGTGGTCGCCGGAGCGGGCAACGAGACGACGACCCGGCTGATCGGTTGGGCGGGCAAGGTATTGGCCGAGCATCCCGACCAGCGTCGCGAGCTGGCCCGGGATCCCGGACTGATCCCGCAGGCGATCGAGGAGTTGCTTCGTTACGAGCCGCCCGCTCCGCATGTTTCGCGGTACGTGACCCGAGATGTCACCTGGTACGGGCAGACGGTGCCGGAGGGCTCGGTGATGATGATGCTGATCGGCGCCGCATGTCGGGATCCGCGCCAATTCGGGCCTGACGCCGACGAATTCAACATTCACCGTCCCGCTCGTCCGCACCTCACCTTCAGCGTCGGCACCCACTTCTGCCTGGGATCGGCCCTGGCTCGCCTGGAAGGACGTATTGCTTTGGAAGAAATCCTGAAACGCTTCCCGGAGTGGGAGGTCGATCTCACGAACGCGCACCTCAGCCCGACGTCGACGGTGCGAGGCTGGGAATCCATGCCGGCGCAGGTGTCTCGATGAGCGGTCGGGTCGAAGGGAAAGTGGCGCTCATCAGCGGCGCCGCGCGCGGCCAGGGCCGCAGTCACGCGGTGCGCCTGGCCCAGGAAGGCGCCGACATCATCGCGGTCGACATCTGCGGGCCCATCGAGAATCTCGCCTACCCTCATGCCACGCCCGACGATCTCGCCGAGACGGCCGACCTGGTGAAGGCACTCGACCGGCGCATCGTGACCGCCCAGGTCGACGTCCGCGACTACGACGCCCTCAAGTCGGCGGTGGACGGTGGGGTGGAACAACTCGGCAGGCTCGACGTCGTCGTGGCCAACGCAGGCATCGGCACCTTCGGCAACAAGCTGCACAAGATCGGCGAGGACGTCTGGCAGGACATGATCGACGTCAACCTCTCCGGCGTCTGGAAAACCGTGAAAGCCGGTGTGCCACATATCATCGCCGGCAAGCAGGGCGGCTCCATCGTGTTGACCGGCTCGGTCGGGTCGCACAAGGCGCTTGCCTACACCGGCCACTACATCGCCGCCAAGCACGGTGTGATGGGTCTGATGCGCAGCTTCGCCGTCGAGCTGGGTCAGCACATGATCCGGGTGAACTCGGTCCACCCCAGCCAGGTCAACACCCCGATGACGATGAACGAGGTGACGTTTCGGCTGTTTCGGCCGGACCTGGAAAATCCCGGACCCGAGGACTTCGCGCCGTTCTCCCAGATGACGCACACGCTGCCGGTGCCGTGGGTGGAGGCCGTCGACATCAGTAACGCGGTGCTGTTCCTGGCCTCAGACGAATCCCGTTACATCACCGGTGTTTCGCTGCCCGTCGACGCGGGCGCACTGCTCAAGTAATCCCTGACTCAACCACGCAACAGAACTGGAGAACCCATGCCCGAATACGACTACGAAGAGATGAAGAAGGAAGCCGAGCAGTACATCAAGTTCGAAAAGGATGTGAAGAACCGGATCGCCTACATCACCTTCGACCGTCCGGACGCCCAGAACTCCACCACCTTGGGCATGCGGCAGAACTACGCCGACCTGATCCACAAATGCAACGTGGACGACGACGTCAAGGTGGTGGTGATCCGGGGTGAGGGCGAGGATTTCGGCAGTGGCGGGGATTTGCCCGAACAGCGCGGGATGCTCGAGAACCCGGGCATGCCGTTGCTGCACGAACTCGCGATCAACGACGACGATGTCAAATACCCACCGGGCGGGTCGTACCGGTACCTGTCCACCGTCACCGACTTCTACGCCAAGGCACGAGCCGGAAACCGCCCGCTTCAAGAACTACGCAAGATCAGCATCATCGAAGCGAAGGGCTACTGCTACGGGTGGCACTTCTACCAGGCCGGCGACGCCGACCTGGTGATCTCTTCGGACGACGCGCTTTTCGGTCACCCCGCCTTTCGCTACGTGGGCTGGGGTCCGCGGTTGTGGTGGTGGGCCGAAACCATGGGGCTGCGCAAGTTCTCCGAGATGCTGTTCACCGGAAGGCCGTTCAGCGCCAAGGAGATGTACGACTGCGGATTCGTCAATAGCGTGGTGCCCCGCGACAAGCTGGAAGCCGAGACCGAGAAATACGCGCTCGCCTGTTCGCGCTCCCGCCCGACCGACACCGTCGCGGTGCAGAAGACTTTCCTGGAGCTCTACAAGCAGCACAAGGGTGAATACTTCGGCAGCCTGCTCACCGGCATGGTGGAAGGAATGCTGCCGATGATCGCCAACGATGCGCAAGAGGTCGACCTGACCGCCGGCACCTTCGAGAAGGGTTTGAACAATGTGGTCAAGGACAACGACATGAACTTTCCCCCGGAGTGGCGGTTGAGCCGATCGGGTCGTCAGAAGCCCTGATCGCCGTGTCGGCCTTGACCGGCATCGTCGTCGTCGAGTTGGACGACTCGGTGGCGGTCGAGTACTGCGGAAAGTTGTTGTCGGACTTCGGCGCCGAGGTCGTCAAGATCGAAGCGCCGGGGGTTGGCAGCCGCACCCGGGTCATGTCACCGGTCGTCGCCGAAACACGCGACGGCAGTGCGCTGTTCGGCTACCTGAACACCAACAAGTACTCGGTGGAGCTGGACGTCACCGATTCCGCGGGTATGCACCGCCTGGAGCGGTTGATCGGCGGAGCGGACGTCGTGCTGAGCGCGAGCGCCGCGGACTTCGCTGCCCGGCACCCAGCCATGGTGTGTTGTTCGATCACGCCGTTCGGCGTGGGAGAGTTCGAGAACGCCAAGAGTATCAACGTGTTCCACGCCAGCGGTTGGGGCTACCACACCCCGAGTCATGCCGACCGCGCCGCGCCGCCGCTGCAGGGTCCCGGTCGATTTCTCGCCGACTATGAGGCCGGGCTCGACGCGGCATTGTGCGTCGTGTCCGCACTGCTGGGACGGCTGCGACGCGGCCAGGGTGAATCCATCGACGTCTCCGCACAGGCCGTGCTGGTGTCGCGAGCCGACTGCATCGTCGGTCGGTTCCTCGCCGGAGAGGATCCCGCCACCGGTGACCGCGGCGATTACGACCAGCGGGGCCCAGCGTCATTCTTCGCGTGCGCGGACGGCTTCGTCTATCTGTACGTGACCAACCGCGCGCACTGGCTGGGCATCAAAGCGTTGCTGGACCAACCGGTTTGGTTGGATGAGTTCGACGATGACTGGTTGGAGTTCTCGGTAACGGCCGCGAAGGTCGACACTTTCCAGCGTGGATTCGCCGCATGGGTTCGCAACCTGGACAAGGAGTCCGCTGCCGAGCGCGCACAGCGGCTGGGGGTTCCGCTGGTCCCGGTCAACGACGCCGAGGATCTGCGTCGATCCGCTCAGTATCGGCACCGCGGCTTCTTCCGAACGTTGCGGCACCCGGTGCTGGGCACCGGATCCTATCCCGGCGTCCCGTATGCGCTGAGTGCCTCTCCTGCCGAACTCGTCTCCGCCGCACCAACTCTCGGGCAGCACACCGATCAGATCCTGCACCGCCCCGATCGCCGCGTCGGACCGACGCCGCGGTCGCGGCCCGCCCGGCCTGGCACGGAGCGCGGCGGACCACTGCAAGGGGTGCGGGTCGTCGAGCTGACCAAGGTGTGGGCCGGCCCATACGCGGGAAAGTTGCTGGCGCTGTTGGGTGCCGAAGTGATCAAGGTCGAGACCGCGAGCAGTCCCGAGGAGATGCGCGCCTACGGGGGGACCGACATCGACCACGCGCCCTACTTCCTGAGCATCAACCCCGAGATCCGCAGCGTCGACCTCGACATCAAGACGCCGGACGGACGGGCGCGACTGCGTGAGCTGATCGCGCAGAGCGACATCGTGATCAACAACCTGCGCCCTGGGGCTATGGAGCGCCAGGGTCTGGGTTTTCAGGATCTCGCGGCGATCAATGCGGACATCATCGCGGTATCGATCAAAATGTGGGGCAACGACGGTCCGCAAGCGCATCAGACCGGGTATGCGCCGTGTTTCGCCGCGTTGGCCGGGCTCGCCGCGCTGGTGGGTTATGCGGGTGGTCCGCCGCTCGGGATGAGCATGCGTTACGGCGATTCCACGGTCGGTGCGGCCGCGGCCTATGCGGCCGTGGTGGCTTTACTGCATCGCGAACTCACCGGCACCGGTCAATTCGTCGACGTGGCGGCGGTCGAGACGCTGTCCTCGATGATCGGGGACAGCCTGCTCGAACAGAGCCTCACCGGAAAGCCGCTGGTACCCGTCGGCAACACCAACCCCGACATGTGCCCGCACGGTTGCTACCCGTGCGCGGACGACACGTGGATCAGTGTGGCCATTGCCGATGACGCTGAATGGCAACGGTTTTGCCGGGTGCTCGATGCGCCGCTGCTGGCAACCGAGACGCGCTACGCGACGTCGGGCGGTCGGCTCCGGCACGCGCAGGAGCTGGATGCCGAAATCGCGCTGCTTACCCGACACCACGAAGCCGCCGAACTCAGCGGCCGGCTGCGCCGAGCGGGTGTCGCGGCGTGCAAGAGCGCCACCTCGTTGGATGTGATCAGCGACCCACGGCTCTGGGACCGCGAGCTGTACCGGTTCGTCAGCGATCATCGCGAGGGTCAGCGCCCGATCGTGGGACCGTCCTGGCGGATGGCCCGTGACCCGGCGCAGATCACGCGCGGCGCACCGAACCTGGGCGAGGACACCGAATATGTGCTGCGCGAGATCGTGCGCACCGAACCACGATCGGATGCCCGAACATGACGGCAAAACTGGCCGGCACCGCAGCACTGGTGACGGGCGCGAGCAGCGGCATCGGTGCTGCGACGGCGAAAGCGCTGGCCGCGCAAGGCGCCGCGGTGGCGTTGTTGGCGCGGCGGGCCGACCGCCTGCGGGCCCTGCAGGCCGAACTCGAATCCAGCGGCGGCACAGCACTTCCGGTGCCCGCGGACGTCACCGATGCCGAGCAGGTAGCCGCCGCCGTCGAACGCGCCGTGACCGAGCTGGGCCGGCTCGACATCGTGGTGAACAATGCCGGCCTGATGCAGCCGGGAGCCGCGACCGAGGCATCACTGCGGGACTGGGACGACATGGTCGCGGTCAACGTCCAGGGGGTGCTGTACGTCACCCGTGCCGCCTTGCCGTATCTTGTTGCGGCGGCTGCGGATTCACCACGTGGAGTGGCCGACCTGGTCACCGTCAGCTCCACCGCGGGCTGGGTGGCCCGACCGGGCACGGCGGTCTACTCGCTGACGAAATTCGGTGTCAACGCGTTCAGCGAGGGCATCCGGCAGGAGATGATCGCCAAGCGGGTCCGGGTCGGGGTGGTGGGACCCGGGACCGTCGACACCGAGATCTTCACGCATCTGGCCGCGCCCTCCCGCGACGCGTTCGAGCGGCAAACCGCCGATATGGTCAAGCTCGTTCCGGAGGACATCGCAGATGCCGTGCTGTACATGGTCACTCGTGACCGTCGGGTGGCGGTCAACCACATGCTGGTGCGTGCGGCCGAGCAGACCTGGTGATGGACGGCCGATGGATCCCCGGCGACGACAGCGGGCTGATGATTCCCCTGGAGCCCAGCGCGTTACGTGACAGTGGCCCACGGTTCTTGACCGACGCATTCCGGGCGTCAGGAGCGTTGGCTGCCGACAACTTCGTCTCCGACGTCACGGCTTTCGACGAGATCGACGCCGGAAGTACCGGACGCAAAAGTGGCACTGTCGGTCGAATACGCCAGCCCCGGCCCGGCGCTGCATACCGAGCTGTTCGTGAAGTTCTCCCGTGATCTGCGCAACCCGATTCGGGATCGCGGCAAGACGCAGATGGAGCCGGAAGTCCGGTTCGCAGCGCTGTCCCGTGCACCGGCGTTCCCAATCTCGGTGCCGCACGCGCTGTTTGCCGACTATCAGCGGGCGAGCGGCACCGGGATTCTGATCACCGAGCGGATAGAGTTCGGCCGCAACGGGATTGAGCGTCAATATCACAAGTGCCTCGACTACGAGATGCCCGCGCCCGCCGAACACTATGGAGCACTGTTGGCCGCGCTGGCCCGGCTGGCGGGAACTCACCGCTCCGGTCGGTTGCCGGCATACCTGACCGCACACTTTCCGCTGGACGTACGGGGCGCCACGGTGGGGGAGCGCCGTGTGCTCAGTACGGACCAGCTCGAACGCAGGTTGTCCCAGCTGGCTGATTTCGTCGACGTCGCGCCTGGGCTGCTGCCCGCGAACGTGGCGGATCCGATGTTTGTGGCCCGGCTGCGCGAGGACGTGCCACGCATCGCCGAGCACGAGGGCACCGTAATGCGGTTGCTCGCCAACGACTCCGACTACGTTGCGCTGTGCCACTGGAACGCCAACGTGGACAACGCCTGGTTCTGGCGCGACCCCGGCGGCGTGCTGCGCTGCGGATTACTGGACTGGGGCTGTGTCGGCCAGATGAACCTCGGTATGGCCATCTGGGGAGCCATGTCGGGCGCCGAAACCGACTTGTGGAACGATCATTTCGACGCGCTGCTGCGGCTGGTCGCCAACGAAGTGCGCGGTCACGGCGGACCGGAGTTGGACCCGGACAGGCTGCGCCGCCACACCCTGCTCTATGCGGCCGCGATGGGTGTCGCCTGGCTGCTGGACGTACCGGCGTTGATCGGCAAGCGATTCGGCGCGGACGTTCCCGCTGATCGCAAGGACCCCCGCATCAGGGACGACGAAAGTGTCCGCGCGCCACTGCAGATGTTGTCGAATCTGCTCAACCTATGGGAACGGCACCGCGTTGGTGAGTTGCTCGAACTAGCTCTGGCCGAAGAAAAATCAGCACGGCGCTGAGCTATAGCTGCTCCAGGACGCGGCGATTACGCTGAC
Source organism: Mycobacterium sp. NGS59 (assembly GCF_059812345.1). NCBI lineage: Bacteria > Bacillati > Actinomycetota > Actinomycetes > Mycobacteriales > Mycobacteriaceae > Mycobacterium > Mycobacterium sp. NGS59. The sequence goes on from NZ_JCALCN010000010.1 coordinate 105,931, forward strand.
GCTGAGGGGGTCGTGATGAGTTCCAGCGTGTTTCCTGCTGCGGGGTGAGGCGCGTCAGCCGCTGCGCGGTTTCGGTGTGAATCGTTGGATTCGATTGTGAAGTCACGGCTTTCGGAGTGAGCCCAGGGCGGGGAAATCGACAAAAATCCCGCCCAGGCTTCACCCTCAACGCCCAGGATTCACACTCAAAACCCAGGCTTCACGCTCACACGGCAGCGGCTGCTGACGCTGTTAACCGGGCTTCTTCAGATGCGGCCCTAACATCTGGTGCCACGCCCTGGACATGTTGCGGAATTCCTCCTCGCAATTGCCGGCGCGGTCTTCCGGCAGGTCTCCGGAGCTGACGATGTCGGCATTGGCGGTGATGTCCGACCCGTAGATCCAGCACTCCCAGTTGTACATGCGGGTGATGTCCATCGAATGCCCGTCCCAGAAGGGAAGCTCGTTCGCATCGCCCGCCTCCCGGGCGCTGAGCTTCCAGTCCTGCGCGGTATCGGTCGCGATGCGCACCCCGTTGGGGTAGGGCTTTCCGTCCGCGCCGGGGTCCAGCAGTTCGAAGGCCGACAGTTGGTCGGCGACGTCCTCTTCCCGACCGGTGAACGCGAGCTCGTAGATGGCCAGGGTGGCGTGGCCGAGCTCGTGATAGAACCCCGAAATCGTCGCGTTGACCGCGGCCAGCGCCGGATTGGGATTCTCGAAACGCGCGAATCGCGCCTCGCTCTCTTGGATGTCCTCGTAGCACAGTTGGATCTCGTTGAGGTTGGGGTCCCAGTAGTCGTTGGCCTCACCGCATTGCTTGCCCACCGCCCCGACGTCGTGCGGCAGGTTCAGGGTGTCGTTGACGTGCCCGGCGACGCTTTCCAGCAGCTTGGCGTCAACCATCAATTGGCGGCCGCGCTGCGCCTCGGGGGTGGTGGCGTCCTCGTAGCGGATTGTCATCTTGGCCGCCACCGGGGGCTCGTTGGTCGCGGTGATCGACGTGGTCTCCGCCGATTCGGCCGCCGGCGACCTGTCGTCGGAATGGTGCGAGGTGTTCTTCGACCCGCCGCACCCGGCCGCCACCAGTGCGGCGCAGGCGGCGACGACGATGACTGGCCTGCGCATGCCGCTGACCCCCTTCGATGATGCGGTGCCGTTTCTCGTGGTCTGCCCCGGGACCGGTGAGAACGTTACGACACTCGGCTTCGAGAACGGGGGTAAACGCCGCAGCGAGATGGGCGTTTCGCGGCGTAGATCGGCTGCGCGGCGAACCCGGTCAGCAGGTCGTTGAACGGTTTTCGGGACGGCTCAAGGATTCGACAGGAGCAGCATCACCCGGCCCCCTGATGTCGGCTGGGGGAAGGCGCTTTCGTCGAAGCCGTAATATCGCCGCTGCTCGGCGGTGATGTCGTCGACCACCTTTCCGGTGGCCTGCAATGCCCCGCCGCGGGCGTCGGCCATCACACCCCGGAAGTCGGGCACCGACAACGCCTCGGCCAGCAACAATGCGTCACCGCCGGACGGGAGCCGCACCAGCACGCCGGCGCCCGCATAGTTGTTGCCGCCTCGGCCGGTGCCCCGCGGCGCCCAATAGATCGGACCCGACGTCACCGTCCCCCGCACCCGCCGGTAGTCGCCGGGATGCTGCGCGTCGACGACGGTGACGACGGGCAAGGCGGCTATGGTGTGTTGCTCCTTGACCCACATGACGCCGAGCGGGACACAGACGATCGCGTACATCATCGCCAACAAGACGAGCACCGGCTTCCACGCGATCTCCCAACCCAGGCGGGCCTGCGAGATCGGCATTCCGGCGAGCTGCTCGTCGAGGTCGCGGCGCCCGAACCGGAAGACGTACCAGGACAGGATGCGCGCCAGCGCCATGACGGCGAGGATGGCGAGTCCGACGATGCCGCAGACCCGGAAGTAGAACGTGCTGTCGCCCTGGTTGGCAGTCGCGGCGACCATCACGGCCGGGATCGGTGCCGTGAGCAGCAACAGCAGCGCGTAGGACGGGTGGCTGGTCAGAAACGGATAGGTCACCGTCCAGGCCCGGTTGCCGCCGTAGACGGTTACCGGCCCCACGTCGGCGTGGACCGTCGGCGTCCAGGATCCCTCGACCATTCGGGGCTGCACCAAGGACCGTACGAACAGAGCCCCGAAGATCAGCGCGACGACCAGGGCTCCCCAGAACACCGTGTCGAGCCGTTCACCGGTGCCGGGCACCCCGAAAGCGCCATGGATGTCGATCAACTTTCCGATGAAGAACATCAACGGCAGCGCGAAGAGCAACTCCAACAGCCAGACTTGGATCAGCTGCGGGATGCGGGAACCGAGTCGGTCGAAGGCCAGCACCCGTCGCCACAGGAACTGCCCGGCACCCATGACGCAAGACCCTATCGAGCCCGGAGACGCCCGGGTTTGACGACAGCGGCTGCGTCGACCACGAAACCACTGTCGATCTGATTACGGTGGTGGTTGAATTAGCCGACTTTGTCCGGGGGTCGGTCTTGAATGAGAAGGTGATGCACCAGTTGCACTCCTACGAGGCGCCGCGTGACACCGCTGGCGCGGCGCGGCTGAGGTTCACGTGCTGATCGGCCGGTTCATCTATCGGTTTGCGCTGCTGATCGTCGGTGTCTGGGCGCTGTTGGCGGTAGCGGGCAACAGCCTCACTCCGCCGCTCGAGCAGGTCGTCGCCGACGAGGATCAGACGTTCATGCCGTCGGGCACCGCCACATCGTTGGCGGTGCAGCGTTCGGCGGCGGCCTTCGAGCAAGCGCCCACCGACAACGTCGACTACCTGATCCTGGCGCGCAACGGAACTCTCGACGACCGGGACCGGGCGTTCTACGACAAGCTGGTGGCGGCCCTGCGCGCGGACACCGCGCACGTCCTGCAGGTGACGGATTGGTGGCAGGTACCGGTCACGGCGGACGCGGCAATGAGCGAGGACCGTCATGTGATGACCGCGCCCCTGCGGTTGGTGGGCATGATCGGCACCTCGGAAGCCGTCGACTCGATCAACGCGGTGCGCGCGGTCGTCGCGCAATCGCACCCGCCCGACGGTTTGCGTGTCTACGTCAGCGGACCCGGCGCCACCATCATGGACGAGTTCGAGGCAATCGACCGGCAGACGCAGGTCATCACCGCCACGACTGTCGTGGTGCTGCTCGTCCTGCTGCTGATCGTCTACCGGTCGATGATCACCGCGATGGTGCCTCTGGTGTCGGTCATCGTCGCGCTGGCCGTGGCCAAGCCGGTGGTGTCCCATCTTGCCGCCCAGGAGCTCATCAGCATTTCGTTGTTCTCGCTGTCGGTCAGTGTCGCGGTGGCCGTCGGGGCGGGGACCGGCTTCGCCATCTTTCTGATCGGGCGCTACCACGAACGCCGACGACAGGATCTCCCGCCGGTCGACGCGCTCGCCGACGCGTACCGGGCGGTGGCGCCGGCGATCGTGGGCTCGATAATCATGGTCGTCGCGCCGTTGGGTGCCTTGGCGTGGCTCAGCCTGTCCCGGATCAGCATGTTCGCAACGACCGGATTTCTGTGCGCGATCGGCGTGCTCGCGACCGGCCTGTCGGCGCTGACCCTGACGCCGGCCATCGTCGCGCTCGCCGGCCGGGCGGACCTGATCAGACCGCCGCAGGCAGAACGACTCAGGCGCCGGTGGCGACGAATCGGAATCCAGGTGGCGCGTTGGCCGGCGCCGATTCTGGTCGCCAGCGGCATTCTGGTGCTGATCCTGATCATCGGTCTGCCCGGTGTGCCGATCGGGTGGGACGAAATCACGGCGACCTCGGCCAAATCCGAATCCCGCCGTGGCTACGACCTGGTCGACCGGCACTTCCCGCCCAACCAACTGCTGCCCAACGTCGTCACGATCGAGACCGACCACGACATCCGCAATCCCGCCGGCGTGACCGCCATCGAACAGATCACCGGCACGGTCATGGCGATCTCGGGTGTGCGCATGGTGCAGTCCGCCAGTCACCCGGGCGGAATGGTCTCCAAGCAGGCCGCTTTGACCGCGACCGGAGGCAATGTCGGTGACCGCCTCGACGAATTCGGCGACCTGGTCGCGGCACGGGACACGACCTTCGTCAAACTCGACGCCGCGGTGGGAGAGCTGGTCCACGGACTCGATCTGATTCAGTCCGGCGCTTATGCGGGTAGTTACGCGATCGGTGGTGTCAGCCTGGCGGTTCATCTGACGCAGGAAGCCGTCACCAAGATCCGGGATCGTTCCGCGGAAGTCTCCGAGATCTTCGATCCACTGCGCCGGTTCGTCGGCGCGATCACCGGCTGCCGCACGACTCCGGTCTGTTCGGCCGCTCAGGAGGCGGTGCAGTGGTCGGGCGCCGTCGTCGAGGGCTCGAACAACCTCGTCGACACCGCCGAGCAACTCGCCAAGCAGATCGCCGACGCGGCAGCGGTGTCGGGTCTACCGGGTTTGCCGAGTGCGTTGCTGGGTCTCAGCGGCCAGATGGACCAGACGCGGGCGCTGGCCGCGAGCGTGAAGGAGGTGCTGAACCACCCCCGTCCGGTGTCGGCGCAAGAACTGCCGACCTACCTGCACAGCCTCGTCTCCATCTCGCAAGGCAGCCCCGGCGTCGACCTCTACGCCTCCCGGAAGATCCTGACCGACCCCAACATGCGTCCCGCGCTGAATGAGTTCTTCTCGCCGAACGGTCATGCCACTCGGCTGTACGTCTACGGCAACGGGCACGAGTGGGGCGACGAGGGTGCGGTACGAGCCCGGGCGATAGCCGCTGCGGTTGCCGATGCAACCCGGGACGGCACTTTGAAATCCACCGCTATCCAACTCACCGGCGTCGGACCGGTCACCCGCGACCTTCAAGACGTCATCGGCGGTGATCTGGTTCTGCTGGCGGTGCTGACGTTCGGCGTGATCCTGTTCATCTCCGCCGCGCTGTTGCGCAGTCCGATCGCCGGTTTGGTGGTGCTGGGCACCATCGCGACGTCCTATGTCTGTGCCCTCGGTGCCAGCGTGCTGATCTGGCACCGCCTGCTGCAGCACGAATTGCACTGGTCGGTACCGCCGATCGCGTTCGTGTCGATGGTCGGCATGGCATCCGGGGGGAATCTGCTGTTCGCCCTGCGCATCCGCGAGGGACTGCCGGCGGGCCTGCGCACCAGCATCATTCGCGCGTTCGCCGCGACGGGCGGGGTGGTCGCTGCCGGGGGAGTGGTGGTGGGAATCACGATGATCGCGCTGGCCCCGAGCAGTGTGTTGAGCGTGTCGCAGATCGGCGTCACGGTAGGCCTCGGGCTGTTGCTGAACGCCCTGGTGGTGCGCGCGTTCGTGCTGCCGGCCATGATGGTGGTGCTCGACCGCTTTCTCTGGTGGCCACGACGACCGGTCGCCGCCGAGGAGGAACTCGAGCCGATCAGTGCGTGAATCTATTTCTGTCCCAACATTTTTGGGAGGAAAGACGCTATGAGCTTGCGGCTGGAAGGCCAGGCCGCGGTGGTGGTCGGCGGCAGCCGCGGTATCGGGCGTGCGGTCGCCGAATTGCTCTGCAGTCTGGGTGCTTCCGTGGTGGTCAACGGCCGTGACCCGGATGCCGTCGCGCAGACCGTGGACGCGATCACCGCCGCCGGCGGTCAAGCCGTTGCGGTCAGCGGGGCGGCCGACAACGAACGGGTCGCCGCCGCGTTGATCGAGACCTGCACGAGTTCGTTCGGCCGGCTGGACATCCTGGTCAACTGCGCCGGTATCGCAGAACCGCCGCAGTCCTCAATCCTGCGGATCAACCCGAAGGAGTTCGATCGCCTGATCGGTTCGCATCTGGGCACGGTATTCCACACCTGTCGGCTGGCGGCGCCGCTGATGGCAGAGCAGGGCCACGGCGCGATCGTCAACACCGGATCGGCGGCGTTCCTCGGCGACTACGGGGGCACGGGCTATCCCGCCGGCAAAGGTGCAGTGAATGCGCTGACGATGGCGATCGCCGCGGAGCTGAAAGCCGACGGAGTGCGGGCCAACGTGGTGTGTCCCGGCGCACGGACACGCCTGTCGACCGGACCCGAATACGAATCGCACATCGCCGATCTGCACCACCGCGGACTCCTCGACGAGATGACGATGCGCGCGTCGCTGCACCCCGCTCCCGCCGAATTCGTGGCACCTCTCTACGGGTACCTCGCCGGGGATCTCGCGCGTGACGTCACCGGGCAGATCTTCGTTGCCGCAGGGGGTTTCGTCGGCCGATACCAGCGGCCGGAGCCGCAGTTGCTGGGCTACCGCGACCACAACGTCAGCCCGCCGTGGTCGCTGGCCGAGTTGCACGAGATGATCGGCGCTTCAGCTACCCGATGAGCGAGAAGAGCAGCACGAGCGCGACGTAGCCCACGGCCACCACCGCGGCCCCGGTGAGGCTTATTCCCGGCGGCGCCCCGTCGATCGGATCGAGCCAGCGCCTGAAGGGCCGTGACGCGGCCGGGACGAGAACCCATTGCAGTAGAAGGACACTGACGACGTTGCCCACGAAGACTGCCGGCGACTGCGCGAGCCCGAGCCGATCGAGCGCGGGTGCCAAGTATGCGGAGAGCAGCATCACCGTCGGGTAGAGGCACAGCACCACCAGCATTGCCGTCTTCCAGCCCGGCGTGATCTTCGTCTGGCCGTCGGCGATGCGGACGGTCGAACCGAACGGCGCACTGCGCGGCAATTCGGCGAAGTCGCGGGTCAACTCGTCGCGCAGGCGCGGCAACGCTTGGCGACGTTCCTGGGAGCGCATCCATCCGCTCAAGTGCCGGGCGGAGCGGAAGCGGAGCAGCGACATCCATTGCCCGGACGCGTCCGCCGGAAACAGCGCGGTTCCTTCATAACCGGGAAACGCTGAACTCACCAGCGTCAGATCATGTTGCGCGGCTACGAATTCGGCGTCCTTACCCGCAGCCACGTCGTGCAGGAAGACGGCCGCGCTGTCCGGCGGAAGCTCGCCGTGTGCCAACACCAGGTCGGCCGCCGACCGCCCGAAACCCTGGGTCAAACCATCGGCGAGTGCTTCGCGACGGTCGGCCCCGTCCAGCCAGGCGTCCAGCCTGTCGGTGCTGTCGAACGAGACCGCGACGGCGTGATCCAGCTCTTCGCCGTGCCGCACGGATTGGCGCGCGCCGAGGAAGCCCGCAGCGCGACGAGCCGATGCGCGGTAACCATCCACCCACCGGTCGAAAGCGCCGGGATCGGTTGGTGGGTGGAAGATGGAAATCGCGGTGGCACCAGCTGTCATGTCAGTTGTCTACCACCGCCGTCGTACGAGGATCCGGATCGACTCGGCAGTCGAACAGCTCGCCGGCCGCGGGCGATCGGTTTAGTGAATCGATCAAGCGGGTAAGCGTCGCGGGACCCCGGGGCACGGACTCGACGGGGAGCCGGGGACTTCGGGCGAAATCTGCACGCCATCTATTGAGCAGGCGACTAAATGGAACGTTTAAGCGGACTTGACGCATTTTTCCTCTATATGGAGACACCGACGCAACCGTTGAATGTGTGCTGCGTCCTGGAACTCGATACGTCGACGATGCCACGCGGTTACAGCTATGCCCGGTTGCGGGCTGCGCTGACCAAGCAGGTCAAGGCAGTCCCGGAGTTCCGCATGAAACTGGCTGATACACAGCTGAATCCGGATATCACCCGGTGTGGGTCGACGACGAGGACTTCTCGTTGCGACGCCACCTGCACCGGGTCGCGGTGCCGGCGCCGGGAGGCCGCCGGGAACTTTCCGAGATCTGCGGGCACGTCGCAGGGCTGCCGCTGGACCGCGATCGCCCGCTGTGGCAGATGTGGGTGATCGAAGGCGCCGCACACCCCGAGAAATTGACCGTGGTGCTCAAGGTCCATCACGCCGTGGTCGACGGAGTCGCCGGAGCGAACCTGCTGGCGCAGCTGTGCAGTTTGCAGCCCGAGGCGCCCGAACCCTTGCCGGTCCGCGGCGCCGGGCCGGCAACTGCGCTGCAGATTGCCGGTAGCGGGTTGTGGAATTTCGCGAAGCGACCGCTGCGACTGGCGACGGTGGTGCCGGCGACGGTGCTGACGCTTTTGCAGACGGTGCTGCGAGCGCGTGAAGGCCGCACCATGGCCGCACCGTTCAGCGCTCCGTCGACGCCGTTCAACGGCACGCTGACGCGTTACCGCAACATCGCTTACACCCAACTCGACATGCGAGACGTCAAACGGGTGAAGAACAGGTTTGGGGTGACGGTCAACGACGTGGTGGTGGCGTTGTGCGCCGGGGTGTTACGCCGCTTCCTCTTGGAGCGGAACGAACTGCCGGACATTCCGTTGGTCGCCACCGTGCCGGTGTCGGTGCGGGAGAAGTCCGACCGTCCGGGACGCAATCAGACGACGTGGATGTTCTGCCGGATGGAGAGTCAGATCAGCGACCCGGCCGAGCGTATTCGCGCGATCGCTGCGGGAAACAACGCCGCCAAAGACCACACCGCGGCCATGGGCCCGACCCTGTTGCACGACTGGACCGAGTTCGGCGGGCAGACGATGTTCGGCGCCGCCATGCGGATACTGCCGCGAATTCCGTTGAGCACCAGCCCCGTCTACAACTTGATCCTGTCCAACGTGCCGGGACCGCAAGGGCAGCTGTATTTCTTGGGTAGCAAGATCGACTCGATGATCCCGGTCGGCCCGCTGCTGGGCGGCGCCGGTCTCAACATCACCGTCATGTCGCTCAACGGCGAACTCGGTATCGGCATCCTGTCCTGTCCCGACCTGCTGCCCGATCTCTGGGAGATAGCCGACGCGTTCCCGGATGCGCTCAAAGAACTGCTCGAGTGCCCCGACCGCCGCGCCCGGCCGGTGGACGGTGACGAATAGGGTTGCAGCGCAACCGTTTCCGGATCTCAGTACCGGTATCCGGTGCTGGTGCCCAGCACCTCGACGGCCGCATTGATGTTCGGGATGACCGATGCTCCGTAGCGTGCCACGATCTGACTGAGCGAACGGGTGATGTGCGGACCGACGGCGTCGGCCAGCAGGGTGTCTTCGGCGATGACGATCCCGTTCACGATGTGACCGGCGAGCAGTCGTCCGTCGCGGGCGACTTCGTAGCGCCAGTCGCCGATCTGGATGCGCTCCGGATTGGACGAGAAGATGCCACGTTTGGCCGGTGTGTGTATCACTCCGGGCAGCCCGGCGAACACCTTGACCACCAACGCGACCCCGCCGGGACCGGCCAGCGCGCCCGCGATGGTGCGGCTGACCCGTTCGGTGTCCAGGTCACTCATCACTTGTCCATCGGCAGCACGAAGGTGGGCTTGATGGTCTCGCCACTTCCGGTGCGCCGCACCGCAGTTCCCGCGGTGTAGAACTCCACCGTGTGGTGACCCCAGGCGTAGTTGGAGACCGCGAAATGCACCCCGACCACACCGGTCGCGCCGTCGCGCTCCGCCTCGGTCTGCATGCGTGACATCGCCAGCTCACGTGCTTGATAGTTCCCCTGCGTCCACTGCGGCATCTCCATGTTGCGGCCGATCTGCCGCAACGTCTGCATGAAACCCTGCACGGCGATGTGAAACACGCAGTTGCCCATCACAAAGGCCACCGGCGTGAACCCGGAACGCAGCAACGTCACCATGTCTTGGCCCGACAGGTGGCTGGAGAAAGCCTGACCATTGGGTCGCCGGAACGCTCCCGGCTTGTCGGTGTAGCGCACCGCGGTGCCGACCGCCATGAACTCCAGGTGTTCGCCGCCCTCGCCGTGGTGGCGCCAGTTCAGTCGGACCCCGACAATGCCGTCCGCCTTGAGCGCGTCGGCCTCGGCCTGCATGCGCGCCATCGCATTCCAGCGCGCCCGGTAGGTCGCTTCGGTGAGCACGCCCAACTCCTGTTGCTGCCTCATGCCGGTGAACTGGAACCCGACGTGGTAAACGGAGACACCCATCACCAGCTCGATCGGCTCGAACCCGCCGCCGTGCAGCAGCGCGAACTCGTTGATCGACAGATCCGACGTGAACGACTTCTCGGCATGCGACAACCGTTCGCTGGCGACCGGATCGAGCGAGGTTGGCTCCATGGGCAGGCGTCCCTTCTCTGGTTTGCGTCAGCGTAGCGAGGGGCTCACGGAGTGAGGGTGATCGCCTCTTCGGGACAATTCTGCGCACCCGCCAGCGCGTGCTGCTCCAGCTCGCCCGACACCTGCTCGACCCGCACGATCGAATGCCCGACGTCGTCGGCGTCGAAGACGTCGGGGGCGAGCGAATAACACCGGCCATGGCCCACACAGCGGTCGGCATCGACCGCGATGTGCTTCATCGCGCCACCGGGAACGTCAGCGGGAGCGCCTCGACCGAGCGCAGCGCGGCGGTGTACTTCAGTTCGGTACCCCGCGGAATCTCGTAATCGGGTATGCGGCGGTGGAATTCGCGTAGTGCCACCCGCAACTCCATGCGCGCCAGGTGGGATCCGAGGCAGCGGTGTGGGCCGCCCCCGAAGGCGCGGTGCCGATTCGGGTTGCGGTTGAAGTCCACCGATTCGGGATCGGGGAACTCGGCCGGGTCGGTGTTGGCCGCACCCAGCAGCGGGCTGACCCGGTCGCCCTTGTTGATGGGGCAGCCACCGACCTCGACGTCCTGCATGGCCACCCGGACGACGCCCGGGACCGGTGTCTCCCAGCGGAGTAACTCCTCGACTGCATGCGGCAGGATGTCGGGCTGCTCGACGAGTTGATGCCGGTGTTCGGGGTGCCGGGCCAGATACACGAAAAAGCAGTCCAGGGAATCGGTCACGGTGTCCAGTCCGGCGATGAGGAACAGGAAACAGATGTCGAGCAGCTCTTCGCGGGTGAGGGTTGCGCCCTTGTCGTCTTTGAAGTGGGTCGCGATCATTGCGGACAGGACGTCGTCGCGAGGACTGGCGATATGGTCGTCGATGGCGCGGTCGAAATATTCGTAGATCTGTTGCGCCACTGGCGCTGAGGCCGCATGCCGTTCGTCCCAGTCGGCCGCGCCGTCCGGCCGGATGATGCCGTCCTTCCACTCCAGGAACTGGTCGAGATCGTCCAGCGGCAGGCCGAGCAACTGCAGGAACACCGTGCAGGGCAGCGGCACCGCGAACTCGGTGTGGAAATCGCATTCGCCGCGACCGGCGAAGTTGTCGATCAGCTCGTTGACCAGCGCCGTGACCTGCGGTTCGCGTCTGGCCATTTCCCGTGGCGTGAACAGCGGATCCAGGATGCGCCGGTACTTGGCATGGTCGGGCGGGTCGATCTGCAGCGGGATCAGCGGACGTATGGTGCCGAGATCGACCGCGTCCATGTTCGACGAGAACAGATCGGTCCGCTTGAGCGCCATCTCGATATCGGCAAGCCGGCTCAGCACCACCGCCTGCGGGGACCGGAACACCGGGGCTGACTCGCGCAGCGCTTTGTACATCGGTTGCGGCTCGGCGAGACCGACGATGGACTGGTCTACATACTCCTGGTCGACGAACCCCTCGGCTTCGGTCATGTTGTCAGCCTGGCACCGCCGCCGACGGGGGGCAATTACCTTTTCATTTCTCAGCCGGCGTCGCTGCTTCGTCGGTGCAGAAACGAAGCAATCGCCCGCAGCACACCGCGCAACGCGTACGCCGCCGTCACGATCGACAGCAGGATCAGCAGGATGAACGTCACCATCCAGTTGCTGCGGCTGTGGTCGACGTCCCACCAGATCACGATGAACAGCAGGACACACACCAGCAGCACGATGTCGCGCCAATTGCCGTGGTAAGACACCGCTGCCTTGCGCATGGCGCGTCCGCGGTCCGCTGCCTCGACCAGGTCGTCGATGCGGGCGTCGATCGTGCGTTGCAGTTCGGCGCGGCGCTTGGTGGCTTCCGGAGGGAGCCGGTCGAGCAGATCCATGTCCTGCTTGATCAGGCCGCGAAAGTCCGGCCCCCGGAATTGCCCGGCCGCGACGGCGAGCATCACACCACCCAAGACCGGCGCGCTGTTCAACGCGATCTGCCCCACACCGGCCACGTCGGCCTCCTTCGGCTCGTCCACGAATCCTTCGATGAGGATTGCCGAACCGGGGAAGCCGATCAAGATGCGGGGTGTCGGGTGTCGAACGCCATCGGTAGCGATATCGGTCCGCTGAGTTCGGTCGGCGCTTTCCACGGGGCCGGACCGACGCGCCGTGGGTTGGTCAAGCGCTGGGTGATCACTCGAAGTGCCTCGGCGAGTTCGACTTTGGCGAGGTGTGCGCCCAGGCAGTAATGCACGCCGCCACCGAGACTCAGCATGGGCGGTGGTGCCGCCCGGGTGATGTCGAGCCGGTCGGGACTGTCGTAGACCGTCTCGTCGCGATTTCCGGAAGCCGTGTTGGCGACGACGACAGTGCCGGCCGGCACCAGAAAACCGCCGAGCTCGATGTCCTGGGTGGCCAGCCGTATTGCGCCGACGACGATGGGCGTGTGGCGGATCAACTCCTCCACGGCCTGCGCGGCCAGTTCGGGATGCGCGGCAAGTTTCGCCCATTGGTCGGGATGCTCGCACAACACCTGCACCGCAGCCGCCAACTGGTTCCGGGTCGTGTCGGTTCCGGCGTTGAGCAGGATGGCAACGAGATTCACCATCTCGTCATGGGTGAGGCGGTCGCCGTCTTCCTCGGCGCGAATCAGTTCGGAGATCAGATCCTCAGCCAGACAGTCCCGTCGGCGCGCGATCAGCTCCTCGACATAGTTTTCGAGTTGTTGCCAGGCCCGCACGATCGCGTCTTCTTCGGCGGCAACGTTGGCCCCGAACGCTTTGCTGATGTCGGTGGCCCAGGTCGAGAACAATTCCCAGTCCTGCCGAGGCGCGCCCAACAGCTCGCAGATGATCGGGACCGGATACGGCCGCGCGATGTCGGTGACCAGATCGCAGCGCCCTTCGATGGCGCACGTGTCGACCAGTTCGGTGATGACCTTCGTGCACGCGTTGCGCATCCGCGCTGCCGCGCGGGGTGTGAATGCCCGCGACACCAGTCGCCGCAGCCGATGATGCTCGGCACCGTCGAGGCTGATGAGCAGCCGACAGACCCGGTCCCAGACGGGTCCGGACTCGATTCCCTGGACCGCCAGTCCGATCCCGCGAGGCATCGCGAACCGGGGGTCGCGCAACATCGCGCGGACCAACTCATAGCTCAGCACCTCGGGTCCATACGGTCCCTGAGCAATCGGGGACTGCCGGCGTGCCTGCCCGATCAGACGGTGGATCTCGTCGGGGTCACGGGCGTCGTGATAGGTGATGGCCGGCAGGGCGAGGTCGAAAATATCGGTGGGCATGGCGTCGCTCCTCGGATCGGAATGGATTCACTCTCCGGGGAAAACGGCCGGCGACCATCGGCCAACGTGCCTATTGGCCGGACGTGCGTAACTGCGTAGGTAGGCCATTTCGCTGATGTTCTGCGATCTCGGTCATCGCATCCTGGTTAGCATGAGCACGACCGAGTGGAGCGACGTTGGGGTGAATGGGCTTCCGACCGGCACAGTGACCCTGCTGCTGGCTGATGTCGAGGGATCGACGCGGCTGTGGGAGACACAGCCCGTCGAAATGGCGGCCGCCATCGCGCGTTTGGATCAGACGCTGACGGTTGCGGTAGCAGCGCACGACGGGGTTCGTCCCGTCGAGCAGGGCGAGGGTGACAGCTTCGTGATCGCGTTCTCCCGCGCGTCCGACGCGGTTGCCTGCGCGCTGGACTTGCAACGGGCGCCGCTGACTCCCATCCGGTTACGCATCGGATTGCATACCGGCGAGGTACGTCTTCGTGACGAGGGCAACTACGTCGGACCGACCATCAACCGCACGGGGCGGTTGCGGGACCTGGCCCACGGCGGTCAGACCGTGCTGTCCGGTACCACCGAAGACCTTGTCGCCGAGACACTCCCGGACGATGCGTGGCTGACCGATCTCGGCGCTCACACGCTGCGGGATCTGGCCCGTCCGCAACGGGTGGTGCAGCTATGCCACCCGGATCTGCGCAACGACTTTCCGCCGTTGCGCACTTCCAGTAACGTTGCCATACAACATCTTCCAACTCAGTTGACGGCTTTTGTCGGCCGCCAGTCCGAAATCGCCGACATACGAACGGCTTTGACGGTCAACCGGCTGGTCACCCTGACCGGGACCGGCGGCGTGGGTAAGACCCGCCTGGCGGTCCAAGTGGCCGCCGCGGTAGCCGGTAAGTTCGACGACGGGGTGTGGTACGTCGACCTGGCGCCCATCACCGCCGCCGAGGTTGTCCCGGTGACGGTCGCGCGCGCGTTCGGTCTGCCCGACCATCCGGGGCGTTCCACCATGGAGACGCTGGTGCGGTTTGTCCGCGACCGCCACCTGCTGATCGTGCTGGACAATTGTGAGCACCTACTCGATGCGTGCGCGACACTGGTATCCGAAATCTTAGGCGCTGCACCGCGAGTCATTGTCCTGGCCACCAGCCGCGAACCCATCAGCGTGACCGGCGAAGCGACGTGGCAGGTGCCGTCATTATCGTTATCCGACGAAGCGGTCGAACTGTTCGCTCAGCGTGCCCGGCTGGCCCGACCGGATTTCGCGGTCACCGACGCCAATGGTGCTGCGGTAACCGAGATCTGCCGTCGGCTCGACGGTATGCCCTTGGCGATCGAACTCGCGGCGGCACGGGTGCGGGCGTTGTCGTTGGCCGAGATCGTCGACAGCCTGCACGACCGGTTCCGGTTATTGACCGGCGGGTCCCGCACCGCGGTCCGCCGCCAGCAGACACTGCGCGCATCAGTGGACTGGTCACACGCCCTGCTCACCGAGACCGAGCGCATCCTGTTCCGTCGGCTCGCGGTGTTCTTCGGGGGATTTGATCTGGCGGCAGCACAATTCGTGTGCGGTGACGGTGAGATCGAGCGGTATCAGGTACTGGACCAGTTGAGTCTGCTGGTCGACAAGTCGCTGGTGGTCGCGGACGGAAGTAGCGGTCGCACCCGGTATCGGCTACTGGAAACGGTGCGTCAATATGCGCTGGAGAAGCTGGGGGAGTCCGGCGAAGCCGACGCCGTGCGGTCGCGTCACCGCGACCACTACACGTCCATCGCCGCCCTGCTCGACGCCCCGGCGCGCACCGATTACGAGCAGCGGCTCGAGCAGGTTGAACTCGAGATGGACAATCTGCGCAATGCTTTGGGCTGGGATCTGGAAAACGGTGAGACCGAGCGGGCTTTGGCGTTGGCATCCTCCCTACAACCGGTGTGGATGTCGCGCGGACGCATTGTGGAAGGTTTGGCGTGGTTCCACACCATCCTGGCTGACTTCGACCAATACGTCGACGTTGCGCCCGCAGTGCGGGCACGGGCTCTTGCCGACGAGGCCGTCCTGAACATGCACATCGGCCAGCCCATGGACCGAGCACAGCGTGCAGTGGAGATTGCCCGCGAAGTCGATGATCCGGCATTGCTTGCCCGCACACTATCCGCGTGCGGATTGATCGCCGGAGCGCAGCACTACGACGCGGAAACAGCTCAGTCCTGCCACGCCGAGGCAATGGAGTTGGCCCGGGCGGTGGATGACCAGTGGACCATGAGCCAGATCCTTGCGTGGCAGGCTAATAGCGCATTGACCACGGGCGATCCGGTTGCTGCGGGCGAGGCGGGGACGCAGGGGCGCGACATCGCCGACGCGATCGGTAATCGCCCATGCTCACGACAGAGCCGGATCATGATCGGCTACGCCCATCTGTTGCGAGGCGAACTAGCCGCGGCGATCTGTGAATTTCGGGATGTAGTAAATGAGTGTGAGGCGACTCATGACGAGGTCTATAGGGCAAGTGCCCGGATGGGCCTGGGATTGACGCTGACGTACCACGGAGAATTGGATGCCGCCCACGGGGTAGCCGATACCGCAGTGGCAGGTGCAGCCGATTTGAGCGAATACTTCCGCGGTATGGCCTATGCCCAGTTGGCTCAAGCCAATGTTGCCGCCGGCGAACTGGATGCCGCACAGGTCAACGGCGAGGCCGCCTACGAGGGCCTGCACACCGGCCAACCCCAGGTGGCGATCGCGCAGCGTGCTTTCAATTCCATTGAGGCAGCATTGGCGCGTGGCGAGGTTGCGCGCGCCCGAGAATGGGCCGACGAGGGACTCGCGGTTGCAGTGGGCTGGCACCGGGTGGCGTTGCTATCGGTCCGCGCTCGCATCGCGACGGCGGAAGGGCTACTCGAAGCCGCCGAACAGGATGCCCAACTGGCGTTGGCCGGGGCGGCCGACAAAGATCTGCGCCTGCACATACCCGACATTTTGGAATGTCTGGCCGCCATAGCCACCATCAATGGCAATCCGGCCGGAGCGGCCCGCCTGTTCGGTGCGGCAGACCACATCCGCGATGGCATGGGCCTGGTCCGTTTCAAGATTCACGAGTCCGGTTACCAGTCGGTGGTTGCCGATCTCCGAAATGCGATGGGTGCAAACGATTTTGACGGGGCATGGGCGCAGGGCGCCGCGTTGTCCATCGACGAAGCGATCGCCTACGCGCTGCGCGGCCGCGGCCAACGCAGACGGCCGACGTCCGGTTGGGCGTCGCTGACACCAGCCGAGCGCGACGTGGCGCGCCTGGTCTGCGAAGGATTGGCCAACAAGGAAATCGCAACCAGGTTGTTCGTATCTCCGCGGACGGTGCAGGCCCATCTCTCGCATATCTACACCAAGCTCGGTATCGCCTCCCGCATTCAGCTGGCGCAGGAAGCGTCCCGCCAGGGGCTGATGGACACCTGTCCAGAATGAGCAGTCCATATGGTGGTTCGGATGGGGCTTTCGACGGATCGATCGTCCTTGCCGTTGGGAAAGCGGTCGGCTAGAGTTCGAAGGATAATCAGACACCTGTCCATAATTGGGGCCGAGTGCAGCCCGCTCGAGCCGTCGAACTGGGCAACTAGGCGCGAACCCGCGGTCTCCGCCGGACCGCCACACGACGCAGACCGAAGGATCGCGTATGACCAGCAGGTACGCCGCCCTCACCCGTGAGCAACTCACCATCCTGGTGCCGGAGTTGCTGCTGATCGGCCAGATGATCGACCGATCCGGAATGGCTTGGTGCATACAGCAATTCGGCCGCGAAGCCATGGTGCAGATCGCTATTGACGAATGGGCCGGCGCGAGCCCGATCTACACCAAGCGCATGCAGCGAGCGCTGAAGTACGAAGGTGTCGACGTCATCACCATCTTCAAGGGCCTGCAACTCGACATCGGCGCCCCGCCGCAGTTCATGGACTTCCGCTACACGGTGCACGATCGCTGGCACGGCGAGTTCCAGCTCGATCACTGCGGTGCGCTGCTGGATGTCGAACCGATGGGCGAGGAGTACGTGCGCGGCATGTGCCATGACATCGAGGACCCGACGTTCGACGCCACCGCGCTGGCCACCAACCGCAGGGCTCAGGTTCGTCCGATCCACCGGCCGCCCAGGACGCCGGCGGATCGGCACCCGCACTGCGCCTGGACGGTGATCATCGACGAGTCGTACCCGGAGGTCGGTTTCATACCAGCCCTCGAGATCATCGGCCGAACCCGCGCAGCGACAGCCGAACTCGACCCGATCGACGAGAGCGAGCCAGGTGAATCGGACTACTCCGGTCCGCTGGTGTCCGACTTCGACTTTGCTGCGTTCTCGCACTCCGCGTTGGTGCGGATCGCCGACGAAGTGTGCCTGCAGATGCATTTGCTCTACCTGTCGTTCGTCCTGGCGGTGGAGAAGCACGCGCAGGGCGACGCGGACAAGACCCGCATGATCTGCACCAAGCAGCTCATCGGCCTTGCGGGTCTGGCCGCCGAGCGAATTCATCGGGCATTGGGTCTGCCGGGTGGCGTCGAAGGTGCGGTGCGCGTGTTGGAGTTGCATCCATTGTTCAATCCCGCGCTGTACGTATCGGCTTCGTTCGAAGGCGACCGCGTGCACCTGCATCGGTCCCCGGCACACGACGACGCTGCGTGGCCGGCGCTGGTCTCGCCCGAGTCGGTCGGCCCGTTGCAGGCGATCGTCGCCGCGGTCGATCCGCATCTGACCGTCGAAGTCAGCGGCACGTCCGATGACTGGACTGCGATCGTGCACGAAACCGACACTGCTGCAGAGGAATTCTCCGAAGTCGCGGTGGCCAAGTTCAGCGGCGGGTCGACGTTCGTCTTCCAGCCACGAAAGTCGTTGCCGCTCACGCCCGTGTGATCACTGCCGCGACTTATTCACACTTGCAGGTTTATGCACAGGTGCGCCCTCGGGGCCGGGGAGTTGTCGGTGCCATTTCCTAAAATTTGAGGTATGGCAGCGAGCACGCGGGAAGAGATCGTGGAGGTCTTCGACGCACTCGATGCCGACGTGGATCGATTGTGCGCGTTGTCCTTTGAGGTGTTCACCACCCCGGAGCGGATGCGGGCTCTCGAGCGCCTGGAACGGGCAGCGCGCCAACTGCGCACACCCCAGCACGCGGTGATCAACCAACTCGCCGCCCACGCCGGCGAGGAGGAGTTGGGTGGCAAGCTGCGCAGTGCGGTGGCTGATCGGTTGCGGATCTCTAAGCCGAAGCCGGCCGGCGTATCGCCGAAGCCAAGGATCTCGGGGCGCGCCGGGCGCTGTCCGGGGAGGCGCTAGGGCCGCTGCTGACCGCGACCGCGACCGCCCAAGGCGCCGGACTCATCGGTGATGAACACATCAGGTTGATCCGCAAATTCCTGGCGCATCTGCCCGACACGGTCGATGCGGGCACCCGGCAGGACGCCGAAGCCGACCTGGTCGACAAGGCCACCCACTTTCGCCCCGAACAAGTGCAGACCTATGCCCAGGAAGTGATGGCCTATCTGCACCCCGACGGCAACTACTCCGAGGAGGAACGCGCCCGCCGACGCGCCCTGATGCTGGGCAAGCAGGAGTTCGACGGCATGTCGCGCCTAAGCGGGCTGGTCACCCCCGAGCTGCGGGCCGCGATCGAAGCGGCGTGGACGAAGTTGGCCGCACCGGGGATGTCCAACCCGGAACACGAGGCACCACGGGTGGACGGCGAACCCGACGCCGAGGAGGCGCAGCGCGATACCCGCTCGGGACCCCAACGCCAGCACGACGCGCTGCTGGCCGGGCTACGCGCACTGCTGGCCTCCGGCGAACTGGGCCGCCATCGCGGCCTGCCGGTCACCATCATCGCCACCACCACCGTGGCAGAACTGGAAGCCGCTAGCGGGTGGGCGCGCACCGGCGGCGGCTCCCGCCTACCCATGAGTGATCTGATCCGCATGGCCGGCGGCGGCGCCAACCACTATTTGGCGATCTTCGACGGCGCCAAACCCCAAGCCCTCTATCACGCCAAACGGTTGGCCTCCCCGGCCCAGCGGATCATGCTGTGCGCCAAAGATCTCGGCTGCACCAGACCCGGCTGCGACGCCCCGGCCTACCACTCCGAAGTCCACCACGTCACCGCCTGGCGCAAAACCGGCCGCACCGACATCAACGACCTCACCCTGGCCTGTGGCCCCGATAACCGGCTAGCCGAAAAAGGCTGGACCACCCGCACCAACGCCCAAGGCCACACCGAATGGATCCCACCAGCACACCTCGACCACGGCCAACCCAGAATCAACACATTCCACCACCCCGAAAAACTCCTGATCCCCGAGGACGACGACGACGGGCCGTAGCGGAGCCGTCGTGCTACCCCGTCTGCGCCGCCGGCGGACGGTAGAAGATCAGCAGCTGTCCGATGGCGCCGGCCAACCCGAGACCCAGCGAGATCACCAGCCCGGGCCAGCCGGGGAACCACAGCTTGTCACCGAAGATCACGTAATCGAGACTGAGCTTGCCCGCACCGACGGTGGCGACCGCGACGGCGCTGAGCGCCAACACCAGGTTGTATTCCCAACCCTCCTTGACGATGAAGAATCCGTTGGCGCGGTGCACCGTCCAGGCCGCGACGATCATCAGCGAGACGAAGCCCGCGGCGGGGATCGGCGTGAACAGCCCGGCCGCCAAGCCCAGACCGGCGGCCGTCTCGGTGGAAGCGGCCACGGTGGCGTGGAACCTCCCGGGCTTCATGCCGATGCTCTCGAACCACCGCGCGGTGCCTGGAATTCGCCCGCCGCCGAAGAATTTGTTCAGGCCGTGCGCGGCCAATGTCAGACCCAGTACCAGCCGCAGAATCAGTAACCCGACATCGATGGCGTTCATACCGTTCAAACTAGATCATCGCTCGTGACGGTAGCGCGGACCCGCCGGTGTGGGACCATTGCGGACGTTCCGGTGTTTGCCCGCGCAACCAATCGGGCAGGTCAACCAACAAGGGGGTGCATCATGCCTCGTGCCACGCGGGGCCGTGGTTCACGCCTCGACACCCTGCCCGACACCGTTGTCCTGCTGGACGGCCATGCGAACCAACCCCGGGAGATCCTCGGTAACAAGGGCCACGGCATTGACACCATGCGGCGGCACAATTTGCCGGTACCACCGGCCTTCTGCATCAGCACCGAGGTCGGCGTCCGCTATCTGGCCGACCCCCAGCCGACGATGGACGCGATCTGGGACGACGTCCTCGACCGGATGAGCTGGCTGGAAGAGCAGACCTCGCGCACCTTCGGTCGAGGACCGCGGCCGCTACTGGTCAGCGTCCGCTCGGGGGCCACCCAGTCGATGCCCGGCATGATGGACACGATCCTCGACCTGGGTATGAACGACGCCGTCGAGCAAGCCTTGACCACGCCCGGCGCCGAGTCGTTTGCCCGCGACACCCGCCGACGGTTCGTCACCATGTACCAGCGGGTGGTGGGTGACCAGTCCGGTCCCCCGGCCGACCCGTATGCACAGCTGCGCGCCGGCATCGAGGCCGTGTTCGAGTCGTGGAACTCCCCGCGCGCCGTCGCCTACCGCGAGCACTACGGCCGCGGCGACGGCGGGGGCACCGCGGTGGTGGTGCAGGCGATGGTGTTCGGCAACCGCCCGCCCAATTCCGGCGCCGGAGTGCTGTCGTCGCGCAATCCGATCACCGGGGCCGACGAACCGTTCGGTGAATGGCTGCCCGGCGGCCAGGGTGACGACGTGGTGTCCGGACTGGTCGACGTCGAGCCGATCACAGCCCTGCGGGTCGAGCAACCGGGCGTCTTCGACGAACTGATAGCCGCCGCCCGCAGCCTGGAACGCCTCCATGGCGACGTCCAGGAGATCGAGTTCACCGTCGAAGACGGCAAACTATGGCTGCTGCAGACCCGGGCCGCCGAGCGGTCGGCGCAGGCCGCGGTGCGACTGGCGCTGCAGCTGCGGCGCGAACATCTCATCGACGACGCCGAAACCTTGCGCCGCGTGACGCCCGCCCACGTCGAAGCCGTGCTTCGACCGTCGCTGCAGCCCGAAACACGCTTGGCCGCACCGCTTTTGGCCAAAGGACTACCGGCCTGTCCGGGTGTGGCGACGGGCGTTGCATACACCGACGTCGACGAGGCACTCGATGCCGCAGGCCGCGGCGAACAGGTCATCCTGGTGCGCGATCACACCCGCCCCGAGGACGTCCTGGGCATGCTGGCCGCCCAAGGCATCGTCACCGAGGTCGGCGGAGCCGCAAGTCATGCGGCCGTGGTCAGCCGCGAACTCGGCCGGGTCGCCGTGGTGGGCTGCGGCCACGGCGTCGCCTCTGCACTGGCCGGCCGACAGATCACCGTCGACGGCTACGAAGGTGAAGTGCGGCAAGGCATTCTGCCGCTGACCGCGTGGTCCGAGCATGATTCACCCGAGCTGCGCGAGCTGGCCGAGATCGCCCGACGAGCCCAGGCCGACCGATGACCGATCTGGCTGTGCTGCAAGCTGTTCGGCTCAAGGGCCGGGTAACCGCCACTGACCTGGCCGCGACCCTGCGCGCCGACGAGGCCGATGTCGCGGAGACGATCCGCCGGTTGACAGCCGACGGCCTGCTCACAGACGGGCCCACGGTGCGGATCACGCCGACGGGCCGCACACACCTCGCCGACCTGGTCGCCGCAGAGCGCAGCAGCGCCGACACAGCCGTCCTGATCCGGACCTATCACGAATTCCATGCGGTGAACAGCGATTTCAAGGCGCTGATCACCGACTGGCAGCTCAAGGACGGACAGCCCAACAACCATGAGGACGCCGCCTACGACGCCGCGGTGCTGGCGCGTCTCGACGACGTGCACCAAAGACTGGCGCCGATCATGACGACCCTCACCGCGCAACTGCCGCGCCTGTCGGCGTACCCGACGAAGTTGGACGCTGCGCTGGCGAAGGTCAAGGCCGGCGAAACCCTATGGCTGACAAGGCCTCTCATCGACTCCTACCACACCGTGTGGTTCGAATTGCACGAGGAACTGATCCTGGCTGCCGGGCTGACCCGCGAACAAGCCGCCAGATCCGGCGACGCGGGCTAGTAGCTACAGCGCCGCGTCCAGCAGGCGCACATAGGCGTCCACGTCCGGCACCGCCGACTCGGCCGCGTTGACGCTGACCGCGACGATGTCGCCGATGCCGTGCACGCCGTGCGTCAGACCCATCACCGGCGACAGCGAAGGGTAGCCCGCGGTGAGCACCACCGGAGCGTCCCCGAAGCGCAGGTCCGCGGCTCCGCGATCGACACTGGACACCACCGTGTTGCCGGCCACCTGCGCCGGTCGCGCATCGGGATCGAATTGGGATACGCCCCAACGCAACAACGCCGCCGGCACGGTGGCGAACGCTCGGTCGCCGGCCCGAACCGCGGGGTGCTCGAGGCGGCGACGCGCATTAGCCAGGTCTGCGGTGATGCGCCGCAGTCGGTCGGCGTGGCCGAGTCGCGGGTAGAGCCCCACCACCACATTGGCGAAGTGGTTATTGCCGAGGCGGGTGCCGGGTTTGGCCATCGGCACCTCCGCGGCCAGCGAGTCGACGGGATCGCCGAGCAACTCCGACATCGCACTGGCCACCGCGGCCAGCACCACGACGGTCACGGTGGCACCGGCCAATTGGGAACGACGGCGCACCAACGTGCGGATTGTCCGCACACCCTGGGGCCGCGCATTCGTAGCCTGTGGCGGGCGGGTCCCCAACCCCGGCGACAACAGCCCAGCCGCGGTGTCGGCGACGAGTTGCCGATGGGTGCGAACGGCGTCGACCGCGCGCCACGGCACCAGACCCGGCCGATGCCTCGGCACTGCAGGCACCGGACCGGGCCGCCCAAACAGTCGAGCCGCCAGCGCCGCGACCCGCCGGCCGTCACCGAACGCGTGCGTAGCCTGCACGACGACGACGGTGCCGGGTCCCGGCACACCGGGAATGTCGCGTACCGGGGCGAAAACATGTAGCCGCCAAGGCATCCCATTGCGGCTGAGCTGACTGTCGCCCAAGCCGGCCACCGCAGCCAGGCAGCCTTCCCAGGAGCCGTCCGGCACGCTGTGGCGGACCGTGCGCTCGGGTCCGACGCCGGATGGGACCCAGCGCGGATACCGGACGGCACAGTCGTCCTCGGCGCGCACCGCCAAGTCCGGACACGCACGGGCCCGCCGGTGGACGTCCTCGATGGCGCCCTCCGGATCGACAGGTACGCCGTCGAACGCGTAGAGCAAGAACTCGTCGTTGGGGACCTTCGACGACATCCAGTAGAACTGGGCGTCGACGGCCGCCATCCGCGTCGTCAAGGGGAACCGATGAATCCCAGCACCAACTCGGCAACCTTTTCCGGCTGTTCGAGCTGTAGGAAATGACCGGCGTGCCCGACGATTTCCAGTTCGCTGCCGGAGGGCAGTACCGGTTCCACCCAGCGCGCGAAAGCCGGTGTCATGCAACCGTCGTCGTGACCATGTAGGTACAGGCTCGGCAACTTCGGTGGTTCGGTCCAGTGCCGGTGCAGTTCGGCATACTGCGCCGGCGGGCGGGTGTTGCGAATCGTGGCGCGGTACGGTCCCAGCGCCGCGCGCCAACTCTCCGGCGTACCGATCGCGGCGTCGACGTGGCGCAGGTCCTCGTCGGCGCGGTAGCCCGGCGACCACCGTCGCCACAGCAGCGGCAGCACCCACGACGCCGACCGTTCCGGCAGGAACGGCAGCTGAAAGTAGCTGATGTACCAACTGCGCACCAGCTGAGGGGGTATCTCGCGGAACAATCGGCCACGGTCGGGCACCTGACTCAACGGCCGGAAGGCACCGGCCGGTGGCACCGACATGATCACCGCCTTGGCGAACGGACTGTCGGGTAGCGCCGCCAGGCCGCCGGCAGCCATCGCACCCCAGTCGTGGCCGATGATCACGTCACGCTCGGAGCCGCCCGCGGCCGCTCGCACCCGCAGCGCATCATCCATCAGGGCCCCGATGTGATAGCTGCCGTCGGCAGGAATCGACGACGGCGCGTACCCGCGCATGAACGGCGCCACCACCCGCCAACCCGCCTCGGCCAGCCGCGGCGCGATCTTGCGCCAACCGTAGGCGGTGTCGGGAAAGCCGTGCAGACACAACGCAATCGGTGCATCGGTGGGACCCCAGGTCAGGGCCTTGAGGTCACCGTTGGGGCCTTTGACGTCGACCCAGCGTGGTTCGGACAACACGACTCCTGTTCATCGACCGCTCAGTCCAACGTAATGGGCAGCCGAGGAGAGCAGAAGTCCCGCTTATATTTGCGCGACGGCTTTTTCGAGATCGGCCACGATGACCTTGCTCATCCCGTGCATGGCTTTGGTGGCCGCGGCTGCGCGCGCCGGGTCGGGATCGTTGACCAGTTCCAGGAGCCGGTCCGGGACGATCTGCCAACTCAGCCCGAAGCGGTCCTTGAGCCAGCCGCACTCGGACTCCTCGCCGCCGTCGGTCAGCTTCTCCCAGTAGTAGTCGACTTCGTCCTGGTCTTTGCAATGCACCGTGAACGACACCGCCTCGTCGAACGTGAAGTGCGGTCCGCCGTTGATGCCCATGAACCGGGTGCCGTCGAGCACGAACGTCCCGTAGGCCGTCGAGCCGGGCTCGCCGGGCCCCACCTCGGTGTACTTGGTGTACCCCTCGACGTGCGAGTTCGGGAACACCGAGGTGTAGAACTCGGCCGCTTCCTCGAGGTTGTCGTCGAACCACAATGCGGGCGTGATAGCCGGCATGTCGCCTCCTTGTCGTTTGGCTTCTGCTACCGGGATAGACCCGGAGGAGGACGGAAACTCATCGCGCACGCCCAGATTGCAATCTCGACAGCCCGACACTTGCCGAAAAAGATTACAGCTGTAATCATCTGACGGGTGGGCTCACTGGACGGCAAAGTCGCCGTCGTCACCGGCACCAGCCGCGGCGTCGGCGTGGGCATCGCGCACGAGTTGCTGCGCGCCGGAGCCACCGTCGTCGGGTGCTCGCGAAGCGCGCTACCGGCCCTGCCCGGTGTCGAGGCCGAACCCGAGTGGGCTCGACGCAGCGCCCAAATGGTCTGCGACCAAGGCGATTACCACGCCATCGACGCGTTCGTGCAGCAGGTGGCCGACGACTACGGCCGCATCGACATCCTGGTCAACAACGCCGGCGGCACCGTGCCGACGCCGCACGTCGACGACGTTCCGAAGCTGGTGCAGCGCCTGCAGGGCGCACCACGCAGCGACGACGACTTCGAACGCACCGCGCTGTTCCACGCGTTCGCAGTGCAGATGAATTTGATCAGCCCGATGTGGTTCGCCATCCGCGCCTACCGGCAGATGAAGACCCAGGACGGCACCGGGTGCATCGTCAACGTCTCCAGCGGCGCCAGTCATCCGGCGGGCTCACCCACGCTGGTGTCCTACGGCGCGGCCAAGTCGGGCCTGAACCACATGACGCGGTCGCTGGCCCAGGAGTGGGGACCCAAGGTGCGGGTCAACTGTGTGGCGCTGGGTCCGACGACCACCGAGAACTTCCGCGCGCTGGTGCTGGACAAAGACGACCCGACCGGCACCGAATACTTCGCCAAGGTCCCGATGAAGCGGGGCGGCGAACCCGCCGAGGTGGGTCGCACGGTGGTCTTTTTGGCCTCGGGCGCAGCCGATTTCATCAACGGCACCACCATCGAGATCGACGGCGGTATGTTGCCGGGCGTGCTGTACGAGGCGGGCCTGAAGACCATCACCGATCTGCTGTGAGGAGCTGAAATGTCGTACGACAGAGACGACTTCGACGATTTCTGGACGGCCTGGCTGGATGTCAACCGTCAGGCGCAGGACTCCGGCGACTGGGGTGTGATGGCCGATTTCTACGAGCCCGACGCCACCTATGGCTGGTCCTATTCGCCGACCGACCAGTTCATGGCCAACGGGCGCGACGAGATTCGCGACCTCGCCTTGGGCACCGAGATGCTGGGCTTCCAGGGCTGGATATATCCATACCAGACAGTGCTTTTCGACGACCGATCCGGACAGGCGTTCGGTCTGTGGCGCCAGCTGTCCACCTTCGCCTCACCTGATGGCGAGCCGTACGAGATCCGGGGACTGGGCGGCAGCTGGTTTCAGTACAGCGGACACCGCAGCTGGTCCTGGCAGCGCGACATCTTCGACGTCGGAATGGCGACGGCGGCAATGCTGGACATCCTGCGCGACGGCAGGAACTCCCCGGAACTCGACGCGCGCATGGTCGCCATCCGCGGCGGCAAACAACCCGGACACTACGGGTCGTGGGCCGAAATGCCGGCGCCGCTATGGCCGATCCCGACGACCTTGACATGAGGCGAGTCATCCAATATTCGACGGGCAATGTCGGCCGGCATGCCCTGCGCATGCTGATCGAGCGGCCCGGACTCGAACTGGTCGGTGTGCACGCGCGCAGTCCCGACAAGGTGGGGCGCGACGCCGCCGAACTGTGCGGATTGCCGACGCCGACGGGCATCACGGCCACTGACGACGTCGACGCTCTGGTTGCCCTGCGCGCCGACTGCGTCGTCTACACCTCGCAGGCCGAGACCCGGCCGCAAGAGGCTCTCGCGGAGATCACCCGCTTCCTGCGGTCCGGCACCAACGTGGTCGGCTCGTCGTTCGTGTGGCTGGTCGCGCCGGAACAGGCCGGACGGTGGCTCCGCGAACCGCTGCAACAGGCCTGCGCCGAGGGCGACACCACGCTGTACGTCAACGGCGTCGACCCCGGCTTCTCCGGCGACACCCTTGCCTACACCGCGCTGAGCCTGACCGAGCGCGCCACCGGCATCACCGTGCAGGAGATCTGCGACTACGCCAGCTATGACGACGCCGAATTCACCGGTGTGAGTTTCGGTTTCGGCACTTCGCCGGATCACACCCCGATCATGTTCGCGCCCGGCGTGCTGACGTCGATGTGGGGCGTGCAGGTGCGCAGCCTCGCTCAGGACCTGGGCGTCGAACTTGACGAGATACGGGAGCGCTGCGAGAAGTGGGTGACACCGGAGCCCATCGACTGCGTGATGATGCACGTCGACCCGGGACAGGTGGCCGCCGTGCGGTTCGGGGTCGAAGGCGTGCACAACGGCCGCACCATGATCACCATGGAACACGTCAACCGACTCGGCGCGGCCACCGCCCCTGACTGGCCCTATCCTCCGGACGGCCGGCTCGGCGTGCACCGCGTGGTTGTCGAGGGCAGCCCCGGTGTGGAGATCAACACCCACCTGGGCGGGGCGATCGACCACAACGAAGGTGGTGTGATCGCCACGGCGGCGCGGGTGGTCAACTCGATCGACGCGGTGTGCCGCGCGCCGAGCGGCATCCTGGCCGCCCACCACCTCAGGCCGCTCGATCACCTGCGCGACGTGATGTGGTGACAGCGCGTAGACCGACGTCCGGCGCGCAGGCCCGCGCCGAGCGCAGCCGTCAGGCCGTGATCGATGAAACCGTTCGCTACATCCTGCAGGAGGGGTTCGCCCCGCCGAGCATCCGGCAGATCACCGAGCGCGCCGGATTGACCTGGGGTGCAGTGCAATACCACTTCGGCGACCTGGACGGGATCTTGATGTCCGTGGTGGACAACGGGTTTGAGGATCTGTTGCGCACCTTGGACGAGTTACCCGCCCAAGTGGAGCGGATTCGGCCCGAACAGCGCCCGTCGTTCGTCGTCGAAGCGGTATGGCGCGCATTTTCCAGCCCGACGTCGATGGCGGCCCTGGAGATCCTGATCGCCACCCGCGGCGCCCGCACCGCCACCGCCAACGCCCACTTGACCGCGATGACCGCCCGCATGACCGAGATCGGCGAGCACCTCGGCACCGGCATCGCTCCCGCGCAGGCGAGCCGGCTGGGCAACCTCATCTGGAGCACCATCCGTGGTCTGGTTGCCCTGCAATTGACGTGGCCAAAGCCGCTGGACAGCACCCGAGACCGACAGATGCTCGTCGAAGTCATCAGCGCATACCTGACCGTCCACCGAATCAAAGGAGACTCCTGAGATGACCAGCACCCCCCAGACCGTCGAGTTCTCCGGGGTCGACGGGATCACCCTGATCGCCGACGAATGGAACGGCGGCACAACCGATTCCGACCGGCCCACGATCCTGATGCTGCACGGCGGCGGCCAGAATCGGTTCTCCTGGAAGAACACCGGGCAGATCCTGGGCGACGACGGCTACCACGTGATCGCGATCGACACCCGCGGGCACGGCGACAGTGACCGCGCACCCGACGCCGACTACGACGTGGAGACGCTGACCGCCGACGTCTTGCACGTTCTCGACGCGATCGGGCGCCCGGTCGTGATCATCGGGGCCAGCATGGGCGGGCTGACCGGCATCCTGGTCGCCGACCGCGCCGGACGGGAAAAGGTGACGAAGCTGGTGCTCGTCGACGTGGTGCCGCGATTCGAAAAGAACGGCAGCGCCCGGATCCGGGATTTCATGATGACCAACATCGACGGATTCGAGACGCTCGAGCAGGCCGCCGACGCCGTCGCGGCGTACCTGCCGCACCGGACCAAACCGCGCAGCCCCGAAGGTCTGAAGAAGAACCTGCGCCTGCGCGACGGCCGCTGGTACTGGCATTGGGATCCGGCGTTCATGACCAAGCCAGGCGATGACCCGGAACTGCGCACCGAGGGCTTCGAGCGGGCGGCCGCGAACCTGACGATCCCGGTGTTGCTGATCCGGGGCAAGTTGTCCGACGTGGTGAGTCCCGAAGGCGTCGAACACTTTCTGAGCCAAGTGCCCGGCGCGGAGTTCGCCGAACTGTCCAACGCGGGGCACACCGCGGCCGGCGACGACAACGATGCGTTCAGCGAAGTCGTGGTGGCATTCGTCGAACGAGCGTCCTGACGCGCGAGTGGGAATTGCACGACGCGACACGCGCTAGATGCGTCGCAGAATTCACACTCGGCGGCGGGTGAGTAGTCAGTTGGCCGGCTTCTCCGCGTGCCCGCCGAACTGCTTGCGCATCGCCGACAGCGCTTTGTTGGCGAAGTCGTCGAGGTCGCGCGAAGCGAACCGCGACTGCAGCGCCGTCGTCAGCACCGGGGCGGGAACGCCTTCGTCGATCGCCGCGATAGAAGTCCAGCGCCCCTCCCCCGAATCCGAGACCCGCCCGGAGAACTCCTTCAGGTCCGGCGATTCGTGCAGCGCGATCGCGGTGAGATCAAGCAGCCAGGAGCCGATGACGCTGCCGCGTCGCCACACCTCAGCCACGTCCGGGATGTCGAAGTCGTATTGGTAGAACTCCGGATTCGACAGCGGCGCGGTCTCGGCGTCGCTTTCCTGGATTCGGGTGCCGATGTCGGCGTTGCGCAGAATGTTCAGGCCCTCGGCGAGCGAGGCCATCATCCCGTACTCGATGCCGTTATGCACCATCTTCACGAAGTGCCCGGCGCCGGCCGGACCGCAATGCAGATAACCCTGCTCGGCCTGCGCGACCTTGCCCTCGCGCCCCGGGGTCCGCTCGGCGGCGTTCACTCCTGGTGCGATGCTGGCGAAGATCGGTTCGGCGTGCTCGAAGGCGTCGGTGTCACCCCCGATCATCAGACAGTAACCCCGTTCCCGCCCCCACACACCGCCGCTGGTGCCGCAGTCCAGCAACCGGATCCCGTTCTCGGACAACGTCTTAGCGTGTCGCATGTCGTCACGGTAGTAGGAGTTGCCGCCGTCGATGACGATGTCGCCGGGTTCCAGGATGCCGGCCAGTTCGTCGATGACCCCGGTGGTGATGGTGCCCGCGGGGACCATGACCCAGACCAGGCGTGGAGTGGCGAGCTTGTCGCGTAACTCCTCCAAAGAGGCGACCCCGGTGGTGTTTTGATCCTTGGCCATCGCCTTGACGGCGTCAGGACTGTTGTCGTACACCACACACTCGTGGCCGGCTTTGACCACGCGGCGCACGATGTTGGCACCCATCCTGCCCAGACCGATCATGCCCAGCTGCATCTTGTCTCCTTCCTGCCGTCACCGGCAGTTCCAAGAATCACCAACACATCTGCGGGTTCCCGTCGTAGACAAACCCTAGACATGATCGGGCCGCCGAGATAGCGCTGCGACAGGCTGTCAGGATGTTCGGCATGGGTGATGCGCTGCAGATCGTGGTCTACATCCTGGGTGGAATCGCGGTCGGCGAGGCCGTCGGACTGGTGGTGCTGTGGCGTCTGCTGGACCGCAGCCGGAAAGAACTGGCCGAACTTCAGCATCGGGCCGACGTCCGCACCCGGCTCTGGTCAGGTGGCCGCGAGGCCGTCAAACAGGTATGGAATACCGCCAACCTGGTACGCAAAGAGGGTTTCGGGGCGGCGGTGCGCAGCTCGATCGAGGACCTGGCGGACTGGGCCGAGGTGGAGCGGCCGGATCTGGCGAAAGTCACCAAGGATGGCCGCGTGGTGATCTTGTTCTCCGACATCGAGGAGTCCACCGCGCTGAATGAACGGATCGGCGACCGGGCCTGGGTCAAGCTGATCGGCGCGCACGACAAGCTGGTTCAGGAGCGGGTGCGAAAGCGCGAAGGTCACGTGGTCAAGAGCCAGGGCGACGGCTACATGGTCGCCTTCGCCCGCGCCGACCAGGCGGTGCGGTGTGGTCGCGACGTGCAGAACGCCATCCTGCGAGACGGAAAACGCAAGCGCCACCAGGAGATTCGGGTGCGCATCGGCATCCACATGGGGCGCTCGGTGCGCCGCGGTGACGACCTGTTCGGCCGCAACGTCGCGATGGCGGCCCGGGTCGCCGCGCAGGCCGAAGGCGGCGAGATCCTGGTCAGCGAACCGGTGCGGGATGCCGTGGTGGACTGCGACGACATCGGTTTCGACGACGGCCGCGAGGTCGAGCTCAAAGGTTTCTCCGGCAGTTACCGGTTGTTCGCGGTGGAGTCCGAACCCGATTCGGCCAATCGCTGATGCAGCCGGGCCCGGATTTCGTCCGGCGTGTACGCGCGGCGTTTGCGTTGATCACGCACCACCAGCGCACCGCCGGCGACGACGCCCGCGGCGCCGGCCAGCCCGATCCACTTCCAGATGTTGCGCATCCGGACAGGCTATCGCTGCCTGTCTCTGCCTAGAGTGCTCTGGTGGACTCGAGCACGCTCACCCTGGATCAAGCGCTGGCCGAAACCCGAACCGGCGACCTGTGGCTGTTTCGCGGCGTCTCGCGACCCGACCGTGCGATTCAGACGCTGACCAACGCTCCGGTGAACCACGTCGGCATGACGGTGGCCATCGACGACCTGCCGCCGCTGATCTGGCATGCCGAATTGGGCGACAAGCTCCTCGACGTGTGGACCGGCACCAATCAGCGCGGCGTGCAGCTCAACGACGCTCGGCAGGTCTTCGAGCGGTGGACCCAGAACTATCACCAGCGTTGCTGGCTGCGCCAGCTCACGCCGTACGCCAACCGCGAGCAGGAGGATGCCCTGCTGCGGGTGATCGCCCGGATGAACGGCACGGCGTTTCCCACCAGTGCGCGGCTGACGGGCCGTTGGCTGCGCGGCCGGCTGCCCACCGTCAACGACTGGTTCCGTGGAATCCCGTTGCTGGACAGGAAGGTTCGCGAGCACACCGAGCGCCGCAAATCAGAAGAGCGCAAGATGGGGATGGCCACGGCGTACTGCGCGGAGACGGTCGCGGTGACCTACGAGGAGATGGGTCTGCTCGTCACCGACAAGGACACCAACTGGTTCGACCCGGGCAAGTTCTGGAGCGGTGACTCGTTGCCGCTGGCTCCGGGCTACGAGCTCGGCAAGGAGATCGCGGTCAGCTGACCTTCATCTCCCCCATCTCCGACCAGCCCGTCGCGTCCAAGGTCTGGCTGATGATCTTGGGCGTGGTCGCCAGCGCCTGGGGCAGTTCTTGCATTGCCTTCTTGAAGTGATCGCTGTTGACGTGGACTCCGCCCGCGTCACCGTCTCGAAATGCCTCGACCAACACGTACTCCGCCGGGTTCTCCAGGCTGCGCGACCATTCGAACCACAGGTTGCCCTCTTCGGCGCGGGTGGCCTCGGTGAAGGACGCGACGAGTTCCGGCCAACGGTCCGTCCAGTCGGGTTTGGATTCGAACTTGACGACGATGAAGATCATTCCCGCAGGATAACGGCGTCAGCTGAGCTCTATCCGGGTGGTCACCGGGGTCGCGTTCCGGGTCAGGTCGAGCACCGGACAGTGCGCGTCGACCGCCTGCTGAAGTTCACGGTAGCGCTCGGCGGTCTCCGGTCCGGTCACCTTGACGACCACGCGGACTTCCTGGAAACCGGAGCGGACGCCGGCGTCCAAACCGAAAAAGCCCCGAACGTCGAGGTCGCCTTCGGCGCGGGCGGTGATCTCGTCGACCGTGATGCCCAGCTTTTCGGCCCAGAAGCGCCAGGTCACGATCTGGCAGGACAGCAGTGAGGCCAGGTAGTACTCGACGGGGTTCGGCGCCTTGGCTTCCCCGCCGAGAGCGGGTGGCTCGTCGACCTCGACCTGGTACTGGCCGAGGGTGATGGTGCTGGCCACTGCGTCGTGCGCGGCGGCGGTGGCCTGAAAGACCACCTGGGCGTTGGCCGGGTCGTTGGCGACGGCGTCCGCCGTGGCGCTGATGACGCCACCAAGTTGACTGGTCGAGGATGTCATCGCGCAATCTTACGAAAGCGCATAGCGAGAATCGAGCTTCCCGCTCGGCGTGAATCGAATGAAATCCGAATTCGTGGCCGATCGGGTTATCACATCAATAGAATTGTTACAAATTACTATTGTCTTTGATGTGAAATGTGATTTTGGTATCCGAACCACACCCGCGGCGCATTGTGACACAACCCACAAATGCGCCGGCGGGCGTAGCTGCGGTTATCGATCCAGTTTGTGAGCCACGTCGCAACGACCGTTTGTTGCTCAAATCACTTCGGGAAGTGAACTACTCGACCGGTGCTTCCGGTTCGCCGACGGGATCGGGAGCCGGTTCCATGACGTCGGGAGCTGGCGGGGCGAAGTCGGGTGCGACAGCGTCGACCAGCACAGGCGGTGCGTCTGGCGCGGGCAATTCACCTTCGGGCAGCTCATCGGCGGGAAGAAACATATGGTGGGTGAAGCCGGCCTGGTAGGCCCCGGCACCGCCGATGCGCACTCCGCCGCCTTCGCCACTGGAAACCGGGGTGCCGTCGGGGAGCGTCACCGCGGTGTGCCCGCCGTTCCACCCGATCACCAGGGCGTTGGGAGCGGTGCCGTGCTGGAAGCCGCGTGCCGCCAATGCGGCTTCTTCGTTTCCGGTATTGAACCTATTTCCGAAAATCGGCCTATCGCTTGCCGCATTTGCGACCCACGAAGCAAGCCCTGAACAGTCGGTGCCCGCCGGAGAATCCCCACCCGGAACGTAGGGCGTCCCGGACACCTGATTAACGAGTGCTAAAAGCGTTGCAAGTGCAATCATGCTCGGCACGCTACCCAGAGAATGTATAGCGAAACAAAATTTGTGGTGCCGGTCACGCCATTCCGAATACGCCATTGACCTGCACATACCGCAGTGAGGTCACGCATAAATCAATAAACTGAAACAGATGTGGTTAGTGTGACAAATGACAATAGTCAGCAAATTACGCTACTGCTTCGGTGAGCCCGCTGAGCAGGTCTATTGTCTAGTTGTATTCAACACGAGCAACTCGCGCCATGACGTATGGCGGAGGCATGACCGACCATAATCAATGGTCGCGGGTACGGCAGGCGGCTCATCACTTCGTATTGCGGGCGTGGGATGGGTCACATGTAGTCGCCGGTGCCGATTGGCGCACATTCGGCGACGTGGCCGCTGATCTCCTGGTCTGGACCGCCGCTGAGCGCACGATCCGACCGGCCGGATGGGGGGCGTTGCACGTGATCGAAGACGACGAGCGAGGGTGTATCGGGGTGGCTCCGCCGGGGCGCTCATATCGCTCGCGTCACGACCAGACTGGGGCGCTTGAGCTGGCGCGTTCTGCGACTTGAGCAGAACCCATTGCTGCTCCGCCATACCAGCTCTGCCTCATCTGCCCTTTGACGGACACCAGCAGCAAGATGGCCACGGCGGCGAGTAGAGCCAGCCCAATCGCGATGCCCACCCATAGTCCGCTACTTGGCTTGTACGGGTCGTCGAGGCCAGAGAAATCCATCCCTTTCGTCGCACCTGATCCAGCACCGGCGTCGGCTACTGCAGCTTCTGGAACAAGAAGCCGGTTACTGGCGCCGACCGATTGGCCGCGTTCATGCGAGACCCTGAGTCCCGCGGGACCCGAATTCAATTGCACCCGATGGTGGTTCGGGGTTCCGGTGCCGGCGCCATTTGGCTTCTTGAACAAAGGTTGGGTTCCTACGCGATCTACACGATCAGTAGGTGCATTAGTTGGGCCGATCAGTTGCAACGGCGTGCTGATGGCCTCGCGGGCAGCATTGGCCAACTCGATGGTTGTCGCATAGCGGATGTCGGGATCTTTCGCCATCCCTGTAGCGATTACCTGGTCGATCTGGGTGGGCACATCAGGTTGGGAGGTCGACGGTCGCGGCGGCGGCGTGTTCAGATGCGCGGCAACCAGGTGCGCCATCGTGGCGCCGACAAACGGTGGGAGTCCGGTCAAAGCTTCATACAGCACGCAAGCCAGCGAGTAGACGTCGGCACGGGCGTCCTCGTCGGCTTGGGGATCTAGACGCTCGGGTGCGATATAGGCGAACGTGCCGATTGTGTTGCCGGTCTTGGTCATTCGAGTTTCGTCAGCGGCGCGAGCGATCCCGAAGTCGATCAAGTAGGCAAAATCGTCGTGGTCGAGCAGGATGTTTGACGGCTTTATGTCGCGGTGTAGCAGACCCACTCGGTGCGCCGCGTTCAAGGCTTTAGCGACTTGCTCGACAATGCGCACCGCACGGGCCGGTCTCAGGGGCCCGTCGGCCAATGCAGCAGCGAGGTCACATCCTTCGATCAGGCGCATGTCGACGTAAAGACGGCCTCCGATCTCGCCGTAGTGGTGGATTGGGATGACATGGGGACTGTTCAGTCGAGCGACGGCATGCGCCTCGCGGCGAAATCGTCGCTGGAACTCGTCGTCGCCAGACAGATGTTCGGGCAGCACCTTCAGAGCGACAATTCTGTCGGTTTCGGTGTCATGCGCTCGCCAGACTTCCCCCATGCCGCCCCGGCCCAGCGGTTCCAACAGCAAGTAGCGTCCGAACGGCGTCCCGTCCATCTACGCCCTCCCCAGTTCGGCGAACCTCGACACGATAAGCCGCGAGAAGGCCGAAAAGCGATAGAGAGAGCATTGTTGACGTTGCCGAACCAGCTACGGCAGCGTCAGTGACCTTGCTCAGGTTCTGAACGGCGTTCCGCGAGCGCGGATAATCGAGCAAGGCACTCCCGATTGCGGGGGTACGCGGCCATGAGAGCCAGCCGCCGCGGAATCAAGCTCAGCGGCCCGCCCACCGGCACCTCGGCCATCTCGATCAGACAGCCTCCCGCGTCAGTGTCGCTCAGGCGCACCGTGATTCGCGCGCCGCCAAGCGGTCGCCCCTTCGCCCGGAGCACGAGTTCGGTGACCGGTACGCACACTTCGACTTCGGTCTCGTCGTTCAATGCGACGGGCCACACCCCGATGGTGTGGTGGATCAGGCTGCCGGGCGCCGGCCAGTTCGGATCCACGGCACGCATTCGGCTGTTGCCCACGACCCACTGCGAATACGTCCATCCGTTGGCCATCACGTCCCAGACTTGACGGCGCGAAGCGGTGGTCTCACGCCGCACGGCAAGCGCGCTGTCGACCTCGGGGGGTTCTTTCATCGATAGATCACTCCTTCAATCCGTCCAACAGGATCTTTGCTGCCGCCTCAAGATGCCGGTTGCCCAGTGCGACTGCTACCAGCCATGGCTACCCGGCACCGGGGGCGCAAAACGACAATCCTTATCTGTGTGACCTAGCCAACGCGGTCCTCCGATCGGCGAATACGCACCGGCTTGGCTGGTCAGCTGACAATGGGACGCGCGCGTGGTCCGCGATGTGACACGCTGTGCACACCCTGCTCCTCGACAGTGGTGGTGTGGGGACCGACGTTCCAGCTCAACGAGGGTAAGCCCTGCTAACGGCGGCTCCGAGGCTCGGCGTGGTTCAGTCCGGGATCACCCAGTCCGACCACCGGTTGGCGGGGTTGACCCGGTAGGAGCCGGGGAACGTGCGCGCCATGACGACGGGCATCGCTTCGGTCCCCCAGGGCGTTCCCTGCCTCTTCCACACCTCGGGGTCCTGGCACGACAACTCGAACGTGAGTTGCACCGGTATCGATCCGGGTATGGCCTCCGCACATGCCTGACCGGCCGTGACCGTTCTGTCGGCATGAGCGCTGGGCGCCAGGATCATGGGCACCGCCACCAGCGTGACCGCTGCAAGAAATTTGAGCATCGAGTTCTCTCCCGTCGCGGCAGGACGCGCTCGCCAAGTCGACGAGTGGTTCTCCACCGAATCTACGAGCGTCTGACGCTGTGTGGCAGTGTGCGCCGCGCCTGAACTCACCGGGCGCGGTCACGGCTCGCCACCCGCAGAGGTGCGAAATTGAACACGGTTGGACGCATTTCGCTGCGCCGCACCGCACTCCGGTGCCGTTAGCGTTGTCCGATGGTGTCAGCCCGGCGCCCCACCCGCGCACAGCGGTACGCACGCCGCCGCAAACGGCGGATGGCCGGTCACGTCCATGACCTGACCGATGCGCAATGGGACGCGCTCAAGTCCGGATGGGGAGGCTGCGCCTACTGCGGCGCGACGGGCTCTGCCCTGCAGAAGGACTGCATGTTGCCCATCGCTAACGGCGGTCGGTACACCCTGGCCAATGTGGTGCCCAGCTGCCCGTCCTGCAACGCGAGCAAGTGCAATGCCGAAGTCACCACCTGGATGCGACGCAAGAAGCTCGACGAGGGTAGATTTCTGCTGCGGCAAGCCGAGATCGTCGGGCTGATCACCGCGCCCTCACCGCGAATTACGTTGTCCGACTGAGCTTTCAGGCCTAGACCGGAGTCCAGATGCTGTTATTCCAGAATCCCCACGCGCCGACAGTGGGGTTCCACAACAACTGAGCGCCCGGCGCCCAGTCCGGTTGCGGCGGCCGCGGCGAGGCCCACCCCGGCGGGGGACCCCACGGCCCCCAACCGACGAAACCGGAGTTCTGCCAGTCGTGGCACTGGCGCCAGTCCCAGTTGTAGATGTCCTGCCAGGCAGGGTCCCAGTACTCCCCTGGACACCAGTGATTGCTGGGCAACGGGGCTGGAGCCGCCCGGGCGACGCCGCCCGCCAGCACTGACATCCCCAACCCGACAACTACCAGTGCCGTCGTCAACCGACCTACGGTTCGCATCTGTCAAGACTTTCCCTCCACTCACACTCCTGGCAAGTGTCGATTTCACGCGGCGGGCGCTGATCGTCGGCGCTCGCTAAACTGCGGTGGAATCAATCCCGGGGAGGCGTGTCATGGTGCGGGTAGCCATAGCGTTGCTGGTCCTTGCTGTCGCGTTGGCCCCCTCGGCACTCGCCGACACCAAAGATGACGCATTCCTGGCCAACCTCAACACCTCCGGGATGAACTTCGGCGCGCCCGACAAGGCGATCGACATCGCTAAGACCGTCGTCTGCGGGTCGCTGCGGGAGAACCCCAGCACCAGCAATGCGGACCTGGCCGCCAAAGTCGTCAGCGCCACCAACTGGCCGTCACTCAACGCCGCGTACTTCACCGGCGCCGCCATCCAGGCCTACTGCCCCCAGTACGCCGGCGAACTCACAGCACCGTCGGTACCCACCAAAGTCCCCACCGCGCCCAGCACGCCTCCGTCCGGGCCGACGACGCCGAGTGTCCAATCGGCATGACGGCAGGCGGCCGAGCCTGAACAAACCAACGAGCAGAGAGCGGCCATCGGCTGTCGCCCCGTCGGCTTGTCGAACAAACCACTGGTAATCCTTACTAGTATCGCCTACAGTAAGGAGGCCGCGCGGCAGGTTGCTTCAACTGCCTTGGGACGCCGGGTTAAGCCGCCCGCGAAACTCGAGAGGCAACGACGATGAGCGCATCTCTCGATTCTGCGACCGCCAAGCGCCGCGTGGTGCACGTCGGTACCGGCATGACGGGAAGCGCGGCTCTCCGCGCGATCATCGATGACCCCGCGCTGGATCTAGTCGGAGTCAAGGTCTCGACACCGGCGAAGGTCGGCCAAGATGCGGGCCGGTTGTGCGGACGTCCTGAGGTCGGCATACGCGCCACTGACAACTTCACCGCGGTCGTGGACGCCAAACCCGACTGCGTCGCCTACTGTGCGACCGCCGTCCGCCGCGAAGATGAGGTCATCGCCGACATCGTCGATTACCTCGAGGCCGGCATCAACGTCGTGACCATCTCGGCCATCCCGATGGTGTATCCGAAGGCAGCTCCAATGCGATGGCGTGAACCGATCGAATGCGCTGCAGGACAAGGTAACGCCACGTTCTACGCGACCGGCTGCGAACCCGGGTTCGTGAGCCTCAACCTGCCGACCGCGTTGCTGACCGGCGCCGGTCTCGTCGACTCCTACCGCATGGACGAGTACGCGCTCGACCTCGACCTGGCCTACCCGATCTGGGAGGTCCTGCACGAGTCGATGGGCTTCGGAAAACCCGACGGTCACGTGCCTATCCGCATCGCGGTGGGCAAGGTGAACAACGACTGGGAACCGGTCGTGCGCTACATCGCCGACACGTTGTCGGTTGACGTCGAGACAGTGGCGTTGGACTGGGAGACCATCCTGGCGCCCGACGATCTCGACACCGCGCTGGGCGTGATCGCAAAGAACACCATTTGCGGTCATCGCTGGCAACTCGCCGCGATCAGCAATGACCGCCCAGTCGTGTCGGTGCAGTACTTCGCCACCGTCACCTCCACTCCCTGGCCCGACAGCTGGCCGCGCCCAGCGCAACCCGGCCAGGGTGGAATGGTGTTCCGCATCGCGGGCTCCCCCAACATGACTCTCGAGCTACGTTTGGACCCCGCACCCGGGGACTCCACCAATCCCGGCGTCGCCGCAACGGCAATGGCGGCCGTCAACGCCATACCTGCTGTCATCGACGCTGCACCTGGACTGATTGAGGCGCCCCTGGCGGGTCCCCCAGTCGTCACCCGTCAGATCCGGCGCTGAATGTCACCGCAACAGTCCTCGCGACGAGCACGCGGCACCCTGAGCGCAGATGCGATCGTGGATACCGCCTTCGCAATAGCAGCGCAGTCGTCGGTCGACGAGCTGAGTATCCCGCTGGTCGCCAAGATGTTGGGTGTGGGAGTGACCAGCGTCTACTGGCACGTTCGCAACAAAGCAGAGCTCCTGGATGCCATGACGGATCGGGCTTTACGCCGCAGTGGGATGCCGGCCTTCGTCGATTCCAACGATTGGCGCGAATCCTTGACGACGCATGTGCGCGGTGTGCGACAAACTTTCCTGCGCGATCCGGTGCTGACGGATCTGATCCTCATTCGCGGTGCACTGAGCCCAATGGCGCAACGGCTCGGTGCACAGGAGACCCAGAAAGCGATCGCCAGCATGATCGCGGCGGGCCTCGATGAGCAGACGGCCTACGAGACGTACTCAGCGGTCTCAGAGCTGGTTCAGGGTTCGGTACTTCGCGGT
This sequence comes from Mycobacterium sp. NGS59, assembly GCF_059812345.1. Lineage (NCBI taxonomy): Bacteria > Bacillati > Actinomycetota > Actinomycetes > Mycobacteriales > Mycobacteriaceae > Mycobacterium > Mycobacterium sp. NGS59. Next base: position 145,855 of record NZ_JCALCN010000010.1, read on the forward strand.
CGATTGGCCCAAAAGCACTATGCGGCAGGGTTTTTGGTTGCCGGCGCGTCCGGCTTTTCCGCTACCGCACCCGCGCAGGATGATCGCGCGTTCGAGTTGCTGCTGACCGCCTTGCTTACTGACGTCACGCGTCGAATCGCGGAAGGCAGACCGACCGCATGACTGACGCCCACCGAAGCGCGCCGCAGTAGCCGTAACCTGAGACAGTGCTGGACGAAGGCCCGTTTTTTCACGGAACGAAGGCTGAACTGAAGACGGGGGAACTGCTCACCGCAGGCTTTCGCTCCAACTACCGGCCCGAAATAGTGATGAATCACATCTACTTCACCGCCCTGCGCGACGGCGCCGGGCTGGCGGCCGAGCTCGCCGCCGGCGGCGGCACGCCCCGGGTGTATCTCGTCGAACCGACCGGTGAATTCGAGAACGATCCGAACGTCACCGACAAGAAGTTCCCCGGCAATCCGACCCGCTCTTACCGCAGCCGTGAACCGCTCCGGGTCATCGCAGAAGTCGAGGACTGGACGCGGCTGTCGCCCGAGGCTCTTCAGGCGTGGCACGACCGACTGGCCGCGCTACGCGCGGATGAGCGCGGCGAGATCATCAACTGAGCAGTGTCGCAACGGAACCCCGTCGCGGTCGTCAGTATTGCCCGGACGGGGGTTCATCGATCGACCGGCCGGTTCTGCCACTGCGCGCCGGATCTCGGCGTCGTCCCGTCTCTCAGTTGCTTCGAGACGACTTTCGACGTTCGATGAGGCGCCGTTGTCTCTCGACCGGATCGCCGGCGGTCACTGAACGCCCCCGACGTCGCCGACAAGCACTTGGACGGCAACACCAAGCGCCTCGTAGGTAGACCGCGCCCGTGCATCTCGAGTGGCCAAGACGGCACCGTGCTCGCGAGCGGCCAAAGCCACTAACCCGTCGTATGTTGCGCCACCGGCAATACCTCGTCGCGCGAACTCGCGATGTGCGGATCGCGCGGCGCGCGCACCGAGTTGCAGCGACGCAGCGAAGTTCCCATCGATCAATGCCACTGCGTCGGCAGCATCGACGCGAGCATCGCCGGGCAACCGGGTCAGGACCGAGTACGTCTCAGCCAGTGCGTGCCCACAAAGACCCAGGGTTCGACTCTCCGCCCACGCAGCGACCACCGCGTGGTGAAGGTGCGATGTCATCAGCAGCGGTACCGCGACACTGGTGTCGACCGCCGTGACGCGGACGGTCGTCAACGTCGCCCGGAGTCGATCAGAGCAAACATCATCTCGTCGGTAACCTCGGTGTCGGCACGAGCCACCAAGCGCCCGTTCGCATCCCGCTCGAGCCGCGCTGTCCTGCCACCAGGTGTTAGCTGCAATCCGGTCCCGTACGGCGAGATGTCCACCGTCGTACCCGGCGTCAAGCCGAGCGCGTCACGAAGGTGCTTCGGAAGCACGACACGCCCCCCAGAATCGATCACTGCTTCCATGGGAACATGCTACCAGTGAAATCCCATTTTCAGGGGGGGTGAAGTCCAAGTAGACGATGTCTCGAATCGCATCCGTCCGCTCGACTTAGACGTTGAACCGGAACTCGACCACGTCCCCATCGGCCATCACGTAGTCCTTGCCCTCCATCCGGACCTTGCCGGCCGCCTTGGCCGCGGCCATCGAACCCGCCGCGACCAGGTCGTCGTAGGAGACGATCTCGGCCTTGATGAAGCCCTTCTCGAAGTCGGTGTGGATCACCCCGGCCGCCTTCGGCGCGGTGTCACCCTTATGAATCACCCACGCGCGCGCCTCCTTCGGCCCCGCCGTCAGGTAAGTCTGCAGCTTCAAAGTGTGAAAACCCGCCCGCGCCAACGCATCCAGGCCCCGCTCGGTCTGTCCGATCGACTCCAGCAGCTCCGCAGCGGACTCGTCGTCGAGTTCGAGTAGTTCGGATTCGATTGCGGCATCAAGGAATACGGCGTCGGCCGGTGCGACCAACGCACGCAGCTCGGCGACCCGGGCAGCGTCGGTCAGCACCCCTTCGTCGGCGTTGAAGACATAGAGGAACGGTTTGGTGGTCAACAGGTTCAATTCCCGCAGCAGCAAGGTGTCCACTCCCGCGCTGAACAACGTCTTGCCGCTGTCGAGGACCTGCTGGGCATTCAACGCCGCGTCGTGCAACGGTTTGCGGTCCTTGTTGGTGCGGGCTTCTTTCTCCAGCCGGGGCAGCGCCCGTTCCAGCGTCTGCATGTCGGCCAGGATCAGCTCGGTCTCGACGATCTCGATGTCGGACCGGGGATCGACCTTTCCTGAGACGTGCGTCACATCGTCGTCGGAGAACACCCGCACCACCTGGCAAATGGCGTCGCATTCCCGGATGTGAGCCAGGAACTTGTTGCCCAGACCGGCACCCTCGGAGGCCCCGGCAACCAGACCGGCGATGTCGACGAAGGTCACCGGTGCCGGGACGACGCGCTCGGACTTGAACAGTTCAGCCAGCTTGTCCAGGCGCGGATCGGGCAGCGACACGACGCCCTCGTTGGGTTCGATGGTTGCGAACGGGTAGTTGGCCGCCACCACGTTGTTGCGCGTCAACGCGTTGAAAAGAGTCGACTTGCCGACGTTGGGCAAACCCACGATTCCCAGGCTCAGGCTCACGGGAAGCCAAGTCTACGGGGGACGCCAACGGCGAGTGCCCGGCTATATACGGGCCTTCGGGCGGATTGCCGGTACGGTCAACATGTGTCAGCGCAGCGGGATACGTCAGGGGTCGAACCGAGCCATCGCTCGATCGTCCCGGGCATCCCGGGCGTGCCCTGGTGGGGGGCGGTATTCATCGCTGTCGGGGCAACCGCCGCGGGGTACCTGATCGACTCCGGCCACAAAGAACTGACCCACGTCTTCGCCGGGTTCTACATCGCAGGTTGTGTAGCCGCGGTCCTGGCGGTGCGGCAGGCCGCGGTGTTCACCGCGGTCATCCAGCCGCCGCTGATCCTGTTCTGCGCGGTGCCGGGGGCCTACTGGCTGTTCCACGGCGGCAAGGTCGACAAGTTCAAAGACCTCCTGATCAACTGCGGTTACCCGCTGATCGAGCGGTTTCCGCTGATGTTGGGTACCGCCGGTGGCGTGCTTTTCATCGGGCTGATTCGCTGGTATCTGGGCAAGAACGGCGAGGCCGGGGACAGCGACAACGACGAGGTCGCCACCCAGCGTCCCTCGGTGTTCAGTGGCATCCGGTCCAAGGTGAGTTCGCTGCTTGCGGGTATCTCCGGCGACGACGTCGACGCGGCCGACGCGGCACCCACGCACGCCAAGAGCCGGACCGCCAGAACCAGCCGGACCGCACGTAACGGCGGCCGATCCGCGCAGCGCCCGACCCGAACCCGCTCCCGGCAGGTCCGGCCGGACAGCCGAGCGGACGAGGCATCCGAGCCAGACGACGAGCGTCCGCGTCGCGCCCCACGCCGGCCGTCGGCACCCGATGCGTCCGACTTCGACCCCGCTGACCCGCCCCGGCGACCGCGTCGGCGCCGCCCCGACGACGACCCTGACCCGCGCACCCCACCGCCGCGGGAGATGCGCCGGGAGCCGCGTCCGCGCCGCAATTCCTACGAGCGGGCCTACGACCGTCCGGAACCGCGCAGTAGCCGCTTCGATCCGTACGACACCTACGATCGGGCCGAGCCGCCCATCCGGGGCGAACGCCGCAGCCGGCACGAGCGTCGCGGTGGCTACGAGCCGTACCCGCCGTACGAGCCGCCCTACGAGCCGCGCAGCCGGCGCGCCGCTTCGGCGGGATCCGGTGGGTCCAGTCCCACTCACCACCCGATTTCGCAGGTGCGGTACCGCGGGCAGGCCTCGCGCGGCGAACCTCGCGACGAGCGACGGGACGAACCGCGCCGCAACCGGTCGCGGGCACCGCGGCGGCCGTCGCCCGATGCGTGGGAGTACGACGCCTGACCTGCTCGGCGGCGCTGAGTCACCGAGATTGAAATAAGGAGACTCCCGGCGTCCCTAGCTCTTCGCCCGCGCCGGGCGGATCTCCCTCGGCAACGCGAAGACCAGCGTCTCGTTGGCCGTCGTCACCGGTTGCACCGTGCCGTAGCCGTACTCGGCCAGCCGCTCGAGCACACCGCGGACCAGCACCTCGGGAACCGACGCCCCGGATGTGACGCCGACCGTGGTGACCCCGTCCAGCCATGCCGGATCGATGTCGTCGGCCCAGTCGACCAGGTACGCCGCCCGGGACCCGGCGCCGAGCGCCACCTCGACCAGCCGCACCGAGTTCGACGAATTGCGGGAGCCGACGACAATCACCAGCTCGCATTCGGGCGCCATCGCCTTGACGGCGACCTGGCGGTTCTGCGTCGCATAGCAGATGTCGTCGCTGGGCGGATCCTGCATCTTCGGGAAGCGCTGGCGCAGCCGTTCCACTATCTCCATCGTCTCGTCGACGGACAATGTGGTCTGCGACAACCAGATCACCTTGTCCTCGTCACGAACCCGGACATGCTCGACGGATTCGACCCCGTCGACCAGCTGCACGTGATCGGGGGCCTCGCCGGCGGTGCCGATGACCTCCTCGTGCCCCTCGTGGCCGATCAGCAGGATGTCGTAGTCGGCGCGAGCGAACCGGCGCGCCTCGTTGTGCACCTTGGTGACCAGCGGGCAGGTCGCGTCGATGGTCTGCAAGTTGCGCGCGGCGGCGGCCGCGTGCACCGTCGGTGCGACGCCGTGCGCGGAGAAGACCACGATGGCACCTTCGGGAACCTGGTCGGTCTCCTCGACGAACACCGCGCCGGCTTGCGCCAGCGTGTCGACCACATGCCGGTTGTGCACGATCTCGTGCCGCACGTACACCGGTGCGCCGTGCTTTTCCAGCGCACGTTCCACCGTTTCGACCGCCCGGTCCACCCCCGCGCAGTAGCCACGCGGCTCGGCCAGCAACACTCGTTTACCGGTGGGGTCGTCGACTACCGATCTCGAGGCACCGGGAATTCCCATGTCAATAGTCGGCACCATGCGTCCAGGGTACTTTCTGCCGATACCGGCCTGCCATCTCAGCGGCCCCAGCTTGGAGTTCGCCGCTGCTTGAGGCAGTCTTGGAGCCATGACTACTGCACCGTACGGGTTTCGGCTGCTGGTCGGCGCGGCGACAGTCGCCGTCGAGGAGACGATCAAGCTCCCGCGCACGATCCTCATGTACCCGATGACGCTGGCGTCCCAGGCGGCTCATCTGGTGATGCGCTTCCAGCAGAACCTGGCTGAGTTGGTCATCAAGGGCGACACCACGTTGGAGTCGCTGTTCCCGCCCAAGGACGAGCAACCCGAGTGGGCGACGTTCGACGAGGACCTGGAGGTGATCGACGGCGGCGGCCAGGGCGGGTTCTCCCCCATCCCGGTCGACGGGGTCGACGGCGACCGCCGCGCCGAGGGGCGCTTCGCGCTGTACTCGGTGTCCGACCCGGCCGAGACCGTCGAGTCCCGGACGCAGCCGGACGACCAGCAGGCCGGCCCTGGCGCCCCGGTACCGCCGGTGGCAACCGAACTCGACTATCCGCAGCTGACGCTGGCCCAACTGCGGGCCCGGCTGCAGTCGCTGGACGTCGCCGAACTCGAGGCGCTGCTGGCCTACGAGCAGGCCACCAAGGCCCGCGCGCCGTTCCAGACGCTGCTCGCCAACAGGATCACCCGCGCGTCGGCGAAGTGACCGGCGCGCCCAACGCGAACTCAGCCGAGAACCCCTTCCCGGTTCGCGCCGTCGCCATTCGGGTCGCCGGCTGGATCGACAAGCTGGGCACCGTGTGGGTGGAAGGCCAACTGGCTCAGATCAATATGCGACCGAACACCAATACGGTGTTCATGGTGCTGCGTGACCCGGCAGCCGACATGTCGCTGACCGTGACCTGTTCGCGCGACCTGGTGCTGCGGGCACCGGTGAAGCTGACCGAGGGCACTCAAGTGGTGGTGTGCGGCAAGCCCTCCTTCTACACCGGGCGTGGCACGTTTTCGTTGCGGCTCAACGAGATTCGTGCCGTAGGCGTCGGCGAACTGTTGGCCCGCATCGACCGGTTGCGCCGGCTGCTGGACGCCGAGGGACTGTTCGACCCTCGCCTGAAGCGTCCGATTCCGTTCCTGCCCAACATGATCGGCCTGATCACCAGTAGGGCAAGCCACGCCGAACGGGATGTGACTACGGTGGCGGCTGCGCGTTGGCCCGCGGTGCGGTTCGTCATCCGGCACGCGGCGACCCAGGGTGTCAACGCCGTCGCGCAGATTGTGGCGGCCCTCGGCGAACTCGACCGGCACCCCGATGTCGACGTGATTGTGCTGGCCCGCGGCGGCGGCAGCGTCGAGGATCTGTTGCCGTTCTCCGACGAGACGCTGTGCCGGGCGATCTCGGCCTGCCGCACACCGGTGATCAGTGCCGTCGGCCACGAGCCCGACAATCCGCTCTGCGATCTGGTCGCCGACCTGCGCGCGGCCACCCCCACCGACGCGGCCAAGAAAGTGGTTCCCGACACCGCGGTCGAACAGCGCCTGATCGACGACCTGCGCCGGCGTAACGCTCAGGCGCTGCGGAACTGGGTTTCCCGCGAGCAACGCGCGCTGGCGCAGTTGCGCAGCCGCCCGGTGTTGGCCGACCCGCTGCGCATGGTGACGACGCGCAGCGAGGAGGTGCACCGCGCCCGCACCGCGCTGCGCCGCGACGTCAAGCGGTTGCTCCACGGCGAGACCGAACGCATCGGCCACCTGGCCGCGCGACTGTCCACGCTGGGTCCGGCGGCGACCCTGGCTCGCGGCTACGCCGTGGTCCAAGTGGTGACACCGACAGCCGCCGAGGTGCTGCGCTGCACCGACGACGCACCCACGGGTACCAGGTTGCGGGTACGGGTCGCCGACGGTGCCGTCGCAGCGGTGAGCGAAGGACGCTTTGATGATTTCTGATCCTGAGATGGTTCCTGATTCCGAGAGCGACACGACTACACCTGTTAGTCAGCTCGGCTATGAAAATTGCCGCGACGAACTGGTCGAAGTCGTGCGGCAGCTGGAGCAGGGCGGTCTGGATCTCGACGCGTCGCTGAAGCTTTGGGAAAGAGGCGAGCAACTCGCCAAAAGGTGCGAAGAGCACTTAGCTGGCGCCCGCCAGCGGGTGGCGGACGCGCTGGCCGCCGGGGAAGCCGAACAAAACTGATTCGCCGACCTGTTTCTGTTCCGAACTGGAACACGTTTTAGTTATGCTCCCCCGATGGGTGATGCATCACTGACAACCGAACTCGGCAGCGTCCTGGTCACCGGCGGCTCAGGCTTCGTCGGCGCCAATCTGGTCAGGACATTGCTGGAGCGCGGATACCAAGTCCGCTCTTTCGACCGGGCGCCCTCCCCGCTGCCCCAGCACCCGAAATTGGAAGTGCTGCAGGGCGACATCACCGATAAGGCCGTCTGCGAAGCCGCCGTCGACGGCATCGACACCGTCTTCCACACCGCGGCGATCATCGAACTGATGGGCGGTGCCTCGGTGACCGAGGAATACCGGCAGCGCAACTTCTCGGTCAACGTCGGCGGCACCGAGAACCTGTTGGAGGCCGGGCGCGAAGCGGGTGTCAAACGCTTCGTCTACACCGCGTCCAACAGCGTGGTGATGGGCGGCAAGAACATCGCCAACGGCGACGAGACCCTGCCCTACACCGACCGCTTCCACGATCTCTACACCGAAACCAAAGTGGTCGCCGAGCGATATGTGCTGTCGCAGAACGACGTCGGCGGAATCCTGACGTGTTCGATTCGGCCCAGCGGCATCTGGGGCAACGGCGATCAGACCATGTTCCGCAAGCTCTTCGAGAGCGTGATCAAAGGCCACGTCAAGGTGCTGGTGGGCCGCAAGTCGGCGAAGTTGGACAACTCCTACGTGCACAACCTGATTCACGGCTTCATCCTGGCCGCCGAGCACCTGGTGCCCGGCGGCACCGCGCCCGGCCAGGCGTACTTCATCAACGATGCCGAGCCGATCAACATGTTCGAGTTCGCCCGCCCGGTCGTCGAGGCGTGCGGCGTGAAGTGGCCCAAACTGAGGGTTTCCGGCCCGGCGGTGCACTGGGTGATGACGGGGTGGCAGCGGCTGCACTTCCGATTCGGTTTCCCCGCACCGCTTCTCGAGCCCAACGCGGTCGAACGGCTGTATCTGGACAACTACTTCTCGATCGCCAAGGCGCGCCGCGACCTGGGCTACGAGCCGCTGTTCACCACCGAGCAGGCGCTCAAGGAATGCCTGCCGTACTACGTGGAGATGTTCCACAAGATGAACGCCGACGCGCAGGCGGCCAAGAAGAAGGGCGCGAAGGCGACTACCGGAAGCTGACCATCTCAGCGCCCCACGCCTCCCGGATCCGCGCGTCGACGTCGTTGACGACGGTGTCGCGCTTGTCGATCACCAGACAGGCGCGGTCGGGCTCGCCGTAACGCGGCCAGCGCGGCTCGCCGGGCGGTCCGCCGGGCTCACCATGCGCAGCGAAGTTGATCCATCGGGTCCGCATCCGGTGAGAGACCGCCGTCGCCGTCTTGGCGCCACCGAGCTTGAGCGACATGTCCTGCGGGCCGCCCAGAGTGCCCCACACATAAGGCAATTCGGTGGCATGGGCGGCCCGGACCATCAGCAGCTTGAACAACGGTGTCGCGTAGTCGAACCGGTACAGATACACCGGCGCCACCCTGCTGTGGCCGTCGGCCAGCCACACCGACGGCATCCGGAACCCGATGTCGGTGGCCATGCCGACGCTGCGCGACTTCTGCCGGCCCGAGTACGCCTGCCCGAAATCCTCCATGGTGGGCAGTTGCAGGTCGGGTTGCTCGGCGGCGATCTGGCTGAACATCGTGGTGATCGCGTGTGGCGTGATCGGCATCAGCGGGGAGCGCAGCAACCGGAACAGGGCCGCTTCGTGCTTGTTGGTGCCGATGATCAACGGAACCCGAAGCAGGCGGCCCTGCTGGGCCAGCTTGACCGGCTGATCGTGCAGCAGGTCGCCGTCGACGATCGGCACGAACGCCAGCGTGCCGGGATTGCTGACCGGCACCTCGTTGAACACTTCACTGGTCGCCGCGATGAGCGCCTCGGTCGACGCGGTCGCCACCTGGTGGCCGTCGGACTCGGCGATACCGAGTTTGTCCAGGACGGCAACGGCCACCCGCCGCCCCCGGTCCCGGTCGTAAACCGAAGTGGCGGGCGAACTCTGCGCGATCGCGCGGACGAACAGACCTTCGGCCGCGGGGCTGGCGAGCAGGGTGGTGACGATGCCGGCGCCGGCGGATTCACCGAACAACGTGACGTTGGCGGGGTCGCCGCCGAACGCCGCGACGTTGTCGCGCACCCAGCCCAGCGCGGACAGCACGTCCCGCAGGCCGATGTTGGAGTCGAACCGCTGCTGCGCGGTGCTGAACGATGACAGGTCCAAGAACCCCAGCGCCCCGACCCGGTAGTTGACCGTGACCACCACCACGTCACCGGTCGCGGCCAAGGTGTGGCCGTCGTAGAGCGGCTGGCTGGCCGAGCCCAAGACGTAGGCGCCGCCGTGCAGCCACACCAGCACCGGTTTGCCTTCCCCGGGGCAGGTGCCGGCCGGCGCCCAGATGTTCAGCCGCAAACAGTCCTCGCCCTGCGGGGCGCCCAAGTCCAGCTTCATGTTCGGCAGCGTCGACTGCGGGCAGGCCGGCCCGAACTCCGTGGCATCGGCGACCTCGGTCCACGGCTCAGGCGGCTCCGGCGCCCGAAACCGCAGATCGCCGACGGGTTCGCGAGCGAACCGGATGCCTTTCCAGACAGTCACGCGGCCGGGCGGGCCGTCGAGGTCGGCACCGCGCACCGGACCGTAACTGGTCTCGATCACACTCATGCTGTTCCTCCTGGCCAGAGGCAGAGTCGCCTCGCATCCCGCGAAACGACGATAAGGTAACGAGGCGCTCAACACCGACCGGAGGTGGCCCGGCCAAGGCATGAATACCGAGTTCACGGTTACCCAGAAACGTGCGCTGGCGATCATCACCCTCGTCGCAGTGCTGTTCGGCGCCTACTTTTTGCGCAACTATTTCGTCCTGATCGTGGTGGCCGCCGTCGGCGCGTATCTGTTCACCCCGCTGTACAAATGGTTCAACAAACGGCTGAATACCGGACTGTCGGCCACCTGCACCTTGCTGTCCGCGCTGGGCATCGTGATCGTGCCGGTCGCGCTGCTGGTGACACTGGCCATCGTCCAGATCGCCCGGATGGTCGACTCGGTCGCCGGGTGGATGAAGACCACCGACCTGAACACGTTGGGCGACAAGACCCTGCATCTGGTCAACGAACTGCTGAGCCGGGTGCCGTTCGTACACGTCACGGTCACCGCGGAGAACCTGCGCGAGACGGTGGTCTCGGCCGCGCAGAACGCGGGCCACTGGCTACTGGGGATCCTGCAGAACGCGGCCGGCAGCCTGGCCGGCATCATCACGTCGGCGATCATCTTCCTGTACGTGTTCGTCGCACTGCTGGTCCACCGCGAAAAGATGCGAACCCTGATCGGTCAGCTCAACCCGCTCGGCGACGAAGTCACCGACCTGTACCTGCAGAAGATGGGCTCGATGGTGCGCGGCACCGTCAACGGACAGTTCGTGATCGCGTTCTGCCAGGGCGTCGCCGGCGCCGCATCCATCTACCTGGCGGGATTCCACCACGGCTTCTTCATCTTCGCGATCGTGCTGACCGCGTTGTCGATCATCCCGCTGGGCGGCGGGATCGTGACCATTCCGTTCGGCGTCGGTATGTGCTTCTTCGGCAACATCGGCGGCGGACTGTTCGTGATCCTGTTCCACCTGATCGTGGTCACCAACATCGACAATTTCCTGCGGCCGGTCCTGGTGCCGCGCGACGCCCGGCTCAACTCGGCGCTGATGCTGCTGTCGGTGTTCGCCGGCATCTCGATGTTCGGCCCGTGGGGCATCATCATCGGTCCGGTGCTGATGATCATCATCGTCACCACGATCGACGTCTACCTGGCGGTCTACAAGGGCGTGGACCTGCCGGCACTGCAGGCCGCTGACGATAAGCCGGTGCGGCGCAAGTGGTTTGGCCGCCGCAAGGACGAAGCGCAGACCGCGGTCCCGGATTGATGGCCCGCGAACCGATTCCGACCTGGAACTTCTCCCTGGTGCTGGTCCGACTGGGCCGGCGGTTTCTGCTGGTGCGCGAGCGCAAACACGGTCAGCTGTGGTACCTCCCGGCCGGCCGCGTCGAACCGGGAGAGACGTTCGCCATTGCGGCGCACCGGGAGACGCGGGAGGAGGCCGGGATCGACATCGTCCTGGACGGGGTGTTGCGTATTCAGCACACACCGCTGCCCGGCAACGCGCGGATGCGCGTCATCTTCGTGGCCCACCCGGCCGACGACCGTCCGCCGAAGTCGGTGCCGGATGAGGAGTCACTGGGCGCCGCGTGGTTCACGCTCGACGAGATGGTCCAGCTGCCGCTGCGGTCGGTGGAAGTCGCCGACCTCGCGCGGGAAGTTCTGGAGGGTGCTTTGATTCATCCGATGTCGATATTTCGCTAGGTGAGCCGCCGGGTGAGGAACTCGACCACCCGCTTGCGCGCTTCGTAGGCCGGCTGACCGTCGACCTCGCGGACCTCGTCGGTGAGCACCGAGTGCGCCATCCGGCTGAAACCGTGCGCGTTGCCCGGACTCGAGTCGATCTCGATCACCTCGAACGCGTCGCCCAGACGTTGCTTGAGGGTCTGGAACCGTTCCCGCGGCACCGCGATGTCCTCGCTGAACCTCAACCCCATCGCGCACAGGCCCTCGTCGGCGCAGCGACCGGCGACGATGCTCAGCTCGGCTTCACTCAGACCGGGGTCGCGGCGCTGCTTGGGGGTCAACGGAAACGGCACGGAAGGTTGGCTGAGTACCGGGGCCAGCACCCTGTCGTCGACGGCGACGGCCAAGGCGAAGCCGCCGGTGAAGCACTGGCCGATCACGCCTACCCCGCTGCCCGGTGTCGAGCCGTTGAGATCGCGGGCCAGCGCGCGCAGGAACAGCGACACCGGCCGCTGCTTGTCGGTGGCGAAGCCGGCGAATTCCTTTGCCACACAAGCCCTGCCGATCGTGGCGGCGATGTATCCAGGTGACTGGGCCCGTCCCGGCTCGCCGAACAGCGACGGAATGGCCACCGTGAAACCGTTGTCCACCAGGTGATTACCCAGCCCCAGTACGCCCGGGTGGATGCCGGGTATCTCCGGGATCAACAGCACGCCGGGACCCGAACCTTTGCGGTACACGTCGTGGGTATAGCCGGCACCGGTGAACGGCTGCACCGACCACCCGGAGAGGTCTGCTTCAGGTGAGCTCACGTCGGCGCCTTTCTATCGTGCCGGCAGGGGTTGCACGGATTGCACCGCGGCCGCCAGGGTACGGAACTCCTCGGGGCTGCCGGCACCTGTGATCGCGACCTGGGTGGGGCCGGCCGGGCTGCCCAGGCGGGTGGTCCACACCGGCTCGACCGCACCTTTCTGATCGGCGCCCCGGTAGACGACCCAGCTGGTCCCGGTGACGTCGACGGTTCCGGTCGGGTACATGTCGGGATGTATGGAACCCACCAGCTTGTCTTCGTCGGCGTTGCTCTGGGTCAGGCTCAGATACATCCCCGTCGGGCTGAGGTAACCCACGGTCGAGGTCGCCGCGTGTAGCCGCTGACCTTGGTCGGTGCGGCCGCCCTCGATTCCGCCGCGGCTTCCGGAATTGGGTTTCCAGCCCGCCGGCAGTTGCGGCATGCGAATCGGGAATCCCAGCGTCGCAGCGTCGGCCCGCAATGCCGTCGCCGCGTCGTAGGACGGGACCGTGCCCCGGTTCGTACCGCCCGGCGCGATCGAACACATCCCGACCATTCCCGCCAGCAGAATGCAACCCAGCACCAGTGGCGCCAGCGACCAGAACATGTCGCGGCCGTCCTGCAGCACTCGCGGCTTGGCCGGTTTGGGGGTCGGCTGCGGCTCGGCGGTCACTCCCCGAGTATCCCAGCTCCAGTCGGGTGTTCCGCTTCTGGGACAATCGCAGCTATGACTGCACAGGGATCCGGCGCGTCGCCGACCTCCGTTGCGAGCCCGTCGCGACCTTTCCGCGGCGAAGCCCCGGACCGCAACCTGGCCATGGAACTGGTCCGGGTCACCGAAGCCGGCGCGATGGCCGCGGGCCGGTGGGTCGGGCGCGGCGACAAAGAGGGCGGCGACGGCGCGGCGGTGGATGCGATCCGCCAGCTGGTCAACTCGGTGTCGATGCGCGGCGTGGTGGTGATCGGCGAGGGCGAGAAGGACGAAGCGCCGATGCTCTACAACGGCGAGCACGTCGGCAACGGCGACGGGCCGGAGTGCGACTTCGCCGTCGACCCGATCGACGGCACCACACTGATGAGCAAGGGCATGCCGAACGCCATCTCGGTGCTGGCGGTGGCCGACCGTCACGCGATGTTCGATCCGTCGGCGGTGTTCTACATGAACAAGATCGCCGTCGGCCCCGAGGCGGCGCACGTGCTGGACATCACCGCACCGATCGGCGAGAACGTCCGGGCGGTCGCCAAGGTCAAGGCGCTGTCGGTGGCCGACATGACCGTGTGCATCCTGGACCGGCCACGGCACGCGCAGTTGATCGCCGACGTCCGCGACACCGGCGCGCGCATCCGGCTGATCACCGACGGTGACGTCGCGGGTGCGATCTCCGCGTGTCGTCCCGGCTCGGGCACTGACATGCTGGCCGGCATCGGCGGCACCCCGGAAGGCATCATCACCGCGGCCGCGATCCGCTGCATGGGCGGGGCCATCCAGGCGCAATTGGCGCCCAAGGACGATGCCGAGCGTCGCAAGGCGCTGGACGCCGGCCACGATGTCGACCGGGTGCTGACCACCACCGACCTGGTGTCCGGTGAGAACGTCTTCTTCTGCGCGACCGGGGTCACCGACGGCGATCTGCTCAAGGGTGTGCGCTACTACCCCGGAGGCTGCACCACCCAGTCGATCGTGATGCGTTCCAAGTCGGGCACCGTGCGGATGATCGAGGCCTACCACCGGCTGTCCAAGCTCAACGAATATTCGGCGATCGACTTCACCGGCGACACCAGCGCCGCTTATCCCCTGCCCTGACCACCCTTCAGTGAGGATCTGAATTTCATGGCCGAAGACGGCGAATACCGCATCGAGCGCGACACCATGGGTGAAGTCCGGGTGCCGGCAAAGGCGTTGTGGCGCGCGCAGACTCAGCGCGCAGTGGAGAACTTCCCGATCTCCGGACGCGGCCTCGAGCGCACCCAGATCCGGGCGCTGGGCCTGCTCAAGGGCGCGTGCGCGCAGGTCAACAAGGACCTCGGGTTGCTGGCGCCGGAGAAGGCCGAGGCGATCGTCGCCGCCGCCAACGAGATCGCCGACGGCAAGCACGACGACCAGTTCCCCATCGATGTGTTCCAGACCGGGTCGGGAACCAGCTCCAACATGAACACCAACGAGGTGATCGCCAGCATCGCGGCCGCGAACGGGGTGAAGGTGCACCCCAACGACGACGTCAACATGTCGCAGTCGTCCAACGACACTTTCCCGACCGCCACCCACATCGCCGCCACCGAGGCCGCCGTCAGCCATCTCATCCCGGCGCTGCAGGTGCTGCAGGATGCGCTGTCGGACAAGGCTTTGCAGTGGCAGACGGTGGTGAAGTCGGGTCGCACGCACCTGATGGACGCCGTCCCGGTGACGCTGGGCCAGGAGTTCAGCGGCTACGCCCGCCAGATCGAAGCCGGCATCGAGCGGGTGCGCGCGTGTCTGCCGCGGCTGGGTGAACTGGCCATCGGCGGCACCGCGGTCGGCACCGGACTCAACGCCCCCGATGGCTTCGGCGTCAAGGTGGTCGCGGTGCTGGTGGACAAGACCGGTTTGTCCGAGTTGCGGACGGCGACAAACTCTTTCGAGGCGCAGGCGGCACGGGACGGGTTGGTCGAGGCGTCCGGTGCGCTGCGCACCATCGCGGTGTCGCTGACCAAGATCGCCAACGACATCCGGTGGATGGGGTCGGGTCCGCTGACCGGTCTGGCCGAGATTCAACTGCCCGATCTGCAGCCGGGCAGCTCGATCATGCCGGGCAAGGTGAATCCTGTTCTGCCCGAAGCGGTTACGCAGGTCGCCGCGCAGGTGATCGGCAACGACGCGGCGGTGGCGGTCGGCGGCTTGTCAGGCGCGTTCGAACTCAACGTCTACATCCCGATGATGGCCCGCAACATCCTCGAGTCGTTCAAGCTGTTGACCAACGTGTCCAGGTTGTTCGCCGAGCGCTGCATCGTCGGACTCGTCGCCAACGAAGACAGGTTGCGCGAGTTGGCCGAGTCCTCGCCGTCGATCGTGACGCCGCTGAACTCCGCGATCGGCTACGAGGAGGCCGCCGCGGTGGCCAAGCAGGCGCTCAAGGAGCGCAAGACCATCCGCCAGACCGTCATCGATCGCGGCCTGATCGGCGACAAACTGTCCGAAGAGGAACTTGACCGTCGGCTGGACGTGCTGGCGATGGCCAAGGTCGAGCCCACCGACTGAACGAGCGTTATCCCGGTGTCACTGAGATGATCACGGTGACGCGAGTGCGCGGCGGCCCGCAGGACCCGGACGACGAGAATGAGAGTGGTTGAGCGATGACTGTGCCTCCCGGCGGTCCCTACGGCCAGGACCCGTACGCGGCCAATCCCTATGGGCAGCAACCCTCTTGGGGCGGCCCGCCACCGGGTCAGCCGCCACCGCAGCAGGGCGATCCCTACGCCTACCAGCCGCCGGGTCAGTACGGCGCGGATCCGTACGGCGCCCAGGGCTACCCACCGCAGCAGTACGCCCAGCCCGGCTGGCAAGGCGGGCCCTATCCGCCGGGACCCCCGCCGGGGAACTCGAAGCTGCCCTGGTTGATCGTGGCCGGCATCGCCGTCGTCGGCGTGATCATCCTGGTGGTCATCCTGGCGATGACGCTCAACAGCGGAAACGATTCTTCGTCGGCCAACTCGTCGACCACCACCGAAGAGGCCTCCGGTCCGGGCAGTGGCCAACAGACCGCAACCGACTGCACCCCGAACGTGTCCGGCGGCGCCAAGCCCACCGGTGAGACGGTGAGCGCCGGGAAGCTGTCGTTCCCGGCCAGCGCGGCACCGGGTTGGGCGCCGTACATCGACGACCAGAATCCGAACCTGATCGAGGCGGTGGGCCTCGGTCAGGAAGTGGCCGGCGGCAGCCAATGGATGATGCAGGTCGAGGTCGCGGTGACGAACTTCGTGTCCAGCATGGACGTCGGCGCGCAGGCGTCGAAGTTGCTGGACTGCATCGCCAACGGCCCCGGCTACAACCAGGTTTCGCCGACGCTCGGGAGCAAGAAGACGTCGTCGACGACGGTCGGCGGGGTCAAGGCAGCACGGGTACAGGCCGACATCACCATTGCGGACACCACGCGCGGGGTGAAGGGTGACACGGTCACCATCATCGCCGTCGACACCAAACCGGTGACCATCTTCCTCGGCGCGGTGCCGATCGGTGATACGGCTTCGCAGGCGACCGTCAACAGTGTCATCGGCGCGCTGAAGGTTTCGAAGAAGTAGCTCCTCCTCGGCCGAGAGCGCGCGAGCTAGACGGGCGCCGAGACGTGCGTGGGTTCGGAGCGACCGCGCAGCACGGTGGAATAACACTCGGCCCAACGGTCGCGTTCGGCGGTGCCGGCGCGTTCGGTCGCGGCCCCCGAGCACAGGATGCGCCGCTCGGAGGTCTTGGCCAGGTCGGCCAAGCGTGCGGCTTCGTTGACGGCGTCACCGATCACGGTGTACTCATACCGGTTTTCCGCACCGATGTTGCCGGCGAACACCCGGCCCGCCGAAACCCCGATGCCGAAGTCCACCAACGGAAGTCGTCGTAGCCTGCTGCCCAGTGCCCGCGCCGTCGCCAGCGCGTCTGACGCCGGCTCGTCGGTGCGCAGCGGAGCACCGAAGATGACCAGCGCGGCGTCGCCCTCGAATTTGTTGATCAGGCCCCGATGTTCGTCCACGGTGTCGACGACGATGCGGAAGAAGTCGTTGAGAACCTCGGCAACCTCTTGCGGCGGACGGCTTTCGGCGAGTCGCGTGGACCCGACCAGGTCGATGTAGAGCACTGCGGCCTCCACCACGTCGCCCGACAGCGACGTACCTTCTTCCAGAGCACGACGGGCCACGTCGGTTCCGACATGGCGTCCGAACAGGTCACGGATTCGATCGCGTTCCTCGAGTCCGGTGACCATCCGGTTGAAGCCGCTTTGCAGGCGCCCGATCTGGGAACGTTCGTACACCCCGACGTAGGTGCCCATGTGGCCGTGCTCGATCTCACCCATCGCGTCGGCGATCTCCCCGAGCGGATCGGAGATCGAGCGGGACGTCAGGATCATCGTCGGCAATCCCAGGATCAGCGCGGCCATCGACACCACCAGTACGGGTACGTCGAGCGCCCGGGATTCGTCGCTGAGCCAACCGGCGGAGCGCAAGGCGACAAACGCCGCGATGACGCCGATCGGCAACGCGCTGACCAGAAACCACAGCAGCACCAGCCGGGCGAACACCCCTGGAACGGCCAGCCGTGGCTCACTTCCCCGGGTGGCCACGGCCATGATCGGCCGTAGGGTGCGCTGGGCCAGCAGCAGGCCGGTTCCTGCGGCGGCGGCGGCGCCGATGACCACTCCGAACGCGATGGGCGCGACCAGCGCAGCTCCGCGGTGCGCGTTCACCAGGATCAGGATCGCGCCGCATGCGGCGTAGGCCGATGCCATCAGGATCGATTGCCGCCCGGCGATTTTCATGGCGGCATCCCGCTGCTCGGGAGTCGGTTCGTGGCCGGCGGCATACCACCGCAAGGTCGGGGCGATGATCACGGTACCGACAGCCGCGACGCCGATGGTGGCCGACGCGACCAGGCCCAGCACCAAAGCGGTGTTGCGTTCGGCGAAGTCGGTGCTGGCGATACCCGGCGTGTGGCCGCGCAACGGGATCATGATCGCGGCCGCGTCGGCGACGGCCAGCAGGTAGGCCAGCGCCAGATCGGTTGCGTACTGGAGCGAGAGCCGCAGCGCGGGTTTGGGTTCCCGCTTGCGCTCAAGCACCGTTGTTCGGTCCGCCCGAGTTCTGCCCGGGGATGTCGGTGATCGGCAGATTCGGCATCGGCTGGGGCGACGGAGTGTTGGGCAACGCAGGTATCTGGACAGCCGGGATTTCGCGCAGGTCGTTTGCGGGCGGGCCGTTCTCCCGGCTGCCGTAGCTGCTGCCCGGCGCCCGCGACCCCAGCAGATCGCTGACCGTCACCAGGTGGTAGCCATTGGCTTTGAGCAGCGGGATGAACTGGTACACCAGATCCACGGTGCTCGAGTAGGTGTCGTGGAACAACACCACCGAGCCCGGCTTGATCTGGGTCATCAGCACCTGACGGGTGGCTGCGGTGTTGGAGTCGTTGGCCCAGTCGAACGGGATGACGTCCCACAGGATCTCGGCCATGCCGAACTTGGCGGCGGTCTGGCGCACGGTCTGATTGGACAGTCCGCCGGCCGGCCGGTACAGGGTGGGTCGACGGCCGGTCGCCGCGGCGATCGCGTCGTTGGCCCGGGAGAACTGACTGGCGATGTCCTCGGGCGGGATCGTCGTCATGTTGGGGTGTTCCCAGGTGTGGCTGCCGATTTCCATGCCCGCCTCGGCGATCCGCTTGGCGCCGCCCGGGTTGGCCGCGACCTTGTTACCGATCAGGAAGAAGGTGGCCCGTGCGTCGTCGTTGTTCAGAATCTGCAGCAACCGGTCGGTGTACGGGCTGGGCCCGTCGTCGAAGGTCAGCGCGATGCATTTGACCACCGAACAGTTCAGGTTGTCGGCCCGGGTGACGTGGCCGGTGAGACCGCCGACCACCAGGACCGCCACCGCCACGAGGACGCCGAAGACCATGCGCCCGTAGCGCCAGGCCTGGTTGTCGGGTGGTTTCGGCACGCAGGAAGTTTACCCGCGGGCAGACTCAGTGCGGCCCGGTGATCTCCTCGAGCATCTCGGTGACCAGCGCCGCGATCGGGGAGCGTTCGCTGCGCAGCAGCGTGATGTGGGCGAACAGCGGGTGCCCTTTGAGCTTTTCGATCACCGCCGCGACGCCGTCGTGGCGGCCCACCCGCAGGTTGTCGCGCTGGGCGATGTCGTGGGTCAGCACCACCCGGGAACCGGTGCCCAACCGGGACAGCACGGTGAGCAGCACGTTGCGTTCCAGCGACTGCGCTTCGTCGACGATGACGAACGAGTCGTGCAGCGAGCGGCCCCGGATGTGGGTCAGCGGGAGTACCTCCAGCATCCCCCGGGATAACACCTCCTCCAGCACGGCCGGGCTGGCCAGGCCCTCGAGGGTGTCGAACACCGCTTGGGCCCACGGGCCCATCTTGTCGCTCTCGCTGCCGGGCAGATAGCCCAGCTCCTGGCCGCCCACCGCGTACAGCGGACGGAAGACGACGACCTTGCGCTGGGTGCGTCGTTCCAGCACGGCCTCCAGTCCGGCGCACAACGCCAGCGCCGACTTTCCGGTTCCGGCCTTGCCGCCCAGGGACACGATGCCGACCGACTCGTCGAGCAGCAGGTCGAGTGCGACCCGCTGCTCGGCGGAGCGGCCGCGCAGCCCGAAGACCTCGCGGTCGCCGCGGACCAGCTGCACGCGTTTGGCGGGAGTGACCCGGCCCAGCGCGTGCGAGCTCCCGCCGAGCAGCCGAATCCCGGTGTGGCACGGCAGATCCCGGGCTTCGGCCAGGTCGATCTCACCGTCGGCGAACAACGCGTCGATGTCCTCGGCGGCCGTCTCGATCTCACGCATTCCCGACCAGCCGGACACGACGACGTCCTGTGCGTGGTATTCGTCGGCCGGCAAGCCCACCGCGGCCGCCTTCACCCGCAGCGGAATGTCCTTGCTCACCAACGTGACTCGTCTGCCCTCGGCGGCGAGGTTGGCGGCGCAGCTCAGGATCCGGGAGTCGTTGCTGTCGGTCCGGAAGCCCGCGGGCAGCACCGACGGGTCGGTGTGGTTGAGCTCGACGTGCAGCGAACCGCCTTCTGTACCAACAGGAATGGGCTGATCGAGCCGTCCGTGTTCCAACCGGAGATCGTCGAACAACCGCAACGCCTGGCGCGCGAACCAACCCAGCTCGTGGTGATGGCGCTTGGCTTCCAGTTCGCTGATCACTACCAGCGGCACCACCACTTCATGCTCGGCGAACCGGCTGCATGCCCACGGGTCGGACAGCAGTACGGAGGTGTCGAGCACGTACGTCCGGGTTTCGGTCACGGGGCGCTCCTCGAGCGGAAGACGCCCGGGCGGACCCACTCGAGCGTGTCGGCGGGGGCCGCGGCACCAGGACCGGGGCCGGTCCTGCCTTTCCAACGACCGGTGCAATGACCGGTGCAGAAACCGGGAGTGCCGCCCTGGCAGCAGAGCAGATCGCTGGCCATCGAAGGCGACGCTACTCCGGTGGCTGTACCCCCGCAGCGCAGGCGCGCCGGAATTCGATTCAGTCCGTGACGAATTGCTTGAGCGCCGGCTCGTCGGCCAGCCCCCAGGCGGTGATGCGCTCGGAGATCACCTGCTGTAGCTGCGCCTCGTCATAGATGCCGGCGTCCGCCACGTTCTTCAGCTTGTCCTGATAGGTGTCGATGTCGGCGCCGGGCACCTGCAAGTCGGCCGCGCGCGCGGCGATCGCCGCGATCGTCTCGTCGTGGGTGTAGTCCAGCAGGTGGGTGACCAGGTTGGCGAAGAACTCTTCGTGCCGCGCCTCGTCGCGGGCGATGCGGTCGATCAACCCGGCCAGGATGGGCTCCTCGATGCGCGCGGCGAGATTACGGCAGAAGGTGGCGTGGGAGCGTTCGCTGAACGCCATGTAGACCAGGGTCTCGACCTGGGAGTACGTGTCGGCGCGGTAGCCCTTCATCACGTACTGGACGCGCGCCTCCTCGTTGGCGGTCGGGTCGACTTCGCGGGTGACCACCAGGTACTGACGCAGCGCGATGGCGTGCAGATGCTCCTCGGCCGTCCAGCGGCCCAGCCACCGACCCCAGTAGTCCTCGAGGATGAAGTGCTCGATGAGCTCGCGGTGGTGGCCGGCCAGGTTGTCCTTGAGCAGCAGCAGGATTTCGCAGGCGTCGGTGATGGGGCGGGGCAACGTCGCCTGGGAGGGGTCCCAGTCCCGCCCGCCGAGGAACGCGTAGTTCTCGCCGCGGTCGAAGGGTACGTAGTCGTGGGCGTACCACAGCTCCTCGGTGCTGAGGTGGTGAGCGTGCAGCGCTTCCACGACGGGCTCGAGTTCCAGAGTCAGCGCGTTAGCGACAGGTTTCTGTGCCATGCGGTTACTGTAACTCGCATACACAGATGCTTTCAAATCCCCGCGCGCGCGTGTCGCGTGCCCTGGCGAGCAGACGCAAAAGCCCCTTGTTTCGGCACGAAACAGGGGCTTTTGCGTCTGCTCGGCGAACCTAGGCGAGGTTCCAGCCTTCGAGGCCGTCGTACAACGGGAATTCCCTGGCCAGGCGGGTCACTCGCTCCCGCAGGCCGGTCGTATCGGCCGACGTGCCGGCGGCCAGCGCGGTGGCGATGACGTCGGCAACCTCGGTGAACTCGGCGTCACCGAAGCCTCGGGTCGCCAGCGCGGGCGTCCCGATCCGCAGACCCGAGGTCACCATCGGCGGTCGCGGGTCGTTGGGGACGGCGTTGCGGTTGACGGTGATGCCGACCTCGTGCAGCAGGTCCTCGGCAGCCTGCCCGTCCAGCGGGGAGTTGCGCAGGTCGACCAGCACCAGATGAACGTCGGTGCCGCCGCTGACCACCGACACGCCGGCTTTGGCGACGTCGTCGGCGAGCAGTCGCTCGGCCAGGATCCTCGCGCCGGACAGTGTGCGTTGCTGGCGCTCGGCGAATTCCGGGGTTCCGGCGATCTTCAGCGCGACCGCTTTGCCCGCGATGATGTGCATCAGCGGCCCGCCCTGCTGGCCGGGGAACACCGCGGAGTTTATGGCCTTGGCGTACTCCTGCTTGCCGACGATCATGCCGGAGCGACCGCCGCCCAAGGTCTTGTGAATGGTGGTGGACACCACGTCGGCGTGTGGCACCGGCGAGGGGTGCAGTCCCGCGGCGACCAGGCCGGCGAAGTGCGCCATGTCGACCCACAACTTGGCGTCGACCTCGTCGGCGATGGAACGGAACGCCGCGAAGTCCAGGATCCGCGGGTAGGCCGACCAGCCGGCGATGATCACCTTCGGCCGGAACTCGAGCGCCTGAGCGCGCACCACGTCCATGTCGACCCGGTGCGTGGTCGGGTCTACTCCGTAGAAGGCGTTCTCGTACAACTTGCCGGAGAAGTTCAGCCGCATTCCGTGAGTCAGGTGACCGCCGTTGGCCAGATCCAGGCCCAGCAGCCGTTCCCCCGGGGACATCAGCGCATGCAGCACAGCGGCGTTGGCCTGGGCACCGGAATGCGGCTGCACGTTGGCGAAGTCGGCGCCGAACAGTGCCTTGGCGCGGTCGCGGGCGATGTTCTCCACCACGTCGACGTGCTCGCAACCACCGTAGTAACGGCGCCCGGGCAGACCCTCGGCGTACTTGTTGGTCAGCACGCTGCCCTGGGCCTGGAGCACCGAACGCGGCACGAAGTTCTCCGAGGCGATCATCTCGAGGGTGTCGCGTTGACGCGCGAGTTCCTTGCCCAGCAGCTCGGCGATGTCGGGGTCGACCTCGGCGAGCGGAGCGGACATAACTGAAGAGGAAATGCGGGCGTCAGGTGCGGCAGTCACGGCCGTCAGTCTATCCAGCGTGCGGTTTCATCATTCAGTCCGCTTTGACCGGCCCACCCGTACGGCTCGTTGACGTTCCTGCAAAAATGGCCCAATGCCGCGGCCGAGCGAGCCGAGCCCGTATGTCGAGTTCGACCGACGGCAATGGCGTGCGCTTCGGATGGCGACACCGCTGGCTTTGACCGAAGAGGAACTGGTCGGTCTGCGTGGCCTCGGCGAGCAGATCGACCTGTTGGAGGTCGAAGAGGTCTACCTGCCGCTGGCCCGGCTCATTCACCTACAGGTCGCCGCCCGGCAGCGACTGTTCGCCGCCACCGCGGAGTTCCTCGGAGAGCAGCAACAGAGCCCGAACCGCCCGGTTCCGTTCATCATCGGGGTGGCCGGCAGTGTGGCCGTCGGCAAGTCGACCACCGCGCGTGTGCTGCAGGCGCTGCTGGCCCGCTGGGATCACCACCCTCGCGTGGACCTGGTCACCACCGACGGATTCCTCTACCCCAACGCCGAGCTCAATCGGCGAAACCTGATGCACCGCAAAGGATTTCCGGAAAGCTACAACCGCCGGGCGCTGATGCGGTTCGTCACCTTGATCAAGTCCGGTTCGGATTACGCGTGCGCGCCGGTGTATTCGCACCTGCACTACGACATCATTCCCGGCGCCAAACAAGTGGTGCGTTACCCCGACATCTTGATTCTCGAGGGACTCAACGTATTACAGACCGGTCCCACGCTGATGGTGTCGGATCTGTTCGACTTCTCGCTGTACGTCGACGCCCGGATCGAAGACATCGAGCAGTGGTATGTGTCGCGGTTCCTGGCCATGCGTAGCACCGCTTTCGCCAACCCGGAGTCACACTTCCACCACTACTCGGCGCTGTCCGATCCGCAGGCCGTGGTCGCCGCCAAGGAGATCTGGCGCTCGATCAACCGGCCCAACCTGGTGGAGAACATCCTGCCGACCCGCCCGCGCGCCACCCTGGTGCTGCGCAAGGACGCCGACCACTCGATCAACCGGCTGCGGCTGCGCAAGCTGTGACCGCGAGCAGACGCAAAAGCACCCGTTTCGGCACGAAATCGGGTGCTTTTGCGTCTGCTCGCCAAAAGGCCGGAGCGGGGCCACACACCGCAACGCTCGGGCGGTGGCGACCCCGCTCGGCGGGGAGGGGAGCTACGCCAGACGGCGCAGTCCCAGGTATTGCACGCCGGCGAACGCCAAGGTGTAGACGCCGCTGGCCAGGGTCGCGGCGACGCCGATCGCCGTCATCGGCACCAACTCCGCGAAGATCACCGCGGCCACGGTGTACACCAGGTTCGCCGCGATGACCGCGATCCCCACCCGACGCAGGTCCGGTAAGGCGGCCAGGCCGAACACCGTCAGGCCGTAGAGCACGAAGAACGCAGCCATGCTGAATTCCTGGGTCGACGTCAGGCCGGTCAGGCTCGATACCTCGTCGGAGGCAGCGGCGACGACCAGTCCCATCAGACCGGTCAGCGTGGCGTCGGCGCGCATCGCGAAACGCAGCAGCGAGTCACTCGAGTCGGACAGTGGGCGGTTGGTCACTCCGGATGTGGCGGTCATGTTTGGGCTCCTGGGACGTTGTGCAGCGGGACACCTCTGACGGTCCCGGTTATGCACTGCCAGATCCATGCGTGGCGCTGCCAAGTACTGCCACGCACCGCGCCGACCAGGGATTTCGAGGCGTTCCGGAGTTACACCGCTTGCGCCTCGAGCACACTGAACGGCGAGGCGGTCGGGACCACCCGCTTCAATCGGAAGCCGGCCAGGTCGAATACGCGCTCGAACTCTTCGGCGCTGCGCTCCCGCGCATCGAGTGCGAGCAGCATTTCCAGGTCTAGCCAGTTACCGGCGAATTCCCGGTGGTGTTCGGGGACGACGAATTCGACCAGCAGCAGGTGACTGCCGGTCTCCGCTGCATCGCGCACGTTGCGAAGGATTCGCACCGCGTCGTCGTCGGGCCAGTCGTGGATCACGCTCTTCATTACGTAGGCATCACCACCGGCCGGGACGGACTCGAAAAACGACCCCTCGACGACCTCGATACGGTCACCTACCCCGAGCTCGGCCACCACCGCCCCGGCGCCGGCCACCACCTGGGGCTGGTCGAACAACACCCCGCGCGCCGACGGCGTGGCAAGCAGAATCTCGGCCAGCAGCCGACCATGACCGCCCCCGACGTCGATGATGGTGCCGTAGCTGCTGAAGTCGTAGGCGGCGATCACCGGTCCGATGGACATCGCCGACCCGCTGGTCATGGCCGCGTTGAAGATCTCGCCGAGTTCCGGCTCCGACGCCAGGTACTCGAACGCGGTTTTGCCGCGCAGCACGGAGATCACCGACCGCCCGGTACGAATCGCATCGGCGAGGTGGCTCCAATGTTCGCGGTGCTGCCGCGACCCCAACCATCGAGCCCACCCCGCGACCGGCACGTCCGCATCCCGCCGCAGCGTCTCAGCCAGCGGAGTGAGGTCATAACGGCCGTCGCGCAGCTGCCGGAATATGCCCCGGCTGATCAGCGCACGCAGCAGTCGACTGAGCGCGTCGGCGTCGGCATCCACAGCGGACGCCAAGTCCTGGGCGGACAACGGGCCGCTCACCAGCGCGTCGGCGATGCCGAGTTCGGCGGCTGCGACGATGGCCTGGGCCGCCCACATGTTGGTGACCATTTCCATCATCGCGACCGGCGGCGGCACCAGGCGCCGGTGCAACTGAGCGAGGTAATGCCGCGTGGTGTCAATCGCCTTGACGACCTTGACCGGGGGAAGTTTGGCTGGCATGGGTGTCTCCGCAGTGTGGTTGTGGCAGGAGCCAATCGGCTAGTCGGCGGAAACAGTAACCCGTCCGCGCAGGTCTGCCGCGATCAGGCGGGCCGCCGCGTTCTGCCAGTTGTGCAGCGAGCGTTGCGGAACCTCGGTGACCAGCCACTGCCACGCTTGCCGCGCGGTCGGGTCCAAACCGGCGGCGGTGGCATTCTGCGCGTAGGCCCGCACGCCGACGACGTACGGGAAGTACAGCGAGTTGTAGTAACGCCACTGCTCGCTGGTGCCGAAGTCTCCCCCGTCGCGCGGCTTAAGCCGGCCAATGCCGTCGGCGAGCACCGCTTTGAGCTCGTTGGCCCGCTCCACCGGGTGGTCGGGTGCGCCGCGGGCGGCCAGCCGTTCGTCGATGACGGTCAGCGCGGTCAGCGGGCTGGCGACCAGCTTCGTCAGGTCGCCGTAGTGACCCAGCGCCCGACGGGTGAGCCGGATGAACGTGTCGTCGTCGACGTCGTCCAGCGGGTCTTTCGAGCGCAGCGGCAAGGCCGCTTCGGCGTTGCGCAGTGCGGCGCGGTCGGCCCGCAGTTCCGGCGAGCGGGAGAACGCCAGCCGGTCCAACACCCCGGCCAGCGGGTCGGCGAGCACCTGCACGGTGATCGCGATGGCCAGGGTGGTGAACAGCAGTACGGTCAACGCGGTCCGCGCGACGGGATCGTGGCGGGTGACGGTCAGTCCGATCAGCGCCTGGCCACCGAACAGCACCGCGACCGTGGAGCACCCGGCGAACGAACGCAGCATGTCGGCGCGCAGGGCCTGCCCTTCGTCGAACGCGTCCCATACGGCGACCGCGACGCCCAGCAGCAAGACGTCGACACCCGTCGACGCCAGCGCCAGCCAGCTGGGCACGAGATCCAGCGGAATGACCAGGATCGCGTTGGCCAGCGCGAAGAACAGCGTCGCGAGCACCACCACCCCCGTGACGGGCGCGGGCCGAATGGGCCGAAGCACGTTGCCGGCCATCGCACCCAGGGTGGACAGCGAGATCACCGCGGACATCAGCCAGTGGCCGAGCCGCAGCGGGCCGTCGACGCTGCCGGCCAGCGTCGCCGCCAGTAGGGTCAGCACGGCGACGGTGCCGACCAGCAACAGCTCGAGGATGCGGCCCCGGGCCCTGTCAGTCGGACGGGCCAACTCCAACAGCACCGCGAACCAGGCCACGCCGGGCACCGCCACGAGATAAATCTCGACCTGGCTGAGCAAGTGGGCGTGCGCTGCGCTCGTGATCCGCACCGCATCCAGGGCAACCACCAAGGCAAAGCCGCACAACCCGATTGAGGCCAGCACGAGCACCGGCTTGCGCGGGTCGCGGGCCAGCAGATACAGCCCGAGCCACCCGCTCAGCGTGAACACCACCGCCGACAGCGCAGCCACGGATCCAGTCTGTCACGCGACTCTGCACCGCGGGTCGGGTGCTGTTATCCGATCACCCCCTCGGGCGACCAGACGTAAAAGCCCCCATTTTCGTGACGAAATGGGGGCTTTTACGTCTGGTCGGCCAAAGG
Source organism: Mycobacterium sp. NGS59 (assembly GCF_059812345.1). Classification (NCBI taxonomy): domain Bacteria; kingdom Bacillati; phylum Actinomycetota; class Actinomycetes; order Mycobacteriales; family Mycobacteriaceae; genus Mycobacterium; species Mycobacterium sp. NGS59. Next base: position 172,991 of record NZ_JCALCN010000010.1, read on the forward strand.
CTGCTACGTGGTGGTGGTGACGAGGCTCGCCTGGATCGGCGAGATGGCCGCCAGCGCGGCCTGCAGCGCATTCACCTGGCCGTGGAAGAGGCCGGAGACCTGGCTGCCGATGTTGCCGACGCCGGAGATCAGGGCCGAGGTGTTGGCGGCCAGGGTGCTGGTGTTGGCCACACCGGAGATGGCGGTCCCGAGGTTCTGGAAGCCCGA
>NZ_JCALCN010000011.1:0-169929 GCF_059812345.1 Mycobacterium sp. NGS59
GGGGGCTCGCGGGGGCACAGGGGGCTCAGTCGGGGTCAGGGGCTTACGGCCTGGGCGTCAGAACAATCACTGGAATCGGCCGCGATGTCTTCTTCTGGTATCCGACATAGCGGTTGGCGTTGTTCGCGTTGACGAGCTTCCACAGTCGCGCGTAGTCGGGGCTGTCGGGCAGCACCGGGCGGGCTGTGACCGCGAAACGATGTGCGCCGACACTGATTTCGATCTCCGGATCGGCCTTCAGGTTGTGATACCAACCGGGCGCTCGGGGATAGCCGGCCTTCGATGCCACGACCAGATAGTCGTCACAGTCCTTGGCGTAGGTGAGCGTCGTGGTGCGCTGCTGACCCGTCTTGGCGCCCACCGTGTGCAGTAGCAGGTTTGGTGGCATACCGGGTATCCGATGGCCGATTCGGCCATTGGTCGCTTGGTAGATCTTGTCGTGCAAACTGAGGAATCTGAACAACACCTTCTCGGCCAAGGTTGTCATCGTCCCAGTCTTGCTGCGTTGCGCCGCTTCCGCCAGGGGGAGCCGAATCGGGTCGATCCAGTCAGTCCTGCAGGGCGGCTTCCCGGACCAGTTGCACCCTGGAGGCGATGCCCAGCTTCGCGTAGACATGGGTCAGGTGGGTCTGCACGGTACGCGGCGAGATGAACAGCCGCGCACCGATGTCTTTGTTGCTCAGTCCTTCTCTGGCCAAGCGCACCACGTCCTGCTCCATCGGCGTCAGTGAGCCCCAGCCGGTGGCCGGCCGCTTGCCCTTGCCCCGGCCGCTTTGCGCATAGGCGATCGCCTCCTCGGTGGACAGTGCGGATCCCTCTGCCCAGGCGGCGTCGAAGACGTCCTGCCCCAATGCTTCTCGGATCTTTTCGACGGCGACCTGGTAGCCCGCTTCGTACATGGGGTAGCGGACGTGTTCCAGACGCTGCCGAAGCCACCGGCCGCGCCTACAAGTCGGGCCGCGTTCGGATGGTTGCCGTCGTCGGCCGCCACGCGGGCCAGGAGTTCGAGCGTGTCCGCTGTCGGCGTCGGCCCGGTGAATTGCGCTATGCCGCGCACAGATCTACGCGCTGCGGCGGTGGTGTTGGCGAACGCCGAGCAGACGTAAAAGCCCCCGACACACCGCGCGTGCGGGGGCTTTTACGTCTGGTCGCGCAAATTGGCGCGCAGGCCGTGCACAAAGGTGCGCAGTCGTTCCGGCGTCGCGGTCTGCGGGTCGCTGAGGCGCAGTTGCAGTAGCTCGCGGCCGGCGGCGTAGAGAATCCTGGCGGTGTATTCGGGATCCTGCAGACCCGGATGAAAGCGCAACAGCTCGCCCTGCAAGAAGTCCCGCACCACCGTCTGCGACTCCGCCAGCCTTTCATGCAGTTCCGGGGGTGCGCCCTGGGGCGGGAACAGGAACAGTCGCCACGTCGCGGTGTGCGCATCGACGGCGGCCAGTACCCCGTCGAATGCCCGCACCAGGGTTTGGTTGTCCTCGCTCGGCTCGCCCAATCCGCTGACCGCCGCGACGAACTGGGCGCCGGCGCGTTGCGCTTCCCGGTCGATCAGGGCGACGAAAAGCTTTGCGGGGTCACCGAATAACTGGTAGATCAACGACCGGTTGACGCCCGCTGCCTGGGCGATACGGTTCGGGGTAGCCGCGTGAAAACCCTCGGCATCGACAATGGCGGCGGTGACATCCATTATCTGCTCGCGCCGCCGCTCGGCGGTCATCCGCCGTTTCGGGACGTCCTTGGTGGCCTGGGTCACGCTTGACAGCATAACTAACACTTTGTGAGTATTACTCACAACTTGTTAGTTATCGAAGGGTCGGCATGGTCACTTACTATCCGGAACTCGCGCAGCGGGTCGCAAGCCAACGGCAGTTGCAGCCAGATCTGTACGGCGACATCGACTTCGACGAGCGACCGTACCGGCTGACCAAAGAGCTCGGCGACAAGTCGTCCCTGCCGAAATGGGCCGACGACCGTGCGCAGATCCTGCAGGACAACCGCGTCTTGGAGTTGATGGAAACCGCCACCATGCTCGGCGACGTGGTGGCAGACCCTTACGCGGCGCTGATGAGCGAATACAGCGTCCCCAAGCTGATCGAGATGCTCAGGACCGCTTGCCGGGAGGGCATCGACGCGGTGCCCGACGTGCCGGACGAACTGGTGTCGTTCATCGCTGCGATGGAAGAAAAACCGGATTGGATCGACTTCGATCTGATCGAGGACGGCGCACGGCAGGCGCGCACCGCGGCCGCGTTGCTGGCCCACTTCATCACCCGCGGCGCTTTCATCGCGACGTTCACCAACACCTACGCCGCGTTGCCGATGGGCCTGACCGGTGCCCTGTCCGGGCGTCGTGCCGAGCGGCGGGTCAACGAGACGGCGAGCTTCTTCGCCGTCACCACCCTGCCGAATGCGTTGCAGCGCTACGGCCCCGGATTCGAAGCGGCCGCCATGGTGCGGCTGATGCACTCGATGGTGCGCTACAACGCACTGAAGAAGTCCGACAAGTGGGATGTCGATGTCTACGGCGTCCCGGTTCCGCAGGTCGACCAGATGCCGGCCGGCATGATCGGGCAGTATCTGACCTCTCAGCAGGTGCTGCGGCAGGGACGGGTCGAATTCAACGAGCAGGAACGCGCGCTCGTCGAATTCGGTCGCTACCGCTGCTTTCTGCTCGGTCTGCCCGAGGAACTGCTGCCCACCACGCCCGCCGACACCGTTCACGTCATGCACGCACGCGCGGCACTGTTGCGGGACGGTTTCGACTCGGTATGTCGCGAACTCGTCGACTCCACGATGGATGCCTACCTGCGTCCCGGGACCACGTGGTTTGACCGCGCCGCCGAAGCTGTCGAAAAGAGCTACAGCAAGGAAACCTTCGTGCGGGCGTTCTGCAACGGTGACCGCGGCGTCGCCGCGGCGATGGGTGTCTCGATCGGGTTCGCCGATCGTGTTCGCATCGCGCTGACCGGACCGTTCATCGCCGGACGCTTCGTGGCCGTCAACCGTGCCAGTAACGTTCCCGCGCTTCGCAATATCGTCGACCGATATGTCATCAGGCTCCTCAAGCTGCGGCTGGCAACCTATGGGAAGCCCGAATTCACCAGTGACTCAGCACATTACACGCCTGTCCCGCACTGACCGGTATACCGCGCGGCAGGCCCCGGTGCCCGACTTCTGCATTCTCAGGCTTTTCTTCGGTCGGCTCATTACTGTGACCCGGGTGTGTAATTTCGCACGCGATGTCCGGCGATGAGTCCACTACGGGAGTGAGGCTGACAGATATGACTGGGTCGACAGAATTCCAGGGCAAAATCGAGTTGGACATTCGCGACTCCGAACCGGACTGGGGCCCGTACGCAGCGCCGACCGCGCCGGAGAACTCACCGAACATCCTCTACATGGTGTGGGACGACATCGGCATCGCGACCTGGGACTGCTTCGGCGGCCTGGTGGAGATGCCGGCGATGACCCGCATCGCCGAGCGCGGCGTGCGGCTGGCGAACTTCCACACCACCGCACTGTGCTCACCGACCCGCGCGTCGCTGCTGACCGGGCGCAACGCGACCAGCGTCGGTATGGCCACCATCGAAGAGTTCACCGACGGCTTTCCCAACTGCAACGGCCGCATCCCGGCCGAGACCGCGCTGCTTTCCGAGGTGCTCAACGAGCGTGGCTACAACACCTACTGCGTGGGCAAGTGGCACCTGACCCCGCTGGAAGAATCCAGCATGGCCTCGACCAAGCGGCACTGGCCGTTGTCGCGCGGATTCGAGCGCTTCTACGGCTTCATGGGCGGCGAGACCGACCAGTGGTACCCGGACCTGGTGTACGACAACCACCCGGTGAACCCGCCCGGCACGCCCGAGGACGGCTACCACCTGTCCAAGGACATCGCCGACCGCACAATACAATTCATCCGCGACGCCAAGGTGATCGCGCCCGGCAAACCGTGGTTCAGCTACGTCTGCCCCGGCGCCGGACACGCCCCGCATCACGTGCCCACCGAGTGGGCCGACAAGTACAAGGGCGTGTTCGACATGGGCTACGAGGCCTACCGCGAGATCACGCTGGAAAAGATGAAGGCGATGGGTATCGTGCCCGCCGACACCGAGCTGTCGCCGATGAACCCCTACCTCGACGTCAAAGGACCCAGCGGCGAAGCCTGGCCGCTGCAGGACACGGTGCGGCCGTGGGACAGCCTGAACGACGAAGAGAAGAAGCTGTTCAACCGGATGGCCGAGGTGTTCGCCGGGTTCCTGAGCTACACCGATGCCCAGATCGGCCGAATCCTGGACTACCTCGAAGAGTCCGGTCAGCTCGACAACACGATCATCGTGGTGATCTCTGACAACGGTGCCAGCGGCGAAGGCGGCCCGAACGGATCGGTCAACGAGGGCAAGTTCTTCAACGGCTACATCGACACCGTCGAAGAAAGCATGAAGCTCTTCGACCATCTCGGCGGACCGGAGACCTACAACCACTATCCGATCGGCTGGGCGATGGGCTTCAACACGCCCTACAAGCTGTTCAAGCGCTACTCCTCGCACGAGGGCGGCATCGCCGACACCGCAATCATCTCCTGGCCCAACGGAATAGCCGCGCACGGCGAAGTCCGCGACAACTACATCAACGTCTGCGACATCACCCCGACGGTCTACGAACTCCTGGACATGACGCCGCCGGATACCGTCAAGGGCATCCCGCAGCGACCGCTGGAAGGAGTGAGTTTCAAAGCGGCCCTTGATGATCCGTCTGCCGACACCGGCAAGACGACCCAGTTCTACACCATGCTGGGCACCCGCGGCATCTGGCATAGGGGCTGGTTCGCCAACACCATCCACGCCGCGACGCCGGCGGGCTGGTCGCACTTCGACCAGGACCGCTGGGAGCTGTTCCACCTCGAAAAAGATCGCAGCCAGTGCCACGATCTGGCCGACGAGCACCCCGACAAACTCGAAGAACTCAAGGCGCTCTGGTTCTCCGAGGCCGATAAGTACAACGGGCTCCCGCTGGCCGACCTCAACCTGATGGAGACGCTGAGCAGGTTCCGCCCCTATCTGGCGGGGGAGCGCGACAGCTACGTCTACTACCCCGACTGTGCCGATGTCGGCATCGGTGCCGCCGCCGAGATCCGCGGTCGTTCGTTTGCCGTGTTGGCCACGGTGACGGTGGACAGCACGGGGGCCGAAGGGGTGCTGTTCAAGCAGGGCGGGGCGCACGGCGGGCACGTGCTGTTCCTGCAGGACGGACGGCTGCATTACGTGTACAACTTCCTCGGCGAACGTCAACAACTGGTTTCCTCCGACGGTCCGATCCCGCTGGGCAGACACCTGTTCGGCGTGCGCTACGAACGGACCGGAACGGTTCCCAACAGCCACACCCCGCTCGGCACCGCGACGCTGTTCTTCGACGAGCACCCGGTCGGGTCGCTCGCAGACGTCGTCTCGCACCCGGGAACCTTCGGGCTGGCGGGGGCGGGCATCACCGTCGGACGCAACGGCGGGTCGAGTGTGTCCAGCCGGTACAAGGCACCCTTCGTCTTGACCGGTGCGACCGTTGCCCAGGTCGCCGTCGACCTGTCGGGTCGTCCATACGAGGACGTGGAAAAGGATATAGCGCTTGCCTTTTCGCGGGACTGAGTCGCCGTGCGGCGCGCTTGTCTGATGGGGATCGTCGCCGTGGTGCTCGCCGGTTGCCAGTCGAACATCGGGGGATCGGCCACGCCGGGCCCGCATTCGGACCCGGCCATGCCGGTGCCCGGCATCGCTGCCACCCAGTCCGGGAACATCGCGCCCGAGACATTGTCCTGTCCCGCCACGCCGTCCGGTGCCGGCCCGGTGGCGGTGGCCGCAGTAGCCGACCCGGCCGCGCCGCGGATCACCCTGTCCGTCCCCGAAGGCTGGAGCGCTGCGCCGGGCGACGGGGATACGGCGCTGACGTTGACCGGTCCCGACACCATGTCGGCCACCGTCACCATCAGCGCAACGGAACTGGCGCCCGAGAGCGCGTTCCTGCGCCACACCGCCGGGGTGGGCGGTACCGCCCCGCGGCTGCGTTTCTCGGTGACCGGAGCACCGTTCTGCGGTTACAGCAGCCAACAACTCACCGGCACGCTGCAGGGGCCGTCGGGCGGGATCGACTTCGCCGACCGCGTCACCCACATCTGGACGAACACCAAGCAGTACCTGGTCACCATTCACCTGCAGGGCCGATCGGGTTCCCCCGGTTTCGGTGCGGCCAAATCCACGTTGACGCAAGACTTCGCGGTCGTCATACCCTGAAGTCGTGCTGACCGAGCTTGTCGAGTTGCCCGGTGGATCCTTCCGGATGGGTTCGACGAGCTTCTATCCCGAAGAAGCGCCGATCCACACCGTCACCGTGGGTCCGTTCGCGCTGGAGCGGCATCCGGTCACCAACGCGCAGTTCGCCGAATTCATCACTGCCACTGGATATGTGACGGTGGCCGAGCGGGCGCTCGACCCCGCCCTGTACCCCGGGGCCGATCCCGCCGACCTGTGCCCGGGTGCGATGGTGTTCCGTCCGACGCCCGGACCGGTGGACCTGCGCGACTGGCGGCAGTGGTGGGACTGGGCCCCGGGTGCGTGCTGGCGCCATCCGTTCGGCCCGGACAGCGACGTGGCCGACCGGGCCGATCACCCCGTCGTGCAGGTGGCCTACCCCGACGCCGCCGCCTACGCGCGATGGGCCGGGCGGCGGCTGCCGACCGAGGCCGAATGGGAGTACGCCGCACGCGCCGGGTCGGCGAAAACGTATCCGTGGGGGGAGGAGGCGCAACCCGCCGGTCGACTGATGGCCAACACCTGGCAGGGCGATTTCCCGTACCGCAACGACGGCGCGCTGGGCTGGGTAGGTACCTCGCCGGTGGGCACCTTCCCGCCCAACGGATCCGGGCTGGTCGACATGATCGGCAACGTCTGGGAATGGACCACAACCGAATTCAGCGCCCACCATCGAATCGGCCGGCCCCCCAAAGCGTGCTGCGCCCCCGCCGGGCCGGCCGACCCGTCCATCAGCCAGACGCTCAAAGGCGGCTCGCATCTGTGTGCGCCGCAATATTGCCACCGGTACCGGCCGGCGGCCCGTTCACCGCAGTCCCAAGACACCGCGACGACGCATATCGGGTTTCGCTGCGCAGCGGATTCGACCCGCGTCGAATAATTTCGCCGCGACGCATTGCGGCAGGAAAATCTTTGAGTTTCAATAGCCTTCGCCAGCACGTCGTGTCTGTCTCCGCCGAACTTCCACCGAAAGGTGCCGATAGATGAGCCATCAGGCCCCGCCGCCCGCACCGCCGCGACCGGCCGAGCTATCGGAACCACAACCGAAGTCCCGGGGACGGCGCGTACTCCTCGATTTCGGCGTCATCCTGGTCGTCATCGTCATCTACGTGCTGTCGCTGGTCGGGGTCCACCTGTTGGCCGCGTCCGGTGGCACCGCCGACGCCGATCTGGAAGCCAACAACGACACCGTGGTGAAGGTGCGCTTGGAGAAGCTGGACACGGTCGCCAATCGTCTGACGGTGAATGTCCTTGTCATCCCGGAGAAAGACAAGGTGAAGGACAAGGTGCTCACCCAGGCACTTGCCGTGCGGTTGTACCCGGAGAACGACCTGGGTGACCTGCAGTACCCGATCGGCAAGGCTCCCGCGCAGGTGAGCACCGTGATCGAGGCGGAAGGTGATCCGGCCATCTGGCCCTTCGATTCCTACACCACCGGCGTTCTTCAGGCCGACGTGTTGGTCGGCACGGGCGACAACCGCGTCGCCGAGCAGGGCCGTATCGAAGTGGTCGGGGCGATCGACGGCTGGGACGCCACCGTGCGACGCGTTACCGGCGAAAACAGCGAAAGTCAGGACCGCCCAAGCGATGTCATCATCACGCTGCACCGCTCCAGGGGCACCCTCATCTTCGACCTCGGGATCCTCGTGGTGCTGATCGCCCTGCCCGCCTTGGCATTGTGGGTGTCCATCCCAATGGTGTTGGGCAAGAAGAAGTTCCTGCCCCCGTTCGTTTCGTGGTTCGCGGCCATGCTGTTTGCGGTCGTCCCGTTGCGCAACATCCTGCCCGGGGCTCCGCCGCCCGGGTCGTGGGTGGATCAGGCCATCACGTTGTGGGTGCTGCTCGCATTGGTCGTCGCGATGACGCTGTTCATCATGGCCTATCGAAAACAATCAGACTGATCAGCGCAAAGCGGTTCCCCAGGCAACGCCTGACCGCTGATACCGCGCTGCGGTTCGACGGTCCAGACCTTGCGTCGGACGTCGTGGTCGTCGGCGCCGGACCGTGCGGTATGGCCGTGGCCCGTCAGCTCCGGCACGATTGGGGGATCGAAGCGCTCGTCCTCGACCGCGCCGACGCACCGGCGTCTTCGTGGCGGCAGCTCTATGACGGCTTCAGGTTGAACACGTGCGGCTTCTGGTCACATCTGCCGGGCCAGCACATTCCGCGCCGGTACGGGCGTTGGCCCGGGCGCGAGGACATGGTCAGCTATTTCGACGATTACGCGGTGCGCCAAGGCTTGCGACTCCGCTTGGGCGTTGAGGTGCACCGCGTGGACCGGGCCGCGGACTTGTGGCGGGTGACGACCAACGGTCAAACCCTCACGGCCGCAGCGGTGATCGTGGCCACCGGCAACTACCACACTCCCATGCTGCCCCGGTGGCCCGGCGCCGACGAGTTCACCGGTGCGGTCCTGCACTCCGCTGATTACCGAAACGCGCTGTGCTACAAGGGACATGACGTCCTGGTAGTCGGTTCGGGGAACTCTGCCACCGATATCGCGCTGCAACTCGGTAACGGACTGGCCAGTCGGGTCCGGATGGCCATACGGACACCTCCGCATCTGGTGCCGCGCGCAGTCGCTGGTCTACCCGTCGATGCTTTCAGCGGTGCCTTCAGTCACCTGCCGGTGCCGGTGCTCGACGGCGCGGCCGCGGTGATGCAACGACTGTGGTTCGGCGACTTGAGTTCTCACGGCCTGCCGGTGCCGCCGCGGGGTATCTACACCGCGTTACTGGAGGACGGTCACATCCCCACTCTGGCCGACGAGCTGGTACCGAAGGTGAAGGACGGCAGCATCGAGGTCGTCGCAGCCGTCGAAGAGTTCGCCGGCGACGACGTCGTGCTGGCCGACCGGACGACCGTGCGACCCGACGTCGTCATTGCCGCCACGGGATACCGCCGGGGCCTCGAGCCGATGGTCGGTCATCTCGGGGTGCTCGACGACGACGGCGACCCGCTGGTCAACGGGGCGCCGGGGGTGGCTGGGGGACTCTGGTTCGCGGGGTACGACGAGCCGCTCGCGGGTCCGCTGCGGTCCCTGCGCAAACACGCCACTCGCGTCGCCCGGGACGTCGCCGGCTATGTCGCCGACGGCAGTCGTCGCGGCTGAAGATCAGGGCAGGTGCCGGGTGCTCATCGGTCCCTTGGTCAGGTCGAGGCGCAGTTGCTCCAGCATTGACCGGCGGCGCAGCGGCGGGCTGTCGGTGTGTGCTTCGTTGGCCACGCCGTCGATCACGTCGGCGAGGGCCGCCACCGACGAATACCGCGGCTGCCAGTCCAATTCGCTGCGGGCGCGCGTGCAATCGAGCAGCGGGACACCGAAGGCCATATCGAGCCAGCCCCGGTCGATGGGTTGCAGCCGGGTCCGCCAGCTGAGGTCCACCAGCCTGACCAGGAGCTTGGCGGGCACGTGAACGGGCCACGCGCCCAACACTTTCGCGACGTCCGCCCGCGTTATCGGAGGGTCGGCCGCCAGGTTGAAGGCGCCGACGGCGCGTCGCTCCATCGCCCTGACGAAGGCGTCGGCGACGTCGTCGGCATGCACCAGCGGAATGCACAATGCGCGATCCAGCGGCAACAACGGCAGTAACGGTACGACGCGCATGGGCACGTATCCCGGTAGCGCATAACGCATCAACCCACTGGCGGCGGCGCGCTGCACGATGAAGCCCGGCCGCATCCGGGTAATGGGCACCGCGTCTGGTCCGTGCGTGCTTTCGTATTCGTCGAGTCGGGCTTCGGCGGCGGACTTGTCTCGGCTGTACGGCGACGACGGGATGCCGTTCGTCGACCACGTCTCGTCGACCCGCGTGCCGTAGCGTCCGGCCGCGTATGCCCCGACCGACGACATGTGCAGCAACTGGCCCACCCCGACCGAGTGCGCCGCCGTCAGCACCGCGGTGGTGCCGCCCACGCCCTGGCGGGTCAGATACTCGGTGTTGCGCGTCGGCTGGAATCCCCAGGCGAGGTGGATGACCGCATCGGCGTTCTCGACGATCGGGGGCAGCTTCTCGGCCGCATCTTCGCCGGCGAGATCGAGCGCGTGCCAGCGGACCCGCTGGTAGGCCCCGATGCGCGGAGGTGGCCGACGCACCACGCCGATGAGCTCATGCTGATCACCGTCGGCGGTGAGCCTGCGCAGCAGCGCGGTTCCGACGTTGCCGGACGCTCCGGTGATGACGATTCGCACGCCGAGGCGTATTACCTGATCGGTGCGGCTCAAACGCCGCTCGTTTGATGGCACCGGGCGGGGTGTCGGCGGCAATTTGGTGCTGAGCTGGCCGTCCCCTAGACTCTAGGGGTTGCCTTGGGCAGACCTCGGCCGGTGCATGCGGTAATACCGGCCCCGCGTGCCCTTCGGTGACAAGCAGACCGCGCACGTCAGGTGAGTTCCTCCTGCCGTGCACACCTCAAACCAGGTCAGGAGATCGAGTGATTCAGCAGGAATCGCGGCTGAAGGTCGCCGACAACACCGGCGCCAAGGAGATCTTGTGCATCCGGGTGCTCGGCGGATCGTCGCGACGCTACGCCGGCATCGGTGATGTCATCGTCGCCACCGTCAAGGACGCCATCCCCGGCGGCAACGTCAAGCGCGGTGACGTCGTCAAGGCCGTCGTGGTGCGCACCGTCAAGGAACGCCGTCGACCCGACGGCAGCTACATCAAGTTCGACGAGAACGCCGCGGTGATCATCAAGCCCGACAACGACCCGCGTGGCACCCGCATCTTCGGCCCGGTCGGCCGGGAACTGCGGGAGAAGAAGTTCATGAAGATCATCTCGCTGGCTCCGGAGGTGTTGTAGATGAAGGTCCACAAGGGCGACACCGTGCTGGTCATCGCCGGCAAGGACAAGGGCGCCAAGGGCAAGGTCATCCGGGCCTACCCGGACCGCAACCGGGTGCTGGTCGAGGGCGTCAACCGGATCAAGAAGCACACCGCGGTCTCCACGAACCAGCGCGGTGCCCGCTCCGGTGGCATCGTCACCCAGGAAGCGCCCATCCACGTCTCCAACGTGATGGTGGTCGACTCCGACGGCAAGCCCACCCGCGTCGGCTACCGGGTCGACGAGGAGACCGGCAAGCGGGTCCGCATCTCCAAGCGCAACGGCAAGGACATCTAAGAAGATGACTACTGCAGAGAAGACTCAGCCGCGCCTCAAAGAGCGTTATCGCAGCGAGATCCGTGATTCGCTGCACAAGCAGTTCGGCTATTCCAACGTCATGCAGATCCCCACGGTGACCAAGGTCGTGGTCAACATGGGGGTCGGCGAGGCCGCACGCGACGCCAAGCTGATCAACGGCGCGGTCAACGACCTGGCGTTGATCACCGGGCAGCGGCCCGAAATTCGCAAGGCGCGCAAGTCGATTGCGCAATTCAAGTTGCGTGAGGGCATGCCGATCGGCGCCCGCGTGACGCTGCGCGGTGACCGGATGTGGGAGTTCCTGGACCGGCTCACCTCGATCGCGCTGCCCCGTATCCGTGACTTCCGGGGGCTGTCGCCCAAGCAGTTCGACGGTGTCGGCAACTACACGTTCGGGCTGGCCGAGCAGTCGGTGTTCCACGAGATCGACGTGGACAAGATCGACCGGGTCCGTGGCATGGACATCAGCGTCGTCACCTCGGCGACGAACGACGACGAAGGACGAGCGCTGTTGCGGGCCCTCGGCTTTCCCTTCAAGGAGAACTGAGCATGGCGAAGAAGGCACTGGTCAACAAGGCCGCGCGCAAGCCGAAGTTCGCGGTGCGCGGCTACACCCGCTGCAGCAAGTGCGGCCGGCCGCGCGCGGTGTTCCGCAAGTTCGGGCTGTGTCGTATCTGCTTGCGCGAGATGGCGCATGCGGGCGAACTGCCCGGTGTGCAGAAGAGCAGTTGGTGAGGAGTAGCGCTCAATGACTATGACGGACCCGATCGCGGACTTCCTGACCCGTCTGCGCAACGCCAACTCGGCGTACCACGACGAAGTGAGCCTGCCGCACTCCAAGATCAAGGCGAACATCGCCCAGATCCTCAAGAACGAGGGCTACATCACCGATTTCCGCACCGAGGATGCTCGGGTCGGCAAATCGCTGGTGGTACAGCTCAAGTACGGGCCCAGCCGGGAACGCAGCATCGCCGGCTTGAAGCGGGTCTCCAAGCCCGGTCTGCGGGTGTACGCGAAGTCCACCAACCTGCCCCGGGTGCTCGGAGGTCTTGGCGTGGCGATCATTTCGACGTCGTCGGGACTGCTCACCGACCGTCAGGCGGCCAGACAGGGCGTGGGCGGCGAAGTCCTCGCTTATGTGTGGTGAGAGGAACTAGACATGTCGCGTATTGGTAAGCAACCGGTTCCGATTCCGTCGGGAGTCGACGTCACGATCGACGGGCAGAACGTCTCGGTGAAGGGTCCCAAGGGCACCCTGGAACTGAGCGTCGCCGAGCCGATCACGGTGTCGCGCAACGACGATGGCGCCGTGGTGGTTTCGCGTCCCGACGACGATCGGCGCAACCGCTCACTGCACGGGCTGTCCCGCACTCTGGTGGCCAACCTGGTCACCGGCGTGACCGAGGGTTACACCACCAAGATGGAGATACACGGTGTCGGTTACCGTGTGCAGCTCAAGGGCACCAACCTGGAGTTCGCGCTGGGCTACAGCCACCCCGTGGTGATCGAGGCGCCGGAAGGCATCACCTTCGCGGTGCAGGCGCCGACGAAGTTCACCATCTCCGGCATCGACAAGCAGAAGGTCGGCCAAATCTCGGCGAACATCCGCCGTCTGCGCCGTCCCGACCCGTACAAGGGCAAGGGCGTGCGCTACGAGGGTGAGCAGATCCGCCGCAAGGTCGGAAAGACAGGTAAGTAGTCATGGCCCAGTCACAGACCGCATCCGATGCGCGTAAGCCGGTGGGGCAGAACGTGTCCGCCACCCGGCGGGTGTCCCGCTTGCGCAGGCACGCTCGGCTGCGCAAGAAGATCTCCGGCACCGCCGAGCGTCCCCGCCTGGTGGTCAACCGGTCGTCGCGGCACATCCACGTGCAACTGGTGAACGACCTCAACGGCACCACCGTGGCCGCCGCCTCGTCGATCGAATCCGACGTGCGCGGTCTGGACGGGGACAAGAAGGCTCGGAGCGTGCGGGTCGGCCAGTTGATCGCCGAGCGGGCCAAGGCCGCCGGCGTCGAGTCCGTGGTGTTCGACCGCGGTGGCTACACCTACGGTGGACGGATCGCGGCATTGGCCGATGCCGCGCGCGAGAACGGATTGCGATTCTGATGAACAACGCAAGCCTGATAAACGGAAGGACCGCATAATGGCGGAGCAGTCCGCAGGGGGCTCGACGGATAACCGTGGCCCCGACGGCCGCGACTCCCGCGACGGGCGGGGTCGGCGCGACGGCGGTGGCCGTGGTGGCCGCGACCGCGACCGTGACGGCGACAAGAGCAACTACCTGGAGCGGGTCGTCGCGATCAACCGCGTCTCCAAGGTGGTCAAGGGTGGTCGGCGATTCAGCTTCACCGCCCTGGTCATCGTCGGTGACGGCAACGGCATGGTCGGCGTCGGTTACGGCAAGGCCAAGGAGGTGCCGGCGGCGATCGCCAAGGGCGTCGAGGAGGCCCGCAAGGGCTTCTTCCGGGTCCCGCTGATCGGCGGAACCATCACCCACCCGGTGCAGGGTGAGGCCGCGGCGGGCGTCGTGTTGCTGCGCCCGGCCAGTCCGGGTACCGGTGTGATCGCCGGGGGTGCGGCGCGTGCGGTGCTGGAATGCGCTGGCGTGCACGACATCCTGGCCAAGTCGCTGGGTAGTGACAACGCGATCAACGTGGTGCACGCCACCGTGGCCGCGCTGAAGATGCTGCAACGTCCCGAGGAGGTGGCCGCCCGGCGCGGCCTGCCGATCGAGGATGTCGCCCCGGCCGGGATGCTGAAGGCGCGTCGCGAGAGTGACGCGCTGGCCAGTGCGGCAGTGGCCAGAGAGGCACAGGCGCAACCATGAGCCAACTGAAGATCACCCAGGTGCGCAGCACCATCGGGGCACGCTGGAAGCAGCGCGAGAGTCTCCGTACGTTGGGGCTCCGCAAGATTCGCCACTCGGTGATCCGCGAGGACAACGCACAGACCCGCGGGCTGATCGCGGTGGTGCACCACTTGGTTGAAGTGGAGGAGGCCGAATGACCATCAAACTGCACGACCTGAAGCCTGCGCCCGGATCGAAGACCGCGCGTACTCGCGTGGGTCGCGGTGAGGGTTCCAAGGGCAAGACGGCCGGCCGCGGCACGAAGGGTACGAAGGCCCGCAAGAACGTGCCCGCCACGTTCGAGGGTGGGCAGATGCCCATCCACATGCGGCTGCCCAAGCTGAAGGGCTTCCGTAACCGGTTCCGCACCGAGTACCAGGTCGTCAACGTCGGCGACATCAACCGGTTGTTCCCCGAGGGCGGCACCGTCGGCGTCGACGAGCTGGTGGCCAAGGGCGCCGTTCGGAAGAACTCTCTGGTCAAGGTCCTCGGTGACGGGAAGCTGACCGTGCGCGTCGAGTTGACCGCGCACAAGTTCAGCGGCAGCGCACGGGAGAAGATCACCGCCGCCGGCGGTTCCGCGACCGAGCTTTAAGTAGCGCGAGCAGACGCAAAAGCCCCCATTTCGTACCGAAATGAGGGGCTTTTGCGTCTGCTCGCGCCAGCTAGCCCAGGCGCGAGATCACTTCCAGCGCAAGCCGTTCCATTTGCTCTCGATCTTCGGCGACGTCCGCGCCGACGGGATTGAGTAGCAGCATCTGCGCGCCCGCGTACATCACCTCGGCCAGACCTCGGGCCACCTGCGCCGGGGTGCCGGTGACCGCGACATCCTCCAACCCGGACCGGCTCCCGTAGATGCGTTGCAGACCGGTCTGCGCGCGCTCGCGGGCCCGGTCGGCGTCGTCGTCGACCATCACGTACACCCGCTTGGCGATGGTGAACCCGGCGGCGTCTCGGCGCTGTTCGGCGAGTTCGCCGCGCACGATGCGCACGGCTTCGGCGAAGGCGTCCGTGGTGGAGGACCCGGCCCCGATGAAGGCGTCGCCGAGGCGCGCCGCCCGCACCAGTGCCGCCGGTGCGCGCCCGCCGAACCAGATTGGGGGATGTGGGCGTTGCACGGGTTTGGGCTGGATCGGCAAATCGTCGACGTCACGGAACCGGCCGTGGAAGGTCACCCGTGGCTCATCGGACCAGGCGGCCCGCATCAGTTCCAGGCCTTCGGTGAAATACCTTACGTGCGTTGACTTCTCGACCCCGAACGCGCCGAACCGGCGTGAACCCCCGCCGGCCACCACGCCGAGGTCCAGGCGTCCCTGGCTGAGCCGGTCGACGGCGGTCACGGCCGACGCGAGCTGCAACGGATCGTGCAGCGAGGTCACCAGCACGGCGACCCCCAACCGCAGTCGTTGCGTGCACGCCGCGGCGTAGGCCAACAGTTCCAGCGGTGCCAGTAGGGGGGACTCGCCGACGGCCTGCTCGAGCGTCCACCCGCCCTCGAATCCGAGTTCCTCGGCACGCGCGAGATAGGCGCGTAACTGCGCGGTGTCCAAATCCGCCGAGCCGAGTTGGGGAATCGAGATGGAGAACCTCACCCGGTCCACCGTACGGGTGGCGCGTCGGTGCGGATCGGTAGGCTTCAAAGATGTTCGCCTTCATGCCAACCCTGCCAGGAATCGATGACGTGCGGGCCCTGGTCAACCGGGTAGACACCGCCCGTCACCACGGCGTACCCAACGGCTGCGTGCTGGAGTTCAACCTCAGCAGCATGCCGCCGGAGAGCACCGGGTTCGACCCGATCACGATCATCGCCGGCGGCGGCCGGCAACTGTCGCTGCGCGAGGCGGTCGCGGCCATTCACCGCGCCACGGAGGACCCGCGCGTGGCAGGGCTGATCGCGCGGGTGCAGCTGCCGCCGTCGCCGATCGGTGCGGTCCAGGAACTGCGGGACGCCATCGTCGCCTTCAGTGCCGTCAAGCCGTCGCTGGCCTGGGCGGAGACCTTTCCGGGCACGCTGTCCTACTACCTGGCCTCGGCGTTCCGTGAGGTCTGGATGCAGCCGTCGGGCGAGGTCGGGCTGATCGGGTTCGCGTCCCAGGCGCTGTTCCTGCGCGATGCACTGGACAAGGCCGGTATCGAAGCGCAATTCATCGCACGGGGCGAATACAAGTCGGCGGCAAACCTTTTCACCGAAGGCGGCTTCACCGAAGCGCACCGGGAGGCCGTGACCCGCATGCTGGAAAGCCTGCAGTCGCAGGTCTGGCAGGCCGTCGCCCACTCCCGCGACATCGAGGCCGGCAAGCTCGACGAACTGGCCGACCGCGCCCCGCTGTTGCGTGACGACGCGCTGGCCTCCGGCCTGGTGGACCGGATCGGATTCCGCGACGAGGCCTACGCCCGGATGGCGGAACTGGCTCTCGGAGAACATGATTCGTCGGCTGCGGAAGAAATCGACCCGGACGAGAAACCGCCCCGGATGTATCTGGCGCGTTACGCCGGTACGGCCCGGCCGCGGTTGGCGCCGCCGGTGCCGTCCATCCCCGGTCGCCGGCCCAAGCCGATCATCGCCGTGGTCAACGTGGAGGGTGCCATCGTCAACGGACGCGGTGGGCCACAGGGTCTTCCGTTCGGCCCGTCGAACGCCGGCGGCGACACCATTGCGGCGGCGCTGCGGGAGGCGGCGGCCGACGACGCAATCTCGGCGATCGTCCTGCGGGTGGACAGCCCCGGTGGTTCGGTGACTGCATCGGAGACGATCTGGCGTGAGGTGAAACGCGCCCGCGAGCGCGGTAAGCCGGTGGTCGCCTCGATGGGTTCGGTGGCCGCCTCCGGTGGCTACTACGTGTCGATGGCCGCCGACGCCATCGTGGCGAACCCGGGGACCATCACCGGTTCGATCGGTGTGATCACCGGCAAGCTGGTGGTCCGGGATCTCAAGGACCGGCTCGGCGTCGGCTCGGACACGGTGCGCACCAACGCCAACGCCGACGCCTGGTCGGTCGACGCGCCGTTCACCCCGGAGCAGCAGGCACATCGGGAAGCCGAGGCGGATCTGTTCTACACCGACTTCGTCGAGCGGGCCGCGCACGGCCGTAACCTGACCACTCAGGACGTGGATGCCGTTGCGCGCGGCCGGGTTTGGACCGGATCCGATGCCCTCGAGCGCGGTCTGGTCGACGAGTTGGGTGGCCTGCGCACCGCGGTGCGCCGCGCCAAGGTGCTGGCCGGACTGGATCCCGACGTCGAGGCGCGGGTGGTCAGCTACCCGGGGTCGTCGCTGCTGGACATGCTGCGGCCACGCGCGTCGTCGCAGCCGGCCGCGGCGTCGCTGCCCGAAGCCGTCGGGGCGTTGCTCACCCGTTCGGTCCTGGGGATCGTCGGCCAGGTCGAGCAGACGATGAGCGGTGCCAGCGTGCTGTGGTTGGGGCAGTCGCGGTTCTGACGGTGACTAACCGGTCAGGCGGGCGCTGATGAAGATGATCTCGCCCAGCGGGTCGTCCTCGCTGGGGTCGGGGACACGCAACCCGTGGCGTCGGAACAGTTCGGTGCGGGTCACTCCGTCGGCCTCCCAGCCCTTGGCGCGCAGATAGTCGACCACGTGGTTGCGTTCACCGGCGTAGACCAGGGATGCCATGTCGATGTCCACGCCGTGGTCGCGTAACGACGGAGACATGTCCCGGACCTTGTCGGCGTCGAAATCCACGATGCCAGGCACGAATTCGGTGGCGATGGTGCTGCCCGGGACGCTGAGCGCGGCGATGTTGTCGAACAGCCGGTCCTGGGCGTCGGGCGGCAGATAGATCAGCAGACCCTCGGCCAGCCATGCCGTCGGCCGGCTCGGGTCCAGGCCGGCTTCGCGCAGCGCCGTCGGCCAGTCTCCGCGCAGATCGATGGCGACGGTGCGCCGGACAGCGGTGGGCTCGGCGCCGAGGTCGGCCAGCGTGGTCGTCTTGAACTCGATCACCTGCGGTTGGTCGATCTCGTAGACCACCGTCCCGTCCGGCCACGGCAACCGGTAGGCGCGGGCGTCCAACCCCGAGGCCAGGATCACCACCTGACGGACCCCGGCGCCGGTGGCTTCGGCGAAGTACTCGTCAAAGTACTTGGTGCGCACGCCCATTCCGTCGATCATCGCCTGCACCCGCTCCGGGGTGATGTTCTCGAACGCGTCGGGGTCGAGTTCACCGTCGAGCATCTTGGTGAAGAAATCCACCCCGACCGCGCGTACCAGTGGTTCGGCGAACGGGTCGTCGATCAGGCCGTCGGGGGACTTGGTCACCATCGCGCGCCCAGCCGCGACCATGGTCGCGGTGGCGCCGACGCTGGACGCCAGATCCCAGTTGTCGTCGTGAGCGCGTGGCATGCCTACAGGGTCCCACTGACGTAAAGCATCTCGACCACCGGTGCATCCTCCTCCACCACGGCCGGCGGAAGACCGTTGGCCGCCCGCAACTCGGGAAGCGGGATAGCGGTCATGCGCCACCCGCGCTCGGACAGATACGCCGAAGCTTCGTTGCGCTCGCCGAGGTAGATGAGATTGCCCATGTCGATGTCGAAACCGTGTGATCGCCAACGCTCGGAAACCTTGTGCATGTGCTGTTCGAGTTGGCTGTCGTCGACGGGCTCGGTTCGGTTCATGCCCTCGGTGGCCAACCGGCTGCCCGGTGCGCTGAGTTCGGTGATCGTGTCCAGCAGCCGGTCCTGGGCTTCCGGCGGCAGGTATCCGAGCAGCCCCTCCGCGCTCCACGCGGTGGCCTGGGTGGCGTCGAATCCGGCTTCGCGCAATGCCGTTGGCCAGTCGTCCCGCAGGTCGACGGCCACGGTGCGCTGGTCCGCACTGGGCGTGGCACCCAGCTCGGCCAGGGTGCGGGACTTGAACTCGATGACCTGCGGCTGGTCGATCTCGTAGACCACGGTCCCGTCCGGCCACGGCAGCCGGTAGGCCCGCGCATCCAGCCCGGAGGCCAGGATCACGGCCTGCTTGATGCCCGCCGCCGTCGCCTCCAGAAAGAACTCGTCGAAGAACTTGGTGCGGACCGCCATGTTCTCCGCGACGTTGGCGACGCCGCTGAACGGGCGCTGCGGATCGTTGTCGAGCTCGGCGACGGTGGTCTCTCCGGACGCCAGCCGGGTGAGGAGGTCCACGCCGACGGCGCGCACCAGCGGCTCGGCGAACGGGTCGTTGATCAGCGGGTTCTCGGCGCGCGTCGCCATCGCGCGGCCGGCGGCCACCATGGTCGCGGTCACCCCGACACTGGAGGCAAGGTCCCACGTGTCGCCGTCGTATCGTGCTCCGCTGGAAGTCATGGGATGCCTCATTCGCTCGTGACCAATTGATACTTAGCCAACATAACAAATCTTTCGCGCCGAAACCGGTCCCCAAGCCTTCGCTGCACGGCAACCTGGAGCCATGACTGACCCGAGTTCGTTTCGGTTGGCAGGCAAACGAGTGCTCATCACGGGTGCCTCGTCGGGCGTCGGTGCGGCCCTGGCCAGGATGGCGGCTGGCCAAGGGGCGGTGGTGGGGCTGATCGCCCGCCGGAAGGACCGGCTGACCGAGGTACTGGCCGACTGCCGCACCACCTCGCCGGATTCGGTGATGTGGACGGCCGACCTCGCCGACGCCATCACCGCCAGCCGGTTGGCGCTGCAGGCCTGGCATGCGATGGGCGGGATCGACGTGCTGGTCAACAACGCCGCCATCCCCAAACGGCGGGCCGTCACCGCACTCAAGCCCGACGAGGTCGAGGCCGTCCTGCAGGTCAACTTCGTCGCCGCGATGCGGCTGACGCTGGCCCTGCTGCCGCGGATGCTGGCGCGGCGCTCGGGGCTGATCGTCAATGTGGCCAGTATCGCCGGGCGGCTCGGCATCAAAGGTGAATCCGCCTACTGCGCAAGCAAGTTCGCGTTGTGCGGCTGGAGCGAAGCGATGGCGATCGATTTGGTGAACACCGGCGTCGCGGTGAAGTTGATCCAGCTCGGCCCCGTCGACACCGAGATCTGGGACCAGCCCGACAACGACGAACCCTTCTACCGCGGACCCAAGGTCGCTGCCGACGAAGCCGCCCGGGGCATCATCGCAGCCCTCGGGACCGATCGATTCGAGCATTACGTGCCCGACCTGAAAGCGGTGGTCGACGCCAAGAACGCCGACCTCGACGCATTCATCGCCGGTGCCGCGGCCATGGGACGGCAGTGAAAGCACTCGTCTACGGTGTGGCGCCGGAGCCGGTCCAGGTTCCCGACGACGCCGGCCCACTGGTGCGCAACCTCGCCCATACCCCGACGGCTTTGCGGCACGTGCCCGATCCGGCTCTGCTGCGCCCGGATTGGGTGATCACCCGGCCGCGGTTGACCGGCATCTGCGGATCGGATTCCAAGCAGATCCTGATGGACTTCGGCGAGGACGACGCGGACAACGCGATGGCGGCGTTCTGTTCCTTCCCGCAGGTCATGGGCCACGAGGTGGTTGCCGACGTGATCGAGTTGGGACCCGGCGCCCGGGGACTCGAGGTCGGCCAACGCGTGGTGCTCAATCCCTGGCTGTCCTGCGTGCCGCGCGGCATCGAAAAGCTCTGCCCCGCTTGTGAAAACGGCGACTACAGCCTGTGCTGGAGCTTCACCGACGGGGACATCAAGGCCGGCATCCACACCGGTGTCTCGGCTGAGGTCACCGGCGGCTACGCCGAGTTGATGCCCGCCCACGACAGCATGCTGTTTCCGGTGCCGGACTCGCTGCCCGACGAAGCGGCCGTGTTCGCCGACCCGTTCTCGGTGTCCCTGCACGCGATCACCAGACATCCGCCACCTGCCTCGGGACGCGCGCTGGTCTACGGCGCCGGGTCGCTGGGGCTGTGCGCGGTCGCGATACTTCGGACGCTCTATCCGGACGTGGCGGTGGCGGTGGTGGCTCGTTTCGACGCCCAGGCCGAGCTGGCCCGCGGGTTCGGGGCCGCCAAAGTCGTTGCGCACGAACCGCGTCTGGCCGTCATTGAGGAATTGGCGGCCTGGGGCGGGGGCCGGTTACGGCAGCCGCTGCTGCTGTTGCCGATGGCCCATCCCGGCGCGGTCGACGTCGTCTACGACACCGTCGGCAAGCCGGAGACCTTCGAAGTCGGGGTGCGGGTGCTGACCGCGCGGGGAACGCTGGTCAAGGCCGGGGTGCACGCGCCCGGGCGGTGGGAGTGGAGCCCGCTGTACTTCAAGGAGATCAGCTGGGTCGGGTCCAACACGTTCGGCGTCGAGGAGGTCGACGGGCAGCGCAAGCACGCCATCGAGCACTACCTCGACCTCGTGACTGCCGGCCGAATCGACCTGCGCCGCATGCTCACTCACACCTTCCGTTTGGAGCAATGGCGCGAGGCTTTTCTGGCGATCGCCGATCAGGGCCGTAGCGGCGCGGTGAAGGTGGCGATCGATCAGCGCTGATCGTGAGCCATCGTCTGCGTGTTACGGCGATCACCGCATTCGAGCTGCCCGTCGGCGCCGGCTACCTGCAGCGTCGAGACGATTTTCTCCGACTATTGAGTTCCCGTACATTCCCGCTCGATCGCGGAAGTGCGCTTCGGGCAGGCGAAGTGGCGGCCGCTGATGTCGCGACCGGCTAGGCCGGGCGGGTGGCGCGGTAATACACCAACTGTCCGAGTAGGCGATGCGGCTGCACGCCGACCTGCGTGCACTCGAATCCGGCCGCCCGCAACAGGTCCGGGATCGGGCAGGCGGCATGGTGGTGTTGGTGCCGCAGCAGTCGTGTCAACGGTCCGCTGTGGGTATGAGCCTCACCACCGATATCGACCAGGTGCAGGCTGCCGCCCGGACGCAGCACCCGCAGAACCTCGGCCGCCGCAGCCGGTTTCGCATCGTCGGGAAGATGATGCAGCATCATCGATGACAGCACCCGGTCGAATTCGCCGTCGGCATAGGGCAATCGCTCGGCATACGCCTGGTCGAACCGAATCCCGCTCAAGCCGGCCGCCTTGCGTCGCGCCCGGTCCAAGATCTGCGGGTCGGGATCGGACCCGACGGCATCGATTCCGGGCCGGGAGCGCTTGGCCGCGATGATGACATTGCCGGTGCCGCAACCGATTTCCAGGACACGCTGGCCGTCGGCGAGTTCGGCCTGCGCGACGAGCCGGGGATAGACGCGGGTAAGTCCCATCAGCCGGGCGATCAGGTCATACGCGGGCAGCAGGGCAGGATGAGCCGTGGCCGGAAGATAGTCATGTGGATGATGTTTGGTCATATGATTCATTCTGTCGCGATGTAGCGCCGAGCAATTGGGTGATTGTCGTCGAAATAGGGACTATCTTTGGTTGCATGTCCACCCGCCTCAGCCGGCATCGCGGTGGTGTGCCCGTCTATCGGTACCGAAGTGATCCGGACACGCCTCCCGTCTCGGTAGCCCGGCGCGACGAACTCGTCGAGCCGCACGCGCATATCCACGATTTTCCCGCCCTGTGGTACACACCGGTTGCGGGTGTGGTTCGGGTGGTCGCGCCCGGCAAGGTGCTCGAGCCACAACAGATAGTTGCCGCTGAGGACGGGTTCGCGGTGTTCTTCGATCCGGTGGCTCTCGGCGGGGACGCGGGGTCGCCGTGGCCGGCCTGGCAGACACATCCGCTGCTGTTCCCGTTCCTGCACGGTGAGGCCGGCGGGGTGCTGTGTCTGGAGGTGCCCGCCGACCGGCGATCGGTGTGGGATGCCGCGATCCGCGCGATCGAATGCGAGTTGAGCGAGCGTCAGGAGGGTTACCGTCAGGCCGCCCTGGCGCACCTGACGCTGCTGCTGATCGAACTCGCCCGCCTGGCCCACGACGTGGTGGCCGATCTTCGTCGTAACGGCGAACCGCTGCTGGCCGAAGTGTTCGCGGTGATCGACAAGCGCCGCGGTGAGCCGCTGTCGCTGCGGGACGTGGCAGCCGAGGTCGGGCTGACACCCGGGCACCTGACGACCGTGGTACGTCGTCGCACCGGACGCACCGTGCAGGAGTGGATCATCGAGCGCCGGATGGCGGCGGCACGCGACCTGCTCGCCGAGACGGATCTCCCCGTCGGTGAGGTCGCCCGGCGGGTCGGCATATCCGATCCCGGGTACTTCAGCAGACTGTTCAGCCGGACACACGGCGGCACCCCTCGGCAGTGGCGCGCCGGCCAGGGCGCCCATCGAGTGTGAATCGCCCGACGCGTCCCCGGCGTGTCGGGTCGTAGGAGTCCCGCTCGGCCATGGCATCCGTTGACAGCCCGACTCGAACACTGTTCTAATCAGAACGTTGTTCGAAAGAACCAACGGGGGGAGGCGGCGTGGAGGCGCCGGTGCTGCGATACGGGGCCCTGGACCGCGCGCATCTGACAAGGCATCTGTGGCAGTTGGCCAAACGAGTCGGCGTCAACCGGGTCACCATGCGCGCGTTGGCCGCGGAAGCCGGAACCAGACCGTCGTCGGTGTACTACCACGTGCGCGACAAGTCCGAACTGCTCGACCTGCTGATCGAATCGGTGCTCGCGCAGATCGAGGTGCCGCGCCACGGCGATTGGGAATCGCGTCTGGTCGCGCTCTACACCAGTGCGTGGACCGTGCTCATCGAGGTGCCGGGCATCGCGGCCCTGCTGTTGGACCATCCGCACACCGCCGCGGCGACCGAGATGGACCGGGCATCGCGGACCATTCTGCACGAATCCGGTTTGCCCACTCCGCAATTCGAAGCGGCCCACACTGCGCTGTACATCCACCTGCTGGGGTCGGTGCAGCTCGCCCACCTGAATGCGGTGGACCAGCAGACCTTCACTTATGGGCTGCGGCTGATTATCAACGGGCTGCGCGAGGAGATCCGATGACCGACACCACAATCGACCTCGCCCATCCGGCGATCTGGGCGTCGCAGTTCCCCGAAGACTTGTTCGCCCAATTGCGCGCCCGCACCCCGGTGTTTCACCAGCAGCTCACCGAGGACGTCAAATCCGCTGTCGGACGCGAATTCTGGGTGTGCACCAGGCATACCGACGTGGCGCGAGTGCACCGCGATTACGAGTCGTTCACCGCAACTCGCGGCCCGCTGATCCAGGACATGCCGCTGTTCGACATCTATCCCGCGATCGTGAGCCTGGACCCGCCCGACCACACCGTCCGCCGCAGGGTGATCACCCGGGCGTTCACGCCACGCGCGGTGGCCAAGCTGGAAGACGGGATCCGGGCCCGGGCCAAGGCGATGGCGGGCGCGCTGCTGGACGCCGGCGGTGGCGAATTCGTCGATCTGGCAGCGGGATTGCCGATATCGGTGATCGGTGACATCGTCGGCATCCCCGAGCAGGACCGGTCCCATGTGTTCGGTCTGATCGACAAGGTGCTCAAGACCGCGGGCGGGCAGCTGTCGATCCCGGGGGGCGACGACCTGATGCCCTTCATGGAACTGTTTCAATACGCCAGCGATCTGACCGCCCGCAAGCGCGCCGATCCCGTCGACGACATCTGGAGCGCACTGTGCACCACCGAGATCACCGCGGAGACGGGGGAGACGTTCTTACTCCCGGCCAACGAGTTGGAGATCTTCTTCTTCATCCTGGGGTTGGCGGGCGCCGACACCACACGAAATGCATTGTGCGACGGCATCAGAGCGTTCGTCGCCAATCCCGAACAGATCGCGATCTACCGGTCGGATCCCGACGCGCGTCGCACCGCGGTCGAGGAAGTGATCCGATATTCCACACCCATCATGTTCTGGGTGCGTGGCGCGACCAAGGACGTCATCCTCGGTGACACGCCGATCCCGGCGGGCGCACGCGTGGTGACCATGTTGCGCTCGGCCAACCGCGACGAAGACGTCTTCGTCGATCCCTATCGCTTCGACATCCGTCGTGATCCCAATCCACATCAATCCTTTGGCGGCGGCGGCGCCCATCACTGCCTGGGTGCCATGCTGGCCCGGGCTGAGGTCAGGGCCGCCCTCGACGAAATACTGTTGAACACCAACGAGATTGAGCTCGAGCAGCCGAGGCTGCTGCTGCCGAACATGGCCAACAACATGACCGTCTACGAGTCACTGCCGGTCAGCCTCAATTAGAGCGGTCCGATGTCCAGCCACTGGTCGACATCGAACCGGTCCTCGACGGCACGCAGGGTCGCCCCGCCACGACCCGGATAGTGCGCCGGCACGACAGTGGCGCCGGCCGCGATCGCCTCGGTGAAGATCCGGCGCCGGGTGACCGCGGCGGCGTCGGCGTCCACGTCGAACGCGCACGCATCATCGGGTCGACGTATTTGCAGCGGACTGTGCGTGAGGTCGCCGACGAAGACCGCCGGCCGGCCCGCATCCAGCCACAGCACCGACGAACCCGGCGTGTGCCCGGGGGCGGGGCGCAGTCGCAGCGACGGGCTGATCTGGTAGTCGTCGGACCACTGGACGATCTGGTGGTCGACGGGCAGGACGCTGTCCTCGAAGACGAGGCGGTGACTCAACTGTTCTTCTTCGGTCAGTGCCGCGGTCGCGTCGGGGTGGAAGTAACGGTAGTCGGCTTCGGGTACCAGGTAGCGGGCGTTGGGAAACGTCGGCACCCAGGAATCGTTGTCGCGCATGGTGTTCCACCCGACATGGTCGGAATGGAGATGGGTGTTGACCACGACGTCGACATCGTTGCGGTCGACCCCGGCCGACTCCAGTGCGGCCAGGAACGGAGTGTCCAGGTGGTCCAGCGGCGGCAGCTGCGGGCGGGCGCGGTCGTTGCCGACGCCGGTGTCCACCACGACGGTCAAACCGTCGACCTCGACGATCCAGCTCTGAACCGCGATATGCCACCGATCGGTGCCAGGGTCGAAGAAGTGCGGCACCAGCAGGTCGGCGTTGTCGTCCCAACCCTGCGCCGGCGTGTGCGCTAAAGCACCGGTGGGCAGGTCGAACCGCAGTTCCACCACTCGCGTCAGGCGGGCGCGGCCGAGCTGTACCGGGATCATCTCCCTCCTCGCGGTGAGTGTGAATTGCGCGACGCAAGTGCCGCGTGTCGCGTCGCAGAATTCACGGTGGGCGCGTAAAACAACGCGGTTCAGGAGTTCGCTCGCAGGTAGCTGTACACCCCGGCGAAATTTCGGTTCACTTCCTCCGGTACCGGCACCGGCCCGCCGAGCGCCCTTGCACCCCAGGCTATTTGCGCGGTGCGCTCGACCAGGGCGGTGATGTGCAGCACCTTGTCGGGCCGCGGGCCCACCGCCACCAGACCGTGGTTGGCGATCAGCGCGGCCCCGCGGCCCTCCAAAGCCTTGACCGCATTGGCACCGACATCGGGCGTGCCCGACGCGGCGTACTCGGCGCACCGGACATCACCGCCGCAGTAGACCGCGAATTCGTCGATGCAGGCCGGAATCGGCTGGTGCGCAACGGCGAACATGGTCGCCCACACCGGATGGCTGTGGATGACACTGCCGATGTCGTCGAACGCGTGGAAACACGCCAGGTGCAGCGCCATCTCGGTGGACGGCATGCGGCCTTCCTTCGCGTGCAGCACGGCGCCCTCCGGGTCGACCAGCACCAGGTCGTCGAGCGCCATGTCCGCGTAGTCGACCGACGACGGCGTGATCACCAGGTTGCCGTCGGGGCGGCGCGCCGAGATGTTGCCGGCCGTCCCTTCGACCAGGCCCCGGCGCAGCATGTCCTTGGCCGCGGCCAACACCGCGGCTTCGGTGTCCTCCACGAACTTCATGAGCCCAGCACCTCCGGGTTGACGATATGGGCGGGTCTCGCGCCGGACAGCAGTGCCTCCAGATCGTCGGCAACCATCTGCGCCTGCCGGGCCTCAGTGTTCCACGTGGCCCCACCGATGTGCGGGGTCAGCACGACGTTGGGCATGGCCGTCAGCGGGTGATCGGTGGGCAGCCATTCGCCGGCGAAATGATCCAGTCCGGCGGCGGCCACCTTGCCGCTGCGCAACGCCTCGACCAATGCGTCGGTGTCGTGCAGCTGGGCGCGCGCGGTGTTGAGGAAGACGACACCGTCGCGCATGGCGGCGAACTCGCGGGCGCCGATCATCCCGGCGGTGTCCTCGGTGACCGGCGCGTGCAGCGAGACGACGTCGGATTCGGCCAGCAGCTCGTCGAGGCTGTGCTGAGCCTGGTCGCTGTACGGGTCGTAGGCGATGACCCGCAGGCCCAGCCCGGTCAGCCGCCAGCGGGTGGCCCGGCCGACGGCCCCCAAACCCACCAGTCCGGCGGTCAGTCCCGAGATCTCGGGGCCGCGGAACCGCTGATACGGGATGGTGCCATCGCGAAACATGTTGCCGCTGCGCACATCCGCGTCCGCGCTCAGCAACCCGCGGGTGGCGGCCAGCAGCAACGCCACCGTCAGTTCGGCGACGGCGTCGGCGTTGCGGCCGGGGGTGTACAACACCGGGACGCCGGCGGCAGTGGCGGCGGGCACATCCACGTTGTTGGGGTCGCCGCGAGTGGACGCCACCGCGCGCAGACCCAGCTGCAGCACCGGTCCCTTGACCGAATCACCTTCCACCACAATGATTTCGGCAACTTCGGCAGTGATCCGCTCGGCCAGTTGTTCGGCGCTGTAGATGCGGAGCGGATCGAGCTCACGTATCCATGGGTCGTACACCACGTCGACCAGCCGGCGCAGTTTGTCGAACCCGGGTCCGCGCAGCGGGGCGGTTACCAGGGCACGCGGTCGAGGGGTCACGTCTGCCAATGCTGGCGTACCGTGACGCCCGTGTCACGCGAAGACGTCACGATCGGCATCGACGTCGGCACCACGGCGGCCAAAGCGGTCGCGGCCGACGAGAACGGCCGCGTGCTGGCGCGGGTGCGGATCCCGCATCAGCTGAGGGTGCCCGAGCCCGACCAACTCGAACACGACGCCGACGAGGCGTGGCGCCAGGGTCCGGTGGTGGCGTTGCATCGGCTGGCCGAACCCGCGACGCGCAGGGTGCAGGCGGTGGCGGTGTCGTCGATGGTGCCGTCGATGACGGCCGTCGACACCGCGGGCCGTCCCGTCACACCGGGCCTGCTGTACGGCGACAGCCGCGGCCGGGTGCTCGACGCGTCCGAGCAACCGGTGCCGGCAGTGGGCGAGGCGGCCGAGTTCCTGCGCTGGACGGCGGCGCAAGCGCCGGAAGCCGCCGGGTACTGGCCCGCGCCGGCGGTGGCCAACCACGCGCTGGCCGGCGAGGCGGTGGTCGACTTCGCCACCGCCATCACCACGCTTCCGTTGTTCGACGGAACGGGATGGAACCCGGCGGCGTGCGCCGACTGCGGCGCCCGCGCCGAGCAGATGCCGCGGGTCGAGACCTTCGGTGCGCCGGTGGGGCAGGTGCATGCCGCCTCGAAGGATTCGGCCGTGCTGGCCACCGGGGCGATCGACGCGTTGTGCGAGCAGATCGTCGCCGGCGCCGATCACGACGGCGATGTGCTGGTGCTGTGCGGCACCACGCTGATCGTCTGGATCACGGTTCCCGAAGCCAGGCAGGTGCCCGGGTTGTGGACCATCCCGCACACGGCGCCGGGCAAAAGCATGATCGGCGGGGCCAGCAATGCCGGCGGGTTGTTCCTTGGATGGGTGGATCGTGTTCTGGCGCAAGGTGATCCGACGACGACCGACCCGCGGCGGGTTCCGGTCTGGCTGCCCTACATCCGCGGCGAACGCACCCCGTTCCATGACCCGGACCGGCGCGCGCTGCTGGACGGGGTGGATCTCACGCACGACTCCGCAGCGCTGCGGCGCGCGGCCTACGAGGCCTCGGGGTTCGTCGTCCGGCAGATCCTGGAATTGAGCGGCGCTCCGGTGCGGCGCATCGTCGCTTCGGGCGGCGGCACCCGGGTGCAGCCTTGGATGCAAGCCCTCGCGGACGTCACCGGTCGCCCGGTCGAAATCTCCGCAGCCCCGGAGGGGGCCGCGCTGGGTGCGGCGTTCCTGGCCCGGCTGGCCGTCGGCCTGGAATCGGTGATCACCGACGCCGCCCGCTGGGCACGCGTCGGGCACGTCGTCGAACCCCGCCCGGAGTGGATCGGGCCGACCAAGGACCGGTATCGGCGGTTCCTGGAGCTCAGTGGATCGCGATTGAGCCACAGCTAGTGGTCAGTGCGGATGAGTTCAATCGCTCCCGAGACCTGTTGAACGCCTTCATATATCACCATGGCACCGATGAGAAAGATATGGGATACTGCTATGCGTCTCGGGTTCTCGCTGGTGCGCTAACGTGTCACGCAGAGCAGTCGACCGCGACCTCGAGAGCCGTGCAAATGGCGCGCATCCGCGTGTCGGCGAGCCTGCCAAGCCGATTCACCAACACCCCGACCGACACACTTTCGACCGAGTCCAAATTCACCGCGGAACGGCGTGGGATCGGATCCAGACCCGGTTCAAGAACAACCTCGCTGGCCAGCCCACGGATGTTTGTGGTGCAGGGAGCGACGAGTGCCCGTCGAAGCCGCGGGATCGCCGCATCGCGCGACAGCACAACTACTGGACGTCGGCCGATTCCGGCCATTTCGCACCACCACACCTCTCCGCGCGCCGGAAGTGCGCTCACGAGTCCCCAGCCGCCCGACGCCACGACGCTAGATCGCCCCACTCGTCGGGCTTATCAATGGGGTGCTTGTCGTAGGCCGCATAGCTCGCATCCACCTCAGCCGATCGATGACGAGCAAGTAATGCCCCAAGGGCCTCGTCGATCAGCGCTGCGTCAGTGATCCCGCTCCGCACGCTGCGTGCACTGCTCAGCAGCAGGGAATCGACAGTAGTGCTCAGGCGTATGCGATTCATGCCATTATTATGCCACGACTGCGGTGCAAACTCCGCTGCAAGTTTTGGCGCACCAACCTGGTGAAGCGCGCGGCGACCTCCGGGCTCAGGGCCTCCTCAGCGGCGGAAGGCACCGTGCCGTGGCCGGCCTTCGCGAAGCCCGAATTGAGGCCGAAGCCACGAAAGGTCAAGAACCGGTACCGAAGGATCGGTGGCGCGCATCCGCGCGTGGCGTTCTAGGCTTATGCAATGACCGACCACGACCAGACCGCCGTTCGTCGAGAGATCGCAGACGCCTTGCTGGCCGCGCTGGAACGCCGGCATGAGGTCGCCGACGCCATCGTGGAGGCCAAGAACAAGTCCGCCGCGGTCGAGGCGATCGTGAAGTTGCTGGGCACCTCGCATCTGGCCGCCGAAGCCGTGATGAGTATGTCGTTCGACCAGCTCACCCAGGATGCCCGGGCGAAGATCCTGGCCGAGCTCGACGACTTGAACAAGCAGCTCAGCTTCGCTCTCCAGGAGCGGCCGGCCAGCTCGGGGGAGACCCTGGAGCTGCGGGCGTTCTCGGCCGCCGAAGACCGTGACATCTTCACCACCCGCACCGAAGAGATCAAGTTCGCCGGTGACGGATCCGGTGCGCCCGCCGGCAGCATCGACGACGAGATCAGCAAGGCGCTTAAACGGCTGCACGACGAAGAGGCCGTGTGGTTCGTGGCCGAGGATTCCGGGGAGAAGGTCGGGATGGTGTTCGGCGAACTCCTGCATGGCGAGGTGAACGTCCGGATCTGGATTCACCCCGAGCACCGCAAGAAGGGTTTCGGCACCGCGGCGCTGCGCAAGTCACGCTCGGAGATGGCCTGGGCCTTCCCGGCCGTCCCGATGGTGGTGCGCGCGCCCGCCGCTAACCCCGAGTAGCGCAACGCGTTTCGCGGTCAGCCCCGGGTCGCGGTGACGGTGACGATGTTGCGCAGTTGAGCCAACTCGGAGTCGTCGGGGAAGGTGCGACCGTATTCGGCGAACAGCTCCCGCCGGGGACGGGTGTTGACCTGCCACCCGAGTCCGGTCAGGTAGTCGACCACGTTGCTGCGCTTACCGTCATAGAACAGTCCCGCCAGGTCGATGTCGCAGCCGAAACTGGCCCACCGCTGGTTGAACTGCTGTGCGCGTTCCGCCATCGCCACGCCCGAGTCGGGGTGGTATTCGGTGGCCAGCCGGCTGCCCGGCCCGCTCAGCGCGGTGATGTTGTCGAACAGTTGGTCCTGCGCTTGCGGCGGGAGGTACATCAACAGACCCTCGGCAATCCAGGCCGTGGCCAGATTCGGGTCGAAACCGTTGCCGCGCAACGCCGTCGGCCAGTCGTCGCGTAGGTCCACGCCGACCCACTTGCGGTGCGCCGACGGGGTGGCGCCCAGCGCCGACATCGCGGTGTTCTTGAAGTCGATGACCTCGGGCTGGTCGATTTCGTACACCACGACGCCACGCGGCCATTTCAACCGGTAGCTGCGCGCGTCCAGGCCGGCGGCCAGGATGACCACTTGCGCAACCCCGGCACCGGCGGCGTCGAGGAGGAATTCGTCGAAGAAGCGGGTGCGGACGGCAATGGAGTCGATCTCCAACGCGAAGTCGTGCTCGGGAGCATCGTCCGCCAGGTCGCCGTCGAGCAGGCGGACGAAGAAGTCGACGCCGACGGCTCGCACCAGCGGCGCCGCGAACGGATCGGTGATGACCGGGTTGTCCTGCTCGCTGGCCACGGCTCGGGCGGCCGCGACCATCGTCGCGGTGGCTCCCACGCTGGAGGCCAGATCCCAGCTGTCGCCGCTGGCTCGCTGTGACTGGGTAGGCATCGTCACTGCCGCTCCGCGCTGAGGAAGACCACCTCGCCGAACGGGGCGTCGTCACCTTCGGCCGCTTGCAGCCCGTGCTCGGCGAACAGCTCGGCGTTGGCCGCCGTGTTCGTCTGCCAGCCGTGGGCCGCCAGGTAGGTGTCCGCGTCGGTGCGGTCGTCGAAATACACCAGCGCGGCCATGTCGAAGTCCAGCCCGTGCCGGCTCCAGCGCTCGTTCTGGCGACGCATCCGGCGCCGCAGTTCGTCCTCGTTGAGCTCGTTGATGTCGAGCAGTCCTTCGGTGGCGAAGCGGCTGCCCGGCACGCTCAGCGCGGTGATCTGATCGAGCAGCCGGTCCTGGGCTTCGCCCGGCAGATACCCCAGCAACCCCTCGGCTATCCAGGCCGTGCGCTGGGTGGCGTCGAAATCGGCTTCGCGCAGGGCGGCCGGCCAGTCTTCGCGTAGGTCGACGGCCACCGTCCGGCGGTCGGCGGTGGGTTCGGCGCCTAGGCCGGACAGCGTCGCGGTCTTGAACTCGATCACCGCGGGCTGGTCGACCTCGAACACCGTCGTGCCCGACGGCAACCGCAGCCGGTAGGCGCGCGAGTCCAGACCCGCGGCCAAGATGACGGCCTGCCGGATCCCGGCACCGGTGGCAGAGCTGAAGAAGTCGTCGAAGAACCTGGTCCGGACGGCCATTGCGTTGGCGAAATGCACGGTGCCGGTTGCCGTTTCCTCGTCGAGGTCGGCCAGATCGAGTTCACCGGTGGCGAGCCGGGTGAAGAAGTCGACACCGACGGCGCGCACCAGCGGCTCGGCGAACTGGTCGGTGGCCACCGCACCCGCGCCCTCGGCGTCCCGTGCGGCCAGGGCCCGAGCTGCGGCGACCATGGTGGCCGTCAACCCCACACTGGACGCCAGGTCCCACGTGTCACCTTCGAACCGCGCGCTGCCCATCTGGGTCATCGAACAAACTCCCCACATACATTTCTGTTATTTAGCAAATATAACGAGCAACCCAGACTGTACGCCGCGCTCGCGGCCGGCACGGTGCCGTTAAAGGACCAGCGGTGAAAGGCTGTTAGTCTCGTACACGGTTTGACGCGCCTGTATCGTGGCAGGCCGTACGTCCTGGCCTGCTGGTATCGGGCACGTGCACGCGGAATAACCCAGGAATGATCAGGAACAGGACCCAGCCGGCCAATCCCGGTTGGCATGCCGCGACCACAGTTCGGCTGCGCAGGAGGAAGAGTGCTTTCGGCTTTCATCTCATCGCTGCGAACAGTCGACCTGAGACGGAAGATCCTCTTCACGCTGGCGATCGTCGTGCTGTACCGGGTCGGGGCCGCGTTGCCGTCACCCGGGGTGAATTTCCCCAACGTCCAGCAGTGCATCAAAGAGGCCAGCGGCGGCCAGGCCGGACAGATCTACTCGCTGATCAACCTGTTCTCCGGCGGTGCGCTGTTGAAGCTGACGGTGTTCGCGGTCGGAGTGATGCCCTACATCACCGCCAGCATCATCGTGCAGCTGCTCACCGTGGTCATTCCGCGGTTCGAAGAGCTGCGTAAGGAAGGTCAGTCCGGTCAGGCGAAGATGACGCAGTACACGCGTTATCTGGCGATCGCGCTGGCCGTCCTGCAAGCCACCAGCATCGTGGCGCTGGCTGCCAACGGCGGCCTGCTGCAGGGTTGCTCGCTGGACATCCTCGCCGATCAGAGCATCTTCGCCGAGATCGTGATCGTGCTGGTGATGACCGCCGGCGCCGCCCTGGTGATGTGGATGGGCGAACTGATCACTGAACGCGGTATCGGCAACGGCATGTCGTTGCTGATCTTCGTCGGCATCGCCGCACGCATCCCGGCCGAGGGCAACCAGATCCTGCAGAGCCGCGGCGGCATGATCTTCGCCGCGGTGCTCGCGGCGGCGCTGCTCATCATCGTCGGTGTGGTGTTCGTCGAGCAGGGGCAGCGACGGATCCCGGTGCAGTACGCCAAGCGCATGGTGGGCCGCCGGATGTACGGCGGAACGTCGACATATCTGCCGCTGAAGGTCAACCAGGCCGGCGTCATCCCGGTCATCTTCGCGTCCTCGTTGATCTACATCCCCAACCTGATCACCCAGCTGGTGAACAGCGGCAGCGGCGGTGCCGGTCACGGTTGGTGGTCCAAATTCGTCTCGACCTACCTGTCGGACCCCAGCAACGCGGTATACATCGGCATCTACTTCGGCTTGATCATCTTCTTCACGTACTTCTACGTGTCGATCACGTTCAATCCCGACGAACGTGCCGACGAGATGAAGAAATTCGGCGGCTTCATTCCCGGTATCCGGCCCGGCCGCCCCACGGCGGATTATCTGCGTCATGTGCTGAGCCGAATCACCCTGCCGGGCTCTATCTACCTAGGCTTGATCTCCGTGCTACCCAACGTGTTCCTGCAGATGGGCAACAGCGGCGGGATACAGAATCTACCCTTCGGGGGTACCGCGGTTCTGATCATGATCGGCGTCGGGTTGGATACGGTCAAACAGATCGAGAGTCAGCTCATGCAGCGCAACTACGAAGGGTTCCTCAAGTGAGAGTGGTATTGCTTGGACCGCCCGGGGCGGGCAAGGGGACGCAAGCGCAGAAGCTGGCCGAAAAACTCGACATTCCGCACATCTCCACCGGCGACCTGTTCCGATCCAACATCAAAGAGGGCACCAAGCTGGGCCTGGAAGCCAAGGGATACCTGGACGCCGGCGATCTGGTGCCGTCCGAACTGACCAACCAACTCGTCGACGACCGGCTCGACAATTCCGATGCGGCGAACGGCTTCATCCTGGACGGGTATCCGCGTTCGGTCGAGCAGGCCAAGGCGTTGCACGACATGCTGCAACGACGCGGCACCGACATCGACGCGGTGGTGGAGTTCCGGGTGTCCGAAGACGAGCTGCTGGAACGTCTCAAGGGCCGAGGCCGCGACGACGACACCGAGGAAGTCATCCGCAACCGGATGAAGGTCTATCAGGGTGAGACCGCGCCGTTGCTGGACTACTACCGCGACGAGTTGAAGACCGTGGACGCCGTCGGCAGCATGGATGAGGTGTTTGCCCGCGCACTGCAAGCCCTCGGCAAATAGCTGATGGGTGCCCTGGCACGGCTGCGGGGCCGCAGGACCGTACCCCAGCGCACCGCCGCTGAACTCGATGCCATGGCCGCGGCTGGCGGCGTCGTCGCGGCCGCGTTACGCGCGGTGCAGGCGGCCGCAGTCGCCGGGGTGTCCACCCTGAGCCTGGACGAGGTCGCCGAATCGGTGATCCGCGAAGCCGGTGCCGTCCCGTCCTTCCTGGGTTATCACGGGTATCCGGCATCGATCTGCGCTTCGGTCAATGACCGTGTCGTGCATGGCATCCCGTCGGCCGCCGAGGTGTTGATGCCCGGAGATCTGGTGTCCATCGACTGCGGCGCGGTGCTGGACGGCTGGCACGGCGACGCCGCTGTCACTTTCGGGATCGGCGCTTTGATCCCCGCCGACGAGGCGCTGTCGCAGGCGACGAAGGAGTCGCTGGAGGCCGGCATTGCGGCGATGGTCGTCGGCAATCGGCTGACCGACGTCTCCCATGCCATCGAGACCGGTACGCACGCCGCCGCGGCTCGCTACGACCGGGCGTTCGGGATCGTCGAAGGTTACGGTGGCCACGGCATCGGCCGGCAGATGCACCTGGACCCGTTCCTGCCCAACGAGGGCAGCCCGGGCCGGGGACCCCTGCTGGCGACGGGTTCGGTGCTGGCTATCGAACCGATGCTGACGCTGGGCACCGGTAAGACCACCGTCCTGGACGACAAGTGGACGGTCACCACCGTCGACGGGTCGCGAGCGGCGCACTGGGAGCACACGGTCGCCGTGACCGAAGAAGGTCCGCGCATCCTGACCGTTTGAACCTGCGGGTTCTCCGCCTCGTGTCAGTAGGCGGGAGGTGATCGAGTGGCTCGTGTGGCCGGCGCTTGGAGTGCGTCCGTGGGTGCCGAAGCCGCTTTGATGAAAGCGCTCTACGACGAGCATGCCGCGGTGCTGTGGCGCTACGCGCTGCGGCTGACAGCCGACGCCAACCAGGCCGAGGACGTGGTGCAGGAGACGCTTTTGCGGGCGTGGCAGCATCCGGAAGTCGTCGGCGACAGTACGCGGTCGGCGCGGGCGTGGCTGTTCACCGTCGCCCGCAACATGGTCATCGACGATCGGCGCAGCGCACGTCACCGCAACGTCGTCGGCTCGACCGACGAGGCCGGTGCGCCGGAGCCGGCCGGGCCGGACGAGGTGAACGCCGCGCTGGACCGCTTGTTGATCGCCGACGCGATGGCCCAACTGTCCGCCGAACACCGGACCGTGATCGAACGGTCCTACTACCGCGGCTGGACCACCGCGCAGATAGCCACAGACCTGGGGATTGCGGAAGGAACCGTGAAGTCGCGACTGCACTACGCCGTGCGGGGGTTGCGGCTGGCGCTGCAGGAACTCGGAGTCACACGATGATGTTCGAGGAGGGGGACGAAATGGACGACCACGCCTACGCGATGTGGGATGCCGCATACGTGTTGGGGGCGTTGTCGGCGGACGAACGACGCGAGTTCGAAGCGCATTTGGCTACGTGCTCGCCGTGCCGGGCCGCCGTCGCCGAATTGTGCGGCGTTCCGGCGCTACTCGGGCAGCTCAAACGGGAGGATGTGACGGCGATCGACTCGGCGGTGACGACGCAACCGCCGGCCGGGTTGTTGCCGTCGTTGCTGGACACCGTGCGCCGGCGGCGTCGACGTGCTCGGGTGGCGACCTGGGCGGCGGCTGCGGTCGCGGCAGCGGTGCTCGGTATCGGTGTGCTGGTCGGTGTGCAGGGGTCCCTGTTCGGTGGCGCACCCCAGAACGTGGCCGTGTCGGTGCAGCCGATGGCGCAGGTCGGCACCGAGCTGCTGACTTCGACTGTCTCGCTCAGCAGCCAACGCTGGGGGACCGCCATCAACCTGCAGTGCTACTGCCTGGCTCCGACCGACGCCCACCACGACACCTTGGCCATGGTGGTGGTCGGTCGCGACGGCAGCCAAACGCGGCTGGCGACCTGGGTGGCCGAGCCGGGCCACACCGCCACCCCGGCGGGCAGCACTTCCACGCCGATGGATCAAATTGCCTCGGTGCAGGTTGTTTCCGCCGACAACGGCCGGGTTCTGTTGGAGCGTGCCTTCTGAGCGGGTAAGAAAAGGTGCGTGGCCGACTCTGCGAAGCGTGATCCGATCGCGGCGGCGCGGACCAACTGGGAACGGGCCGGGTGGGGAGAGGTCTCCCAGGGCATGGTGGCGGTGACGTCGGTGATGCGGGCGCATCAGATCCTGCTGGCCCGGGTGGAGGCCGCGCTGCGCCCCTACGATCTGAGCTTCTCCCGCTACGAACTGTTGCGGTTGTTGGCGTTCAGTCGCACCGGAGCGTTGCCGATCACCAAAGCCTCCGACCGGCTGCAGGTGCATGTCACCAGCGTCACGCATGCCATCCGGCGGCTGGAAGCCGACGGGCTGGTGCGACGGGTGCCGCATCCCACCGACGGGCGCACCACGCTGGTCCAGATCACCGAACTCGGCCGCTCCACCGTCGAGGACGCCACGGTCACGCTGAACGAGCAGGTGTTCGCCGATATCGGCATGGCGGCCGAGGAATCGCAGGCGCTGGTGTCGTCGATCGAGACGTTGCGCCGCAACGCCGGTGACTTTTGAGCGCGAGCAGACGCAAAAGCCCCTCATTTCCGCTGGAAATGGGGGCTTTTGCGTCTGCTCGCGCAAATGTCAGGTGGCCCGCAGCAACTCGATGATGGCGCTGAAATCCTTCTCGGAGTGCTCGGTTGCGAACTCGGCGTAGATCTTTGCCGCGTGGGTGCCCAGCGGAGCGGCCGCACCGGTCGAGGTCACCGCGTCCATCGCCAGGCCCAG
The DNA here is from genome assembly GCF_059812345.1 of Mycobacterium sp. NGS59. Taxonomy (NCBI): domain Bacteria; kingdom Bacillati; phylum Actinomycetota; class Actinomycetes; order Mycobacteriales; family Mycobacteriaceae; genus Mycobacterium; species Mycobacterium sp. NGS59. Next base: position 37,786 of record NZ_JCALCN010000011.1, read on the forward strand.
GTCTTTGTTCATCAGCGCGGTGGCGAAGCCGGGCTTGAAGTCGTTGTTGGCCGGCGATGTCGGAACCGGGCCTGGCACAGGGCAATTCGTGCTCACGGCCCAGCAGTTGCCGGTGGCGCCGGTGATGACGTCGAACAGCGACTGCGCCGCGAGGCCCAGTTTCTCGGCGAGCACGAATGCCTCGCCGATCGCGATCTGCTGCACCGCCAGCACCATGTTGTTGCACAACTTGGCCGCCTGCCCGGCGCCGGCCGCGCCGCAATGAATGATCTTGCCCGCCATGGGTTCCAGCACGGGGCGGGCCCGGTCCAGCACCGCCTCGTCACCTCCGACCATGAATGCCAGCGTGCCGGCCACCGCTCCCTTGACGCCACCGGAAACCGGGGCGTCGAGCTGGGCCAGGCCGTGAGTTTCGGCGAGCGCGTGCACCGCCCGGGCGTCGTCGACCGAGATGGTGGAGCTGTCGATGAACAGCGCACCGGCCTGTGCGGCGCGCAGCACTTCGTCGTAGCAGCTTTTCACCACATGGCCGTTGGGCAGCATGGTGATGACCACTTCTGCCTCGGCCACCGCCTCGGCGGCGGTGGCGCACAGGTTGGCTCCCGTTTCGGCCGCCGCGGCTCCCGCGACGGGGTCGAACCCGAATACGTTGTGCCCGGCCGCAACCAGGTTGGCCGCCATCGGCGCGCCCATGTGACCCAAACCGAGGACCGCGACGTCGAAAACCTCAGTCATGCGTGCCTTTCTAGGCTGTCGCTGCTTTGAAACGCGTGGCCTCGGCGCGGCCGATCACCACCCGCATGATCTCGTTGGTGCCTTCCAGGATGCGGTGCACCCGCAGGTCACGCACGATCTTCTCCAGCCCGTACTCGCGCAGGTAGCCGTAGCCGCCGTGCAATTGCAACGCCTGGTCGGCGACGTCGAAACAGGTGTCGGTGACGTAGCGCTTGGCCATCGCGCACAGCTCGACCTTGCCGGCGTCGTCGTCGTCCAGCGCAGTTGCCGCCCGCCACAACATCATTCGTGATGTCTCCAGTCCGGTGGCCATGTCGGCCAAGGCGAACCGGATGGTGGGTTCGTCGAGCAAGGATCCCCCGAATGCCTGCCGGTCGCGGACGTAGGCGCCGGCCTTGTCGAAGGCGGCCTGCGCGCCGCCCAGCGAGCATGCGGCGATGTTGAGCCGGCCGCCGTTGAGCCCGTTCATCGCGATCCCGAACCCGGTGCCTTCGCCGTCGGCGCCGCCCAGCATGGCGTCGGCCGGCACCCGTACTCCGTCGAGTATCACTTGGGCGGTGGGTTGGGCGTGCCAGCCCATCTTCTGTTCCATCGCCCCGAAACTCAGCCCGGGCGTGTCCTTTTCGACGATGAACGCCGAAATGCCGCGCGGCCCTTCGCTTCCGGTGCGGGCCATGATGACGTACACATCGGAGGTGCCGGCGCCGGAGATGAACTGCTTGACGCCGTCGAGCACGTAATCGGAACCCTGTTTGACCGCACGGGTGCTCAGCGCGCTGGCGTCGGAACCGGCGCCCGGCTCGGTCAGGCAATAGCTGGCGATGACGTCCATCGACGCCAGTCGCGGGACCCACGCCTTGCGCTGCTCTTCGATGCCGTAGCGGTCGATCATCCAGGAGCACATGTTGTGGATCGACAGGAACGCGGCGGTGACCGGGTCGGCCATGGCGAGTTGTTCGAAGATGCGCACGCCGTCAAGGCGCCTCAGTCCGCTACCGCCCACGTCCTCCCGACAGTAGATCGCTGCCATGCCGAGTTCGGCGGCTTCGCGCAGCACATCGGTCGGGAAGTGGTTGGTCGCATCCCATTCCAGGGCGTAGGGCGCCAGACGCTTGTCGGCGAAGGCTGCCGCCGTCTCGGTGATCACCCGTTCTTCGTCGTCGAGAGTGAACATTGGCGTTAATCCATGGTGGGGATGGAGAATTCGGCACCGTCCTTGATGCCCGACGGCCACCGCGAGGTTACGGTCTTGACCTTGGTGTAGAACTGGATCGACGCCGGCCCGTGCTGATTGAGGTCGCCGAAACCGGACCGCTTCCAGCCGCCGAACGTGTGGTAGGCCACCGGAACCGGGATCGGCACGTTGACACCGACCATGCCCACCTCAACCCGTGAGGTGAAGTCACGGGCGGAATCCCCGTCACGGGTGAAGATGGCCACGCCATTGCCGTACTCGTGTTCGGTGGGCAACCGCAACGCCTCTTCATAGTCGTGAGCGCGCACGATGCACAACACCGGACCGAAGATCTCGTCGGTGTAGATCGACATGTCGGTAGTGACGTGGTCGAACAGCGTGGGTCCGATGAAGAAGCCGCCCTCGAGGTTCGCATCCCCGAAAGTCAGGTCGTCGCTGGCCCGTTCGCGGCCGTCGATGACGAGTTCGGCGCCGGCGTCGGCACCCTGGCCGATGTAGTCGCGCACCCGCTGCAGCGCGGCCTCGGTGACCAGCGGACCGTAGTCGGCCTTGGGGTCCAGGCTGTGCCCGACGCGCAGGTTGTTGATCCGCTCGATCAGCCTGGCGCGCAACCGGTCTGCGGTCTGGTCGCCGACCGGGACAGCGACGCTGATCGCCATGCAGCGCTCGCCGGCACTGCCGTAGCCGGCGCCGATCAGGGCGTCGACGGCCTGGTCGAGGTCGGCGTCGGGCATGACGATCATGTGGTTCTTGGCGCCGCCGAAGCATTGCGAACGCTTGCCGGTCGCCGCCGACTGGCTGTAGATGTACTGGGCGATGTCGGAACTGCCGACGAAACCCACGGCCTTGATGTCGGGGTGGTTCAGGATGGCGTCGACGGCTTCCTTGTCGCCGTGCACCACCTGGAACACCCCGGGCGGCAGGCCGGCCTCGGTGAACAGCTCGGCCAGTCGCAGCGGGACCGACGGGTCGCGCTCACTTGGCTTGAGCACGAACGCATTTCCGCACGCCAGGGCCGGACCGGCCTTCCACAGCGGGATCATGGCCGGGAAGTTGAAGGGGGTGATGCCGGCGACGACGCCCAGCGGTTGCCGCAGTGAATAGACGTCGATGCCGGGACCGGCGCCCTCGGTGTAGTCGCCCTTGAGCAGGTGCGGGATGCCGATGCAGAACTCGATGACCTCGATGCCGCGCTGGATGTCACCCCTGGCGTCTTGCACCGTCTTGCCGTGCTCGAGCGAAAGCAACTCGGCCAGTTCGTCGATGTTCTGGTTCACCAGGTCGACGAAACGCATTAACACGCGAGCGCGGCGTTGCGGATTCCAAGCGGCCCAAGCCTTTTGGGCGGTTGCCGCGGAAGCCACGGCAGCGTCGATGTCGGCCTGGTTCGCCATCGGCACCGTGGCCTGGACCTCGCCGGTGCTCGGGTTGAAGACGTCGGCGGTGCGACCGGACTGGCCGGTGGTGCGCTGGCCGTCGATGAAATGCGGTATTTGCGTAGTCATGGTTGTCCCGTTAACGGTCGTGGGAAGTATGCGATACTTGCATATCCTAGTAAATACAGATCCGGGTAGGCAACCCGGGTAGGTGGCCGGGTGGCGGGTCCGACTCGGTCGGGTTCACCAGTGGTTCCCTTTGGCCAACCGAATGTTGACGGCAGCATGTATGCCCTCGGCCGCCGACCGTGCGGCTGGCCGCACACTCGAACGGAATCGGACCTACCGCGCGCCGCGCAAGCCGTTGACGAAGTCCTGCGTCTCCTCCCAGGTGGGCAGCAGACCGGACTCGCGGACCTCCTCGAAACTGGGAGCCACCGCGTCGCGCTCGGACAGGCTGGGCGGGTTGCCGTCGACCAGCGGCCAATCCACACCGAGCGTCGGATCCGTCGCGGCGATGGTGTGTTCGCGCTCCGGGTTGTATTCCGCCGAACACAGATACATGACCGTTGAATTGTCCTGCAGGGCAAGGAAACCGTGCGCGAGGCCTTCGGAGATGTAGACGGTCCGGTGGTCCTGATCGTCGAGTAACACCGAATCCCACTTGCCGAATGTCGGTGAGCCCACCCGGATGTCGACGACGACGTCGAACACCGCACCCCGCACGCAGGTCACGTATTTGGCCTGGCTCGGCGGCAACTGGGCGAAGTGCAGGCCGCGCAGCACACCGGCCGAGGACACCGAGCAGTTCGCCTGCCGGACATCCAGGCGGTGGCCGGCGAACCCGGTGAAGCCGCGGTCGGTCAGCCACTCGAAGAACATCCCGCGCGAGTCGCCGTGGATGGCCGGCGTGATCTCCCAGGCGCCCGGGACTGCGAGTTCGCGTACCTTCATCTCACTGGCCGCGTTCTGTGTAGCGCGCCTCGGCGGCGTCTTTGAGTGGGCGCCACCACGATTCGTTGTCCCGGTACCAGTCGATGGTGGCCTGCAAGCCTTCCTCGAAGTCGGTGTGCTTTGGCGCCCAGCACAATTCGGTGTTGAGCAGGGTCGGGTCGATGGCGTATCGCAGGTCGTGGCCGACGCGGTCGGTGACGTGGTCGAAGTCGTCCGAGTCGCGGCCCATGAGCCGCAGAATCGTGCGCAGCACGCTCAAGTTGTCGCGCTCGCCCTCCGAACTGATCAGATAGGTCCGGCCGAGTTGTCCCTTCTCCAGGATGCGGCGCACCGCGCTGTTGTGGTCGTCGACGTGGATCCAGTCGCGGACGTTGGCGCCCGCGCCATAGAGCTTGCATCGCCGACCGGTGAGCACATTGGTGATCTGGCGCGGAATGAACTTCTCGATGTGCTGGAAGGGCCCGTAGTTGTTGGAACAATTGGACAGGGTTGCGCGTACGCCGTACGACCGCACCCAGGCCCGCACCAGCATGTCGCTGCCGGCCTTGGTCGCCGAGTAGGGACTCGACGGGTTGTACGGCGTGGACTCGGTGAACCGTTGCGGATCATCGAGTTCCAAGTCCCCGTAGACCTCGTCGGTCGAGATGTGATGCAGCCGAACCCCGTGCCGCCGCACCGCTTCCAGGATTGTGAACGTCCCGACCACGTTGGTGTGCAGAAAGGGTTCCGGATTGTCCAGGGCGTTGTCCACATGGGATTCGGCGGCGAAATGCACCACCGCGTCCGACTCGGCCACCAACGCGGAGACCAGCTCGGTGTCACAGATGTCGCCTTCGACGAACCGGATGGCGTCCTCGACGTCGGCCAGCGACTCCCGCCGCCCGGCGTAGGTCAGCGAGTCGATGACGGTCACCGAGTCCTCGGGATGCTCGCGCACGGTGCTGTGCACGAAGTTCGCGCCGATGAAGCCCGCCCCTCCGGTGACCAGCAGTCGCATGGGGCCAACCCTAACCGGTGAGGCCCAGCGGTCCCGCCAGTTCACGAAGTACTGGTATCAGCTTCTCGGGTTTCGAGGCACCCAGAACCTGGATGGCCACGTGGTCGGCGCCGGCGTCGAGGTGCTCGTTGAGGCGGGCGGCGATCGCGTCGGCGGTGCCGTAGGCGACCAGCGCGTCGATCAGCCGGTCGCTACCGGGCTTGCGGACGTCGTCCTCGGTGAAACCCAGCCGCAGCCAGTTGTTCACGTAGTTGCTCAGACCCAGGTAGAAGTCGACGAACTTGCGGCCGACGGCACGGGCCTCTTCCGCGTCGGTGGTCAGCACGACCTTGTGTTCGGGAGCCAGAAACACGGTGTTGCCGAGCAGGTGTCGCGCCTTGCCGGTGTGTTCGGGCGTCGTCAGATAAGGGTGCGCGCCCGCGCTGCGCTGCGCCGAGAGCTGGAGCACCCGGGGACCCAGCGCCGCGAGCACCCGCCGGCTGGTCGGCACCAGCGCGTTGTCGAGCACGTCGAGGTAGGACACCAGCGCGTCGTAGGGCTTCTGGTACTGCTCGGTGTGTTCGGGATGCCCGACCCCGACACCGAGCAGGAACCGGCCCGGATAGGCATCTTCGATGCGCTGATACGAGGCGGCGACGTCGTCGGCCGGGGCCGTCCAGACGTTGACGATCCCGGTAGCCAACTGCAGGTGCTCAGTCTGCTCCAGGGCGGGTTCGACCCAAGCCAAGTCGGCGTCCGGCGACGCACCGATCCACGCGCCGCCGTAGCCGAGCGACTCGATCTGCGCGGCCAACTCCGGGTCGAGGGAGCGGGTGCCCAGCCAGACGCCGAACCGCCCCAGGTCAGGTTTGAGTGAAACCGAGCCAGTCATTTAGCCCCCTATACCCGTTCGAGCCCAAGAGCCCCGGCCAATTCGGCCAGCGCCGGGACAAGGTTCTCACTTCGCGTCAGGACCTGGACCGGGACGTGGTCGGCGCCGGCGTCGAGGTGCTCACGCAGGCGGGCCGCGATCGCGTCGATGGATCCGTAGGCGACGACGGCGTCGACCAACCGGTCGCTGCCCGGCTTGGCGACGTCGTCGTCGGTGAAGCCGAGTCGCTTCCAGCTGTTCAGGTAGTTCGCGAGGTTCAGATAGATCTCGAGGGCCTTGCGTCCCACGGCATGCGCCTTGTCGGCGTCGGTAGTGAGGACCACCTTGTGCTCGGGTGCCAGGAACGCCGACGGACCCATCAGTTCGCGCGCCCGGGCGGTGTGCTCGGGAGTGGTGAGGTAGGGGTGCGCGCCGGCGCTGCGGTCCGCGGACAGCTTGAGGACTCGCGGACCCAACGCGGCGACCACCCTGCGGTTGGCGGGCACGCCGTGTTCGTCGAGCTGGTCGAGGTACTCGACCAGAGCTTCGTAGGGCTTGCGGTATTCGGTGTGCGCCTCGGGATGACCGACGCCGATGCCGAGCAGGAAGCGGCCGGGGTACGCCTTGTCGATGCGATGGAACGACGCGGCGACGGGTTGGGCGGGCGCCGTCCAGATGTTGACGATGCCGGTGGCCACCTGCAACGTCGTCGTCGCTTCCAGGATGGGTTCCACCCAGGACAACTCGGCCGGCGGGGAGCCACCCACCCAGACCGCGCCGTAGCCGAGAGCTTCTATTTCCTTGGCTTGCTGCGGCGTGACGCCGCGTCCGAACGATCCGAACCGACCGAGGTCGGGTTTGCTCTCAGCTGAATGCGTCATGGTTGCTCTAACCTGCGCCCTGACCTTGCGTATTCCGGGTCCGCACGCTGATCTGCGGCGTTTTGCGTCGGGGACGGCCAAGCGGGTATCGTGGCCCGACGGTGCGGCGTTCGTGCCGGCTCTTGGCGTGCCCTGTCCTGAAATTCGCGGACTTTCGCGGAATTTCCATCACCGGCTCACGTTGTTGTAGTCGCCGACGCGTGCTGCGCCGAGCCAGGAGCATGAACGAAAAGTAGAGGATCGCTTAAAAGTAATGGCCAAGAAGGACGGCGCCATCGAGGTCGAGGGCCGCGTGGTCGAACCCCTGCCGAATGCGATGTTTCGCATCGAGTTGGAGAACGGTCACAAGGTGCTCGCCCACATCAGCGGCAAGATGCGGCAGCACTACATCCGCATCCTGCCCGAGGACCGCGTCGTGGTGGAGCTGTCTCCCTACGACCTGTCCCGCGGCCGCATTGTGTACCGGTACAAGTAGCGATTAACACCCAGAGAAGAACAGGACCGAGACTGCCGTGAAGGTGAACCCGAGCGTCAAGCCGATCTGTGACAAGTGCAGGGTGATCCGTCGGCATGGACGGGTCATGGTGATCTGCTCCGATCCCCGTCACAAACAGAGACAGGGTTAGTCGGGGCTTTCGCTTAACAACTGAATGCAGACCTCCCAGCACCACTAGGCGGATAGGCCGCCTACCACGCCCGGACGGAGGCCGGGCCCCGCAACTGAGCGGGAACGGACTGGGAAAAGACCTCCGCTGAGAAAGAGGAAACGCCACCTATGGCTCGACTAGTAGGCGTCGATCTGCCGCGCGACAAGCGGATGGAGATCGCGCTGACCTATATCTTCGGCGTCGGCCGCACCCGCTCGAACGAGATTCTGGCGGCCACCGGCATCGACAAGGACCTGCGCACCAAAGACCTGAGCGACGATCAGCTGACCCAGCTGCGTGACTACATCGAAGCGAACCTGAAGGTCGAGGGTGACCTGCGCCGCGAGGTGCAGGCCGACATTCGTCGCAAGATCGAGATCGGCTGCTACCAGGGTCTGCGGCACCGCCGCGGCCTGCCGGTACGCGGCCAGCGGACCAAGACCAACGCGCGCACCCGCAAGGGACCCAAGCGCACCATCGCCGGCAAGAAGAAGGCCAGGTAACCCCGAATGCCACCAGCAAAGAAGGCAGCCGCAGGCCCGAAGAAGGGTCAGAAGACCCGTCGTCGGGAAAAGAAGAACGTCCCGCACGGTGCCGCGCACATCAAGAGCACCTTCAACAACACGATCGTGACCATCACCGACCCGCAGGGCAACGTCATCGCCTGGGCGTCGTCGGGGCACGTCGGCTTCAAGGGCTCCCGCAAGTCGACGCCGTTCGCCGCGCAGTTGGCCGCGGAGAACGCCGCGCGCAAGGCCCAGGAGCACGGGGTGCGCAAGGTCGACGTGTTCGTCAAGGGCCCGGGCTCGGGCCGCGAGACCGCGATCCGCTCGTTGCAGGCCGCCGGCCTCGAGGTCGGCGCGATCTCCGACGTCACGCCGCAGCCGCACAACGGTGTCCGCCCGCCGAAGCGTCGGCGCGTCTAGGTCTAGGAGGACATACCCATGGCTCGTTACACCGGACCCGTCACCCGCAAGTCCCGCCGGCTGGGCACCGACCTCGTCGGTGGCGACCAGTCGTATGAGAAGCGCCCTTACCCGCCCGGCCAGCACGGCCGCGCCCGGGTCAAGGAAAGTGAGTACCGCCTGCAGCTGCAGGAGAAGCAGAAGGCGCGTTTCACCTACGGCGTGATGGAAAAGCAGTTCCGTCGCTACTACGAAGAGGCTGTGCGCCACTCGGGCAAGACCGGTGAGGAATTGCTGCGCATCCTGGAGAGCCGGCTCGACAACGTCGTGTACCGGGCTGGACTGGCCCGGACCCGCCGGATGGCCCGTCAGTTGGTCACCCACGGGCACTTCACCGTCAACGGCGTTCGCGTCGACGTCCCCAGCTACCGGGTGTCGCAGTACGACATCATCGACGTACGGGACCAGTCGGTGAACACCGTGCCGTTCCAGATCGCTCGGGAGACCGCGGGCGACCGTCCGATCCCGAGCTGGCTGCAGGTGGTGGGTGAGCGGCAGCGCATCCTGGTTCACCAGTTGCCTGAGCGCGCGCAGATTGACGTCCCGCTCGCCGAGCAGCTGATCGTCGAGTTCTACTCGAAGTAATAGACGTTCTGCATCAACCGGTGCAGACAACCTGAGCGGCATCAAATAGCGGGTGCCGAGAAGGAGAAGAAGAAACACCATGCTGATTTCTCAGCGCCCCACCCTGTCCGAGGACATCCTCACCGACAACCGGTCCCAGTTCGTCATCGAACCGCTGGAGCCGGGATTCGGTTACACCCTTGGCAATTCGCTGCGTCGCACGCTGCTGTCGTCGATTCCCGGCGCGGCGGTGACCAGTATCCGCATCGACGGCGTCCTGCACGAGTTCACCACCGTGCCCGGGGTCAAGGAAGACGTCACCGACATCATCCTGAACCTCAAGAGCCTGGTCGTGTCCTCCGAGGAGGACGAGCCGGTCACCATGTACCTGCGCAAGCAGGGTCCCGGTGAGGTCACCGCGGGCGACATCGTGCCGCCGGCCGGGGTCACCGTGCACAACCCGTCCATGCACATCGCCACCCTGAACGACAAGGGCAAGCTCGAGGTCGAGCTCGTCGTCGAGCGGGGGCGCGGCTACGTCCCGGCCGTGCAGAACCGGGCTTCCGGTGCCGAGATCGGCCGTATCCCAGTCGATTCCATCTACTCGCCGGTGCTCAAGGTCACCTACAAGGTGGACGCCACCCGGGTCGAGCAGCGCACCGACTTCGACAAGCTGATCCTGGACGTGGAGACCAAGAGCTCGATCACCCCGCGCGACGCGCTGGCCTCCGCCGGTAAGACGCTGGTCGAATTGTTCGGTCTGGCACGCGAACTCAACGTCGAAGCCGAGGGCATCGAGATCGGGCCGTCGCCGGCCGAGGCCGACCACATCGCGTCGTTCGCGCTGCCGATCGACGACTTGGACCTGACCGTGCGCTCCTACAACTGCCTCAAGCGTGAGGGCGTGCACACCGTCGGCGAGTTGGTCTCGCGCACCGAGTCCGACCTGCTCGACATCCGCAACTTCGGTCAGAAGTCCATCGACGAGGTGAAGGTCAAGCTGCACCAGCTGGGTCTGTCGCTCAAGGACAGCCCGCCCAGCTTCGACCCGTCCGAGGTCGCCGGCTACGACGTCGCCACCGGCACCTGGTCCACCGAGGGCGCCTACGACGACCAGGACTACGCCGAAACCGAACAGCTCTAACAGCTGTAACAGCTTCAACAGAATTCCGTCCCGGTCCTACCTGATACGGGGACCGGCCCCGAATAGGAGATAGTCGCAATGCCCAAGCCCACCAAGGGACCTCGTCTCGGCGGGTCGTCTTCGCACCAGAAGGCGATCCTGGCCAACCTGGCCACGTCGTTGTTCGAGCACGGCCGGATCAAGACCACCGAGGCCAAGGCGCGGGCATTGCGACCCTACGCGGAGAAGCTGGTCACCCACGCCAAGAAGGGCACGCTGCACAACCGGCGTGAGGTGCTCAAGAAGATCCGCGACAAGGATGTGGTGCACACCTTGTTCGCCGAGATCGGGCCGTTCTTCGCCGACCGCGACGGCGGCTACACCCGCATCATCAAGGTCGAGCCGCGCAAGGGTGACAACGCCCCGATGGCGGTGATCGAGCTGGTGCGGGAGAAGACGGTGACGTCGGAGGCCGACCGGGCGCGCCGGGTGAAGGCGTCCAAGAAATCGGAGAAGCCTGAGGCCGCCGCGGCCGCACCGCAGGCATCCGTCGAACCGGATGCGGTCGACGACTCCGCGGCTGACGACGGAGCCGACACCGAAGATGCGCCTGAGACCGCGGCCGTAGCGCCGCAGGGCGGGCTCGACGAGTCCGCAGAGGCCGCCAGCGACGACGCACCTGACGAGGCCCCCGAGAATTAGTGGGGACGTCCGTCTGCGGCTCGACATCGCCTACGACGGAACCGATTTCGCGGGCTGGGCGGCACAGGTTGGTCAGCGCACGGTAGCCGGTGTTCTCGACGAGGCGCTGACGACCGTGTTTCGCACGCCGGTGCGGCTGCGCGCTGCCGGGCGCACCGACACCGGAGTGCACGCGACCGGGCAGGTTGCGCATGTGGATGTGCCGGTCGAGGCGGTGGTGAACGCCTATTCGCGCTCGGCCGGGGTCGAGGGGCCGGAGTTCCTGCCATTGGTGCGGCGGCTGGGCAGGTTCCTGCCCGCCGACGTCCGGGTGCTCGATATCACCCGCGCGCCAACGGGTTTCGACGCCCGGTTTTCGGCTCTGCGGCGCCACTATGTCTACCGGCTCTCGACGGCCCCCTACGGCGTGGTGCCGCAGCAGGCTCGTTTCGTCACTGCGTGGCCGCGCGTGCTGGACGTCGAGGCGATGACGGCGGCGTCACGAGAACTGTTGGGGTTGCACGACTTCGCCGCGTTCTGCCGACACCGCGAGGGCGCCACGACCATCCGGGAACTGCAGCAGCTGGACTGGTCGCGGGAGGGGGATCTGGTGACGGCGCGCGTCAGCGCCGACGCTTTCTGCTGGTCGATGGTCCGGTCTCTGGTGGGTGCACTGCTGGCAGTGGGCGAACGTCGTCGCAGTGCGCAATGGTGCGCTGAATTGCTGCACGCGACAAGCCGATCCAGTGATTTCGCGGCCGCGCCGCCACAGGGGTTGACGCTGGTCCGGGTGGACTATCCGCCCGACGACGAACTCGCGGCGCGGACGCTGATCACCCGGGATATGCGAACGCGGGATCGCAGCTAGAGTTTGCCCGCGACGAAGTCGGCGGCCTGCTCGATCAGTCCCGATCCGAGATACGACGGCTGCAGGTGCGACGGCCAGTTCGTGCCTCTGCCACAGATCGGATCACCCGGTGCGCACTGGTCGATCGTCCTGCGGGCGTAGGCGGGTGCGATTCCGCGGGTGCCGTTGCCGAACAACGCGATGGCCGCCACGTGTTGGTCCATGCCGGGAGCCAGCCGGCAGCAGGCCGCGAGGTCGGCCACCTCGGCACCCAGCGAATAGCCGCCGAGCACCTCGCGGGTGTTCGGGCAACTCTTCGCCATGGACCCGACGTGGCCGGCCATGTCTTTGGCGCCGCTGTCGACGCTGATGTTGGCGGGATAGTTGACCCCGTAGACCCCGATCGACTTACTCGTCTTCGAGCGCAGCGCACTGACGAGCGCGTCGCCGATCTGACCGACCCCGGGTGGCTCCTCGCGGCCCCGGGCGAATACGACCTCGGCATCCGGGCACTCCGCCGCGACTGCCGGTGACGCGGCGATCACCGACCCGGACGCGAGCAACACGGTAGCCAGCAAAACGGCCAATCGGCCGACGGACACAAGCCTCATGGTCCGATGCTACGGACTGATTTCGACTGGGGTCAGCGGCCGCACATTCTCGTGTTCGTTGCCGGTGGTGATGTCGTTATGGCGTGGCCGTAGGGCTCAATCGTTTCTTGGATCGGCTCATATGCGAGGATCCGATGAATTCGCGAGCCGTTTGAGCGGGAGGCATCAGTCGATATGACACGCACATCATCGAAGCTTTCCGCGCACATCTGGCGCCGAGCCCGGCTCGTGTCGCTGTCTGCTGTGTGCGCGGGTGTCGTTGGGCTCGGATGCGCAGCTATCGCCTTCCCCGCTGCTGCCGTCGCTGCACCGCCGGGTACCACCTGCGGAACGGTTCTCGATGTTCCCGGCCGTACCCAGCCGGTGGTTGTCATGAGTGGGGATGTCGACTGTGCGACTGCGCTACGCATCGCGAACCGTTATTTCCACGACTTCGGCCCGTCGATACCGAGGGGCGATGGGTCCAGCGCGGAAGCATCCGTTGAAGGGTGGCATTGTCTGGTTCCGGTGCTGCCCGGCCGCGTGCACGCCGACTCGTATGCGACGTGCGACCTCGGCAGCAATGGATTCAGGATGGGGAACTGAGGTTTTGGCGCGTGCTGGATGGCGAAGCGGTGCAATCTCGAACCGGGTATGAGGTCGACGGCGTGCAGTCGCGCACGGTGCTTGCGCTGGTCGCTGTGATGCTGACCGTCGCCGCGTGTGGCACCGACTCAACGCCGAGGTCGCAAACTGACCCGAGTAGGCCAGCCGGCCACGAAGCAAACCATTCCACGACGTCGGTCGCGCCATCTGCACCCGTCGCGACATTCGAAGGTTACGGTCAACTGCGCATCGGGATGACGCAGGCCGAGGCAGCAGCTGCAATGGGGCCTGCTCCGGCCAACCACTTCTATCACTGCACCGTGTTGGGCGAGAACGCGGTCAACGTGCTCAAGGTATGGATTGCGGATAGCAGCGGTCGGGTGACGGGCATTGAGACGCCCCCAGGTGTGATGACCGACCGAGGTGTCGGTGACGGATCAAGTGCCGCTGACATCCGGGCGGCGTACTCCGGTGCGCAGTACACCATCGACGAGGGTAATGTCGGCGGACAGGGAACGCTCGCGATCAACGTGTTCGAGGGTCCGAAGGACTTCACCACGAACCATCGCCTGCTGAGCTTTCCGATCGCTGACAGTGGTCGATCCGGTTCTCCGGCCGTTGGCCGGCCCGAGGCTTTGGAGGGCTGTTGAGTTGCGCACCTGGACGGCCAGGCGACGGCATCATGGTCGATAGTCTCAGGCGACTAGCCGCATCAGTGGTTGTGCTGTCTGCCGCTGTTCAAATCCCGTCGGCTAATGCGGCTCCGGGTTCCTGCGGTTTCTACACCACCACCCAGGGAGACTTCGCGCTCGTTGTTCAATCCGGCAGTGCGACCTGCCAGGAGGCGCGCAGCGTATTCGATCACAACTTCGCCGGCGCCGGCACACCGATCGCACGCAATGCGGTGCTGGTCGATGGATACGAGTGTGTCGGAAACCCCGCCGGAGCCTTCAGCGAGACGGGCATCCTCAGCTACTGCGAGGGCAACGGCAACCGCATCGAGCTACGCAAACCCTGATCCGCTACTCAACGGACCTGCACGACAGGCAGATTGGACGCGGGTAGCGGCGTCGTGCTGGGTGTCCCGGGTACCAAGGGTGCCGGCGACGCGGGCAGCAGCGGAGTGCCGCCGGGCAGCTGTCCCGGCAGGTGCGGCGTCATCCCCGCCATCAACTTGCCGGCCGCGAAGGTCGCGCCGAGCGTCGTGTAGGTCGGGACGTAGCCCTCGGTGTGGCCAGTCCACTCGTTGCCGGCACCGGCATGGCAGATCGGGTCCATCGGGTTGCAGTAATCGACTGCCTTGGCGCCCAGCAGCGGGCTCTTGGTCGGCAGGTCCCCGCCGGCGCGGTCGGCGATGTCGCCAAATGTGACGACGGCCGCGATGTTGCCGGCGTATTCCGGCGGCAGCGAACTGCCCCAGCTGATGCCGCCGATCGGCACGCCGGCGACGATGTCCATCACCGATGCGCCCTGCGAGTAACCACCCAGCACGATCTTGGTGCTGGGGCACGACGACACCGTCGACTTGACGCGCGAAATCACGTCGTTGGCACCGTCGCCGCCGTGCAGCTGCAGCTTGCTGGCGGCGTAGTTCACGCCGTAGGTCCGGATGGTCAACCCGCTGGTCTGCTGACGCAGCGACTCCACGAAGGCGTCGCCGACTCTGCCCATGCCTACCGGCTCGTTGGTCCCCCGGGCGAAGATCACCTCGGCGTCCGGGCACTCCGCCGCCGATGCCAGCGGCACCGCCGCACCCGGGCTGAGGACCGTCGCGGCCAGCACAGCCAGTGAGCCGATCCCGGCCCGGCCGGTCAGGCGCATGAATTGCTGAAACACGCCGAAATTTTACCCGGCGCGCCACGCAGCAAAACCTCCGCGGCTGTGGATGAACGCGGCGGGCGGACCGGCGGGCGGCTTACCGTTGAAGCCGATCTGACCCACTTCTCGGGAGATTCCGTGCCGCTTCAGACGCCGACCTGGCTGCATGCCAGCGGCTACCGCTTCCTGCTGCGGCGTCTGGAATGCGCATTGCTGGGCGGGGACCTGCGGTCGGTTGGCGGATCTCTGCGCGCCCCCGCGGCGTCGTTGGCCGCTGGATGCGCGCTGACCCTGGTCGCGGTGCTCGGTTGTGCCTTCTTGGCTTTGCTGCGGCCGCAACCCGGGCTTGCGGACTTCCAGATCGTGATGGGCAAGGCGTCCGGAGCGCTGTATGTGCGGGTCGGGGAAACCTGGCATCCGGTGCTGAACCTGGCCTCCGCGCGGTTGATCGCGGCGCGGGACGACAACCCGACGCCGATACCCGAGTCCGCTCTCGCTCGGGCCAAACACGGTGCGCTGCTGGGTATTCCGGGTGCGCCGCAGGTTCTGGCCCAGGCACTGCCGGTGGCCGAGTCGACCTGGACGATATGTGACGGCCCGCGCGGCGAGACGACTACGGTGCTCGTCGGGTCCAGCGGGGAACCGTCCGTCCGCCGGGTAGAACCCGACCGCGCCATCCTGGTGGCATCGGGTTCGGGTCCGCCGGCGTATCTGTTGTACCGCGGCCGCCGGGCGGTGGTGGACGTCGCCGACACCGCCGTGCTGCGTGCCCTCGGGCTGACGGGGCAGACCCCACGGCGCGTTGCGCAGTCTTTGCTCAACGGGATTCCGGAAGCACCGCCCATCGCGACCCCCCACATCCGCGCGGCGGGCGCACCGGCCGGGGCGTGGCTACCGGGGTTCACGGTCGGCAGCGTGCTGCGCATCCAGCGAACGCCGAGTGACGAGTATTACGTCGTGCTCGACGCCGGAGTGCAGCGAGTCGGCCGGTTCACCGCCGATCTGCTGCGGTTCGGTGACTCGCAGGGCGCCGCGGCTGTGGTCGCAGTGGCTCCCGACGCGATCCGCGCGGCTCCGCTGCTGGACACCCTGCCGGTTGCCGGTTTCCCCGACGAACCGCCCAACCCCGTCTCCGGGGCCGCGACCGTGTGCGCGGCGTGGGCACCCAGACAACCAGGCCCGGCCGACATCGCCCTGCTGGCCGGGGAGGGCGTGCCGTCGGGGACGATCCTGGCGCAAGCCGACGGTCCCGGTCCGGCGCTGGACGCCGTCGCGCTCCGGCCGGCACGCAGCGTCTACGTGGTGGCGCAGAGCCTCAGCGGGAGCGGGCCCCCGACCGGCGCCCGCTATCTGGTGACCGAGACCGGGGTGCGGTTCCCGATTCACGACGACGCCGCAGCGCACGCCCTGGGTCTGCCGTCGACGGCCGCGCCGGCTCCGTGGCCGGTGCTGGCTGCGTTGCCGTGCGGACCGGAACTGAGCCGGGAGCAGGCATCAGTCGCGCGCGACACCATTCCCGCGAGTTCGCCGTAGCCGGCCGGTCACCACTGCCGTCAGCAGCGTCACCAGGCAGATCGCCGCACCGCCGAACGCGGTGTGCCGCGGGCGGCTGTCCGAGGGTGCGCGGTAATTCGCCGGCGGCAGGTCCAGCCGGGCCGGAGCCGGGTTGCCGGGGGTCGTTGGGGTAGTGGCCTCGGTGCTGAGGGCGGCCAGGGCGTCGATGGTGCCGTGTCCGACCAGCGGATCCCATCCGGCGGCGGGAGGGTGTGCGGTCGACTCGATCCGTTGCATCACCTGACGCGCGGTCAGAGCGGGAAACCGGGCCCGGATCAGTGCGGCCAACCCGCTGACGACGGGCGCGGCGTAGCTGGTTCCGGAGATCGGCGCTTCGCCGGTGCTGTCGACAGTCCCGTCGGTGACCGGGCTGAGCGAGGTGACGTTCT
Organism: Mycobacterium sp. NGS59; assembly: GCF_059812345.1. NCBI lineage: Bacteria > Bacillati > Actinomycetota > Actinomycetes > Mycobacteriales > Mycobacteriaceae > Mycobacterium > Mycobacterium sp. NGS59. The sequence goes on from NZ_JCALCN010000011.1 coordinate 54,558, forward strand.
CGCCCGTCGCCGCGACATCCACCCACGGCCCGGCCAAGGTGAACGGAGACGGGGTGCCCTGTGAATTGACCGAGCCGACCGTCAAGACGTAGTCGTCGTACCAGGCCGGGCTGACCACGACCGCCACGGTGTCGTGGGTGGCGCCGGACGGCTGCGGTGGGCACCGGGCCGAACCGCCGGTGTTTCCGGCCGCCGTGACCACGACCGCGTTCTTGACGTCGACCGCGTAGGCGAGTGCGGCGCCTAACGCCCGGTCGTCCAGTTGGTCGGTGGCGGCGACGCACGCGACCGACGAAATGTTGATGACCGAGGCACCGAGGTCGGCGGCGGTGCGGACGGCCTTGGCCAGAGTCTGGACGTCACCCACACCCGTAGTGGACCGGTCGCCGGCCGGACCGAACTTGACGCTGGATTGGCGGATGCTGATCAGCGTGACGTCGGGAGCGATACCGCTGAATTCGTCCGGCTTGGGATCCGCGGTAGCGGCGATGATTCCGGCTACCAGCGTGCCGTGGGCGTCGCAGTCTCGAGTGCCGTCGCCGGTGGACACGTAGTCGCCGCCGCCCACCAGATCCTTCAGGCGTGGGTGTCGCCGGACCCCGGTGTCGATCACCGCGACCCGCTGCCCGGCGCCGCGGGTGAGTTGCCAGAGTTGCGGCAGGTCGAGGCCGGACAGCTGAGTGGGCCCGGGGGCGCGTGCCACGGCCGCCGCGCACACCTCCCGCTGGACGGTGCGCTGCGGGGGAGCCGGCACCGCGGCGGCGGGAAGCCACTTTTCGTCGACCGGCGGCGGTGACACCGCGTGGGCCGGCGCCGTCGCACACTGACCGGCCAGGGCGGCCGCGACCAACAGACGCACCGCGCGCAAGCGAGTCACATCTGCAGGTTCGCGCCGCGGACGGCGCCGAAGGCACCGCAGGTCCAGCAGGCCAGCGGCACCACCGCAGTCAGCGCCACACAACTCAGCACGTCGATCCCGCGACGCGCGACGGGTGACAGGGATATCTCGGGTGCGACAAAACCCAGGTATATCGCTGCGGCCGCCAACGTCACCGTCAGGGCCGCAATCCACCGGTTGTGCGCCGCGGCGGCGGTACCGGCGAGAGTGAATGTGGTTGCGACTGTGGCGATCCCGGTTGCGGCGAAGACGAGCGCTCTTCTCCTGTCCGCCCGCGCGTGCAGCAGCAGGACGACGCCGGTGACAACGGCCAGCGCGATGGCGCGGGCGGTGATGAGCACGGCGACGAGGGCACCGACGGCAGCGGCCACGGCGAAGGCGGCACGCAGGCTGGTCAGCCACGCGTCCGCCCGGCGCGTCCCGGCGGCCACCTCGTCTGCGCTTCGTATCCGCGTGGGGGACAGACCGCCCAGCCAGATCGACAACCGCGGCGCGACCTCGATGAGTCCGAGGCAGACCGGCGTGGCCAGCGATGCGACGGTGCGCGCCGGCGCCGCGGTGACCACAGCGGTCAGAGCGGCCAGCGCGGCGATGACCGCGACGCAGGTAGCGGCGGTCAATGTGGTTGAACCGCACTCAGTTATGCGCGTTGCCAGCACCGCCGTGACGGACGCCGTCATCGCCGCCAGCAGCACGTGCGGGGCGCCCAGTGCGCCCGGCACCACAAGCAGGCCGGCAACCGTGGCGAATATGGTGGCGACGACGGACAGCGCGAGTCCGGCAGTCGGGTCGCCGAACACGCGTTGCGCGACGGCGGCCGCTGTCAGTGCGCCGAGGGCGGCCGCCGCGGCCAGGGCGGCAGTCGTGGCCGTATCCGCCGGAAGCCGAACGGCGTTTTTGGCCAGCACAATCGCGCCGACGACGGTGAATAACACCGCTGCCAGTGCGGCGGTCATCCGGCGTGTTCGACCGGACCAGATCGCGCTGTCCAGCGTGCTTGCCACCAGTTCGGCGTCGTCGTCACAGCGGCGCACCGGCGGCCGCGGGTCATGACTACTCAGGACCAGCACGGAACCGTCCCGAATCCCGTTCTGCGCCAACGTCGTCGAACTCGGGATCGCCGCGCGCCCGACCGGGGAGAGCCGGTGTGGCGCCTGACGGGTGCAGCCGGCAAGGTCGACGATCGACGGGATGAGTTCTCCCACCGGCACGTCGGCAGGCAGCGTCAGATCGGTACTGACGCCCGCGGAATGAACGGTGACACGGCACATCGAGACAGCCATCGTCGGCACGTTAGTCGCATTCCGTGCGCCCGGTCCTCGGCCATCCACAATGAGTTGCCGGGGCTCCCGGTGGCGCTTAACGTCGCCGACCGTGACCGCCGTCATCGAAGTCGCCGGCCCGCCGGAGGTGCCGCGCCCGGCGTCGTCGAGCATGCTGGCGGTGCTGCTTCCGGTCGTCATGTCGGTCGGGATGCTGGCCGTCACAGCGACAGCCTTCTTCCGCGGAACACCCGCGGCGCACAACCCCAGCTTCGTCGCGCTTCCGGCGATGATGTCCGTCTCGTTGCTGGTGACGGCGGTCACCGGCCGTGGCCGCAGGCGAGCCGCCTCGGTCAACGCCGACCGGACCCACTACTTCGGGTACTTGAGCGGGCTACGCGCCGAGGTCACCGAAGTCGCCGCCGCGCAGCACAATTCACTTGCTGCGTTCCCCGATCCGCAGATGCTGTGGACTCTGGTCGGTGGCCCGCGCATGTGGGCGCGGCAGCGCGGCGATCCGGACTTCTGCCGGGCGCGGGTCGGGATCGGGCCCGTGCCGCTGGCCGCCCGACTGATAGCCGGGCAGAACCCGCAACGGTGCGATCCGCTCAGCGTCGCTGCGCAGCAACGGTTTCTGCACAGTCATTCGACCATCGAGGCGCCCGTGGTGATCCGAGTGGACGGCGTAGTGACGGTCGACGGTGAGCCGGCCCTCGTGCGCGGTCTGCTCCGCGCGCTCATCTGCCAGCTGGCCGTGGCGCATTCGCCTGAGCAACTGTCGATCACCGCGGTTGCCGGCGACCAGCGGCACTGGGAATGGTTGAAGTGGTTGCCGCACAACCGACCTGTCGCCGACGGTGTGTCCACGCGTCGGGTGCTCGTCGTCGATTCCCGCCGTCCCGCCGAAGCCGCCCCTGCCGGCGTCACCGTCCTGGAAGTGGGCAGTGACGCGCCGTCGGTGCGGGTGCGTCATTGCGACGGGGTCGACGTGCCCGAGTCGCCCGATCATCTGGAAGAGGCTGACGCGTTGGCGTGTGCGCGCCTTCTGGCGGCGTACGGGGGATCGGCACCGAAGGGCGACGAGGGTTGGGCCGGCATGCTGGGGATCGGTGACGTCCGCAGCCTGGATCCGAACCTGTTGTGGTGCAACGGCAGCCGAGGTGCCATGTTGAGCGTTCCGATCGGCACCACCGTTTCCGGTCAACCCGTGCAGCTGGATATCAAGGAGGCCGCGGAGCGGGGCATGGGTCCACACGGGCTGTGTGTGGGAGCCACTGGTTCGGGAAAGTCGGAGCTGCTGCGCACCGTGGCGTTGGGCATGATGGCGCGCAACTCGCCCGAGGCGCTCAACCTGCTGCTGATCGACTTCAAAGGCGGGGCAACGTTTCTCGACTTCGCCCGCGCGCCGCACGTGGCGGCGGTGGTCACCAATCTGGCCGACGAAGCACCGCTGGTGGCCAGGATGCACGACGCGCTGGCAGGCGAGATCAACCGTCGTCAACAACTGCTGCGGCAGGCTCGCGCGGTCAGTGTGGCGACTTACAACCAAGCGCGGGGCCCCGGATCGGCTGCGTTGCCCGCTTTGTTCGTCATCGTCGACGAGTTCTCCGAACTGCTCAGTCAACATCCGGACTTTGTGGACACTTTCGTCGCGATCGGGCGACTCGGCCGCTCGCTGGGGATGCACCTGTTGCTGGCCAGTCAACGACTCGACGAGGGAAGGTTACGAGGTCTGGAAGCGCACCTGTCCTACCGCATCTGCCTGAAGACGTTGTCCGCCAGTGAATCACGCACCGTGCTCGGTACTCTCGACGCCTACGAGCTGCCGGGCACACCCGGCGCCGGTTTCCTGCGGACCTCCAGCGGGGAACCGATCCGCTTCCAGGCTGCATACGTTTCTGGCCCGCTTCGAATCGAGCCGCCGGCGGGACCGCCGCGGGTGCGCCGCTTCACCTCCGCCGCCGACCAGGCGTTGCGCTCCGCCGGGTCCATCGGTGTGTCGGTCATGCATACCGTATTGGACCGGTTGGCCGGCCACGGGCCGCCGGCACATCGGGTGTGGCTGCCGCCGATGGACGAGGCGCCGAGCCTCGGGTCGCTGTTATCCGACCATCCCCCAACACGATTGACCGCCCCGGTCGGGATCGTGGACCGCCCGTACGAGCAGTCCCGCAGCCCGCTCGTCGTCGATCTGTCCGGCGCCGCAGGCAACGTCGCCGTCGTCGGAGCGCCACGATCGGGTAAGTCGACCGCGCTGTGCACGTTGGTCACCGCGCTGGCCGCGACCCACGATCCGGGGCAGGTGCAGTTCTACTGCCTGGATTTCGGTGGCGGCGTGCTTTCGTCCCTGCGCGAGCTGGCACACGTTGGGGACGTGGCCGACCGCAGCACCCCGGATCTGGTCTGGCGGATGGTCGCGGAGATGAAATCGACGTCCAGGAGCCGCGAGGCCGACCACGGCCGTCGCGAATCGACCGTGGAACCGTCCGCCGATGTCTTCCTCGTCATCGACGGATGGGCCGCCCTGTGCCATGAGTTCGCGGGGATCGAAGAGACGATCACCGCGATTGCCAAGCAAGGGCTTTCCTCCGGTGTGCACGTGGTGTTGTCGGCGTCGCGCTGGCCGGAGATCCGGCCGTCGCTCAAGGACCAGATCGGCACCCGGATCGAGCTTCGGCTCGGCGACCCCGCGGACTCCGAACTGGATCGGGCGCGGGCCCGGCACGTGCCCACCGACCGACCCGGCCGTGGCCTGTCCCGGGACGGTCTGCAGATGATGATCGCGAAGCCCGAGCTGGGCGGTGTCGCGTTGCGAGCCGGGGCATTCGGGGCGCCTCCGATTCCGCTGCTGCCCGACGAGGTGGACCATCTGGCGCTCGTGGCGGATTGTCCCAGTGGCGCCGTGCTGGGTATCGGGGAAGGTGGATTGTCGCCGGTCACAGCCGAATTCGAGTCCCGCGGGCATCTGTTGATCCTGGGGGACAACGGCTGCGGAAAGACCGCGGCACTGCGGCTGTTGTGCCGGGAGATCGTCCGGACCAACACCACCGAGCAGGCGAGGCTGTTCGTGGTCGACTTCCGGCGTACCCTGCTCGGCGTCGTCGAGTCCGAACACCTTGGCGGCTATGCCATGTCACCCGCCTCGCTGAGTGCGGCGCTGCCGGCTTTGATCGGGATACTGCGTGCGCGGATGCCGGGCGCGGACGTCAGCCAGACGCAACTGCGGACCAGGTCCTGGTGGACCGGACCGGACCTCTACCTCGTCGTCGACGACTACGACCTGGTCGCGAGCATCGGCAGCGGAAACCCGTTGCTGGAGTTGCTCGAATATCTGCCATTCGCAACGGATCTCGGGCTGCACGTCATCGTGGCGCGGCGCAGCGGCGGCGCCGCCCGCGCCCTGTTCGAGCCGCTGCTGGCCGGACTGCGCGACCTGGGCGGTATGGAGTTGATGATGAGTGGGCGTCCCGACGACGGCCCGTTGCTCGGGACGAGTCCGCCGATTCCGTTGCCGCCGGGTCGCGGGACGCTCGTCACCCGTCCCGGCGTCGAGCAGCTGATTCAGGTTGCGTGGAGTCCACCCGGATGAGAGCCCACCGTGCCGTCATCGCCGCGGGCCCGTGCGTTGCTCGTCGATTGTGTTGTGCCGCAGTCGGTATAGGTGATGCGGCCGTGGTTGCGTGCGAAGCGATCGACGACCCAGTGGCATTGTTGGACGAGGAGCCGGTACCCGTCGACGTGTTGTGGTCCACCGTATTGCGGAGGCTTACCGACGGACACGACGACGGTGCGATCGTCGTGCATCCGTCGTGGTGGTCGGTGGCGCGAGTAGCCGTGGTGACCGCCGCGGCGACGTCGGTTGGCAGCGTCGCGGTCCGACCGCGGTCGTGGCTGCTCGCGACCGCGGTCGGAGACCAGACCCGGGCGGTCGCGGTGGAGATCGCCGACGGGTTGGTGGCGGTCGCGGGCCCCGAGACCGTCGCGGTGCCGCGCCTGGGGGAACCCGGTGCCGTCGCCGACAACGTCGCCCGCGCCGTCGCGTCGCCGGCCGGCACCGAGCCGGTGCTGATCGATGCTGCCGGCCCGGTCCCGGGGTTAGCGCAGCTCGCCGGGGCGATCGCCGAGGCAGTCCGGCGCAGGTGCCCCGAGCAGTCGGTGACGGTGATCGGCGAAGCGCGGTTGGCGCGGCTGGCCGCGGCGGCCGGCGCGATAGACGTTGCGCCGGCAGCGGCCGTCGTCCGGCGGACGCGGGTCCGGTCGACCGCGCGGGTCGCGCTCGCGGTCGCGGCGGTGACGGGGTTGGGTTTCGCGGTGCCGCCGTTGGCGGCCGAAAAGCCGCGTCCGGTGCCCGTCGCCCGCTCGGAGCCGACGAGAGTGCTGGTCGAGGGGAGGGTGGCGGTCACGATCCCCGCGGATTGGGTCGCGCAGCGGGTGGTCTCCGGACCCGGTTCGGCGCGCGTCCAGGTCACCTCGCCGACAGATCCCGAGGTGGCACTGCACGTCACGCAAACGCCGACACCCGGTGAGACCCTGAGCGGTGCTGCCCAGCGATTGAGACGAGCGATCGACGCCGAGCCGGTGGGCGTATTCGTCGACTTCGATCCCGCCGGCAGCAGCGCCGGCCGGGCGGCGGTGACCTATCGCGAGGTCCGAGCCGGTCACGACGTGCGGTGGACGGTGCTGGTCGACGGGCCGGTGCGGATCAGCATCGGATGTCAGAACCGCACCGCCACCCCGGAGACGGTCCGCGATGCCTGCGAGCAGGCTGTGCGGTCGGCGCACGCCGTTGACTGATTGGAACCGAACCGGCCCGGCCGGGGTCGAACCTCATAGCGAAAGGAGAAGCGAGTGACGGATGCCAACACACTCAACACCGACTTCGAGCTGATGCGCTCGGTTGCGGCCACCACCGATGCCCGCAACGAGGAAATCCGGTCAATGCTGCACGCCTTCATCGGGCGGGTAGGCAGTGTGCCCGCGTCGACGTGGGGAGGGTTTGCCGCCGCGCGGTTCAAGGACGTGGTGGACCGCTGGAACGCCGAGTCGACCCGGCTCTACCGCGTGTTGCACGAGATCGCCGAAACCATCCGGTACAGCGAGGCCGCACTGCGGGAAGCCGGTCAGCACCACGCCGAGCGCATCGCTGCGACCGGAGGCAATCTGTGATGGCCGGGGAGTCGGTGCTGGCCTACGATTTCCCCGCGATCGAACACGCGGTCCGACAGGAGATTCACACCACCTCGACGCGTCTCAACGCCGCGCTGGAGGAGCTCAGGTCGCAGATCGCGCCGCTGCAGCAGCTGTGGACCCGGGAGGCGGCGGCCGCCTACCAGGTCGAACAACTCAAGTGGCACCAGGCCGCCACCGCGCTCAACCAGATCCTGGTCGAGTTGGGAAACGCGGTCCGGGACGGCGCCGATGAGGTGGCAACCGCGGACCGCCGAACAGCCGGCCGCTGGGGGCGCTTTTGACCTGCGGGGATACGCATCGGTAAGCTGCACCGTTGGCGTGCGGGTATGCAGGGTCCTCGGGTCAATGTCGGTCGCCGAGACCAAACCCACCGCACACGCCTGACCGGCCCCCGGTCGCACCGGGATCCCTAGCCGAGAAATCGGCTCGAAGAGAAAGAGTGGTAAGCGCTGTGCCCACATACGCGCCCAAGGCGGGTGACACCACGAGGTCGTGGTACGTCATCGACGCCACGGACGTGGTGCTTGGCCGCCTTGCCGTCGCAGCTGCCAATCTGCTGCGCGGCAAGCACAAGCCGACGTTCGCGCCCAACGTCGACGGCGGTGACTTCGTCATCGTCATCAACGCCGAGAAGGTCGCCCTCAGCGGCGACAAACTGCAGAGCAAGATGGCCTACCGCCACTCGGGGTATCCCGGCGGTCTACGCAAGCGGAGCATCGGTGAGCTGCTGCAGAAGCACCCCGACCGCGTGGTGGAGAAGGCGATCGTCGGCATGCTGCCCAAGAACAAGCTGAGCCGCCAGGTCCAGAAGAAGCTGCGTGTTTACGCCGGCCCGGAGCATCCGCACACCGCCCAGCAGCCCCTTCCGTACGAGATCAAGCAGGTGGCGCAATGACCGAGACTGTGGAGACCGCCGAGGTCACCGAGACCGCGGCCGACATCGCGCCGGTCGCCGATTCGTTCGTGTTCGAACGTCCCATCCAGACCGTCGGCCGCCGCAAGGAGGCCGTGGTGCGGGTGCGCCTGGTGCCCGGCACCGGCAAGTTCGACCTCAACGGGCGCAGCCTGGAGGACTACTTCCCCAACAAGGTGCACCAGCAGCTCATCAAGGCGCCGCTGGTCACCGTGGAGCGGGTGGACAGCTACGACATCTACGCGCTGCTGCACGGCGGGGGCCCATCGGGTCAGGCCGGCGCGCTGCGGTTGGGCATTGCCCGCGCACTGATCCTGGCCACGCCCGAGGACCGGCCGGCGCTGAAGAAGGCCGGCTTCCTCACCCGTGACCCGCGTGCCACCGAGCGCAAAAAGTACGGACTGAAGAAGGCCCGCAAGGCGCCTCAGTACAGCAAGCGCTGATCGGTAATCACTTTTTGGGCTGCGAGCGGGTGCCGCTCGGCGTGTCGCTGATGGCGGACGCCCGCTCGCAGCCAACAGTGGTTCCGTGCACATTCGCTATCTGTGAGCCAACTGTGAGAGGTTTGACCGCATGGGTCGACTATTCGGCACTGACGGCGTCCGCGGGGTGGCCAATCGCGAGCTCACCGCCGAACTGGCGCTGGCACTGGGCGCCGCCGCGGCGCGGCACCTGACCAGTTCGTCGGGTTCGGGCCGGCGCGTCGCCGTGATCGGACGCGATCCGCGGGCCAGCGGCGAGATGCTCGAAGCCGCCGTCATCGCCGGGGTGACCAGCGAGGGTGTGGATGCGCTACGGGTCGGGGTACTCCCGACTCCCGCGGTGGCCTACCTGACCGGCGCTTATGACGCCGACTTCGGTGTGATGATCTCCGCGTCGCACAACCCGATGCCCGACAACGGCATCAAGATCTTCGGCCCCGGCGGCCACAAGCTCGACGACGACACCGAGGACCAGATCGAGGACCTGGTCGCCGCCGGTCCCGGGCTGCGGCCGGTCGGCGCCGGGATCGGCCGGGTCATCGACGCCGAGGACGCCGCCGACCGCTACCTGCGCCACGTGGGCAAGGCCAGCACCAGCCGGCTCGACGGTCTGACCGTCGTGGTCGACTGCGCGCACGGTGCCGCCGCCGCGGCCGCGCCCAGCGCCTACCGGTCGGCCGGCGCGCGGGTCATTGCGATCAACGCCGAGCCCGACGGCCTGAACATCAACGACCGCTGCGGGTCCACTCACTTGGAAGCGCTGCGGGCGGCCGTCACCGCACACGGCGCCGACCTCGGATTGGCGCACGATGGCGACGCCGACCGCTGCCTGGCCGTGGACGCCAGCGGTGAACTCGTCGACGGCGACACCATCATGGTGGTGCTGGCCCTGGCGATGAAGGACGCCGGCGAACTGGCCTCCGACACGTTGGTGGCGACGGTGATGAGCAACCTCGGACTGCATCTGGCGATGCGCGAGGCCGGCGTGACGGTGCGCACCACCGGCGTCGGTGACCGCTACGTGCTGGAAGAACTGCGGGCCGGCGACTACAGCCTGGGCGGCGAGCAGTCCGGCCACATCGTGATGCCCGCACTGGGCTCCACCGGCGACGGCATCGTCACCGGGCTGCGACTGATGACCCGCATGGTGCAGACCGGCTCGTCACTGGCCGCCCTGGCCTCGGCGATGCAGACGCTGCCGCAGGTGCTGGTCAACGTCGAGGTCGCCGACAAGGCCACGGCCGCGGTGGCGCCGTCGGTGCAGACCGCGGTGCGGCAAGCCGAGGCCGAACTCGGCGACACGGGCCGAATCCTGTTGCGCCCCTCGGGAACCGAGCCCATGATCCGCGTGATGGTGGAGGCGGCCGACGAGGAAATCGCCCAGCGGCTGGCCACCAGTGTGGCCGAGGCGGTCAGCTCCGCACGCTGAAATCCGGGCGGAACCGCGGCGCCGGTGACGGCGTCGAATCAGGTATGAGACTTGATAGTGCCGAGGTTCGTGGCGTCGCGGACCGGTTCACCGACGCGGCCGAACTCCTCGACGACGCGGTGCGAAACCATTTGTCGCGGTTGGCATTCGACGGTATGCACGCCGGCCGGGACCATGCGGCGCGCGGCGACGCGTTGCGGGCCGGGCTGGACCGGTTGGCCACGCAGCTGTCGCAGTGGTCGCGGGCAGCTTCGGAGATCGCCGTCGCCCTGCGTCGCGGGGCCGAGCGGTACGCCGATGCCGACCGGTACGCCGCGGCGCGGATCGGGTGACCATGGCCGACCGACTCGACGTCGCCGGGCGCCTCGCCGAAGGTCTGCCCGCGGTCCAACACACGCGAAGCTATGTGCGCGCCAGCCAGTTGGTCGGCTACCAGCATCCGGACTTGACCGCGCACACCACCCAGGTCCCCGACTGGTACGACGGCGAGGACGGGCTCGACCTGCACGCGCTGGACGCCGACTGCGCACAGCTACGTGCCGCGGAGAACCTGGTCACCGAGGCGCTGCGGCTGCAACGCACCCAGTTCTTGGCGCTGGCGACGGCATGGGCGGGCCCGGGTGCCGACGCCGCGGTCGACTTCGTGCAACGTCACTGCGACACCGCCACCGCGGTCGTCGCCGAAGTCCGCGCCGCGGCCCAGCGGTGCGAGTCGCTGCGGGACCACCTGTGGCAGCTGGTGGACGCCAAGGTCGCCACGGCCATCGCGATCGACGACCGCGCGCTGGCGCAGCGGACCACGTGGCTGGCCGCGGCCACGGCGCTCACGGCCGGTGAGCCGACGGCCCGGGAGGTGGTCGAACAACAGGTGGCGCCCTACGTGGCCGACGTGATCGGCACCGACTGGCTGGCTGCAATGCGGGCGACGCGCGCCGCTGTGGCCGCGTCCTACGACACGACCACCGACCGGTTGGCCGCCGCGGCGCCGCCCCAGTTCGAGGTTCCCGGTGATCTCGGCCCGGCAGTTCCATCGCGGGGCGCGGTCCCGCCGAGCGCGGTCGCGCCGAGCGCGCCGCTGGCCGCTGCCTCGATCGCCCCGTTCCGGGCCGCGACGGCCGGTGGGAACGCGCCGGCGGCGGCCGCGCCCTTGTTGTCGAATCCTCCTGTCGGGCAACCTGATTGGGGACCGGCGCCGGGAAATGCCGCCGGGCCCTCCAGCGGCACCACCGGTCTAGGGAGCGGCGGCGCCGGTCTGGGCGGCGGTCTCCCGGGCGGCGGCGCGTTCGGTGGCGGTGGCGGTCTGGGCACGCTCGGTGCCCTGGCCAGCCGGATCATTCAGGAGATGGGCGGCCTGCTGGGATCGGCAGGCGACTCCCCGACGCACGCCGGCTCGGCTGATCTCGAGGACCGGTTCGACGAGGCGCACCGCAAGCACGATCGGGACGAGATGGTTGATCCGAAGACGCCGCGATCCGCCGACGGTGCCGCGCCGGCCGGCGACTCACCGCCGGCCGGCAACTCACCGCCGGCCGGCAACTCACCGGCGGCCGGCAACCCGCCGCTCGCTGATGCCGCGACGACCGCCCCGCCGGTCGCCGCGCCGTCGGGTGCGCCGCCGGTCGCAGCGCCGTCGGGTGGTGCGCCGTCGAGTGGTGCGCCGCCGGTCGCCGCGCCCCCGGCGAACCCGCCGGCGTCACCACCGCCAGGTTCGACTCCCTGCGAAATCGCCGCGAACGAACTTCCGCAGGCCGGCCAGTGACGGTCAGGATGGACGCAACTGCAACAGTTCCCCGACGAAACGCAATGCTTCGTCCGCGTCGGCGGTCACCGGGCGCACCAGCAAGGTGGTCACCCCGGCATCGGCGAAGACAGCCAGTCGCTCGGCGATGAAACCACGTGGGCCGATCAGCGAAATCCCGCGGACGAGTTCGTCGGGCACCGCGTCGATGGCCTCCCGCTTGCGGCCGGCCAGGTACAGCTCTTGGATCCGGTCCGCGACGTCGCCGAACCCGTATCGCGTGGCCAGGTTGTGGTAGAAGTTGCGGCCTTTGGCTCCCATGCCGCCGATGTAGAGGGCCAGCTGCGGTTTGGTCCACGCGAGTCGGTCGTCGACGTCGTCGCCGATCGCCAGTGAGGTACTGACCATCACGTCCAGCGGACCCAAGCCCGGATCACGCTTAGCGGCCCCCGCCGACAGCGCCTCACCCCAGACCGTCCCGGCTTTGTCCGGATAGAAGAACACCGGCTGCCAGCCGTCGGCGATCTCGGCGGTGAGTTCGACGTTCTTGGGACCCAGAGCTGCGATGGATATCGGAATACGTTCGCGCACAGGATGATTGATCAGATGTAGCGCCTTGCCCAACCCCGTCCCGCGGTCGGCCGGCAGCGGGATCTGGTAGTGCTTGCCGTCATGCTGCACTCGTTCGCGGCGCCACACCTGTCGGCAGATCTCCACAACCTCGCGGGTCCGGCCCAACGGTGCGTCGAACTCCACCCCGTGGAATCCCTCGATCACCTGGGGTCCGGAGGTGCCGATGCCGAGGTGGAACCGGCCGTCGGAAACGTAGTCCAGGCCCGCCGCCGTCATCGCCAGCAGCGTGGGGGTACGGATGAAAATGGGCAACACCCCCGACGCCAGTTCGACGGTGTTCGTCTTGGCGGCCAGATACCCAAGCTGGCTGATGGCGTCGAAGGAATACGCCTCGGCGACCATCGCGATGTCGATGCCGGCTTTCTCGAGTTCGACGACCCGGTCGACGCTGTCGTGAAATCCGCCCGTGTAGTCCAGCGCGACTCCGATTCGCATCCTCGATGCTTACCACTGCCCGGCTCAGCCCGACGACGTACCCGTCCAGTATTCGGCGAAGCGCTGCCCGTCTGCGGCGAGCCGCAGGATGTCATTACCGGTGAACTCGACCGGCCCGTCCGGGCCGCGCCCGGAGCCCACCCAGCGGCCCGCAACCAGATCCCCGTCCTGAAAGGGACCCAGCACCACGGAAAAGGTCAGATCCTGCAACATGTTTCGGGTTTCTTCGATGATCTGCTGCAACTCGGCCGGTCCGTGGACGTCGCGGTCGGGCCAGTGGCCGACGAAGTCGTCGGTGACGATCTCGCCGGCGATCGGCCGGCCGGCCCACAGCTCGGTGATCCACCGCCGGTAAAGCGCGTTGGGCACGGAGCTCATTTCAGCAGCGCCGCGATCTTCTCTTCGGCCGTCACCGGTTCGGCGTCGGGGTCCGGCGAATCGGTCTTGGGCAGCGCCACGTCGGGGTCGGCGAAGTCGCGGTAGGTCTTGTCCCCGGCCAGGGTGTAGAGCAGATAGCCGGTCAACAGCGCGCGCACCGTGCGCTGCGTCTTGCGGTCCGACCCGGCCAGGCCGACCGCCTTCGCCAGGCGCCGGCCCTCCACCACACCGCCGGGGTCGGCTTTGCTGACGATGCGCAATGTCGCCTTGTCCCACGTCCGGGACAACCCCAGCGCATTGGAGTTCAGCGTCGTGGAGTCGCCCGGCGCGGTCAGAATCAGACCCGGCACGTCGAGCGTCGCCGCCGGCTGCTCGGCGGGGGGCGCTGTCACCGAGGGGAAGAGCGCCGCCACCGCGGCGGGTTTGTCCGGCATTCCGGCCGCGGCGAACACCGCCGCCGACCCACCGAACCCGTGGCCGACCACGCCGAGCTTGGTGGGGTGCACGCTGATCTTGCCGGGCCCGAGCCGCACGCCCGCCACGATGTCGAGGGCGACGCCCAGATCGAACGCGAGGTTCAGCACCGACGGCGCCACCCCGCGCTGGGTGTCCGGCGCGCCGGCCACGATGCCCCACGACGCCAGATGCTCCAGCAGACCCGCGTAGTTGGCACTGCCGGTGATCCAGTCATGGCCGAAGGCGATGGCGGGCAGGTTCAGCCCGGACTCCGGGGTGTACACCACCCCCGGCAGTCCGGCAAAGGCCAGGTCACCCCGCAAAACGTGGTGCGGACCTCGGCGACGGAGGGCGGCGAAGAGCTTGCGGGTGCGGGCCACCCGTCGACGTTAGCGGTGCGCCGGCGGATGGGTCCAGTGGGTCCAGGCTGCGCCGTCCCAATAACGCTGTCCGGCCTGTCCGGACGGGTCGGGATACCAGCCCGGCGGTGTGGCTGCCGGAACGACGGGCTGAGAGTGGGCAATCTCACCTCGCGCCATGGCTCGCACCCGGCGCATCGCGCTCAGGTTGGAAAACAGCGCGATCCAGTTGAACAGCAGCAGCGAAGCGATGCTCCACCAACCCGCCAGCAGGTTCTGGGTCTGGGCGCGGCGATAGGCGGCCTCACACTGCTCGAGCGTCCCGGTGAACACGTAGCTGCGCTGCTGCCAGAAGATCAGCGCACCGATGTGCTCGACCAGCCGTAGCTGGAAAAGATCTCCCGATTGGTAAGCAGGATTCGGCGTCAGTTGCTGAGACGGGTGGGACAACACGAACCTTTCGCGCAGTACGGGGTTCAAACGATACCGTCGCCCCGGGCCATAAATCCCCGGCGAAATCGGCCCTGGTCAGCTGCGTGCGGGCGGCCGTGCGGCAACCCCTGCACTACCCTGTTCAGAATGTGCGGAATCGTCGGCTACGTCGGGCAGCGTCCTGCCTGCGATGTCGTGATGAACGCACTGCGCCGGATGGAGTACCGCGGCTACGACTCGTCGGGTGTCGCGCTCGTGGACGGGACGGGCAGGCTTACCGTTCGTCGCCGGGCTGGTCAGCTGGCCAATCTGGAAGCCGCGATCGCCGAGATGACGCCGGCCGACCTGGCCGGCACCGCTGGCCTGGGGCACACCCGATGGGCCACCCATGGCCGTCCCACCGACCGCAACGCGCACCCGCACCGCGACGCCGCGGGCCGCATCGCCGTCGTCCACAACGGCATCATCGAGAACTTCGCCTCGCTGCGCCACGAACTGGAGGCGCAAGGTGTCGAGTTCGCCAGCGACACCGACTCCGAGGTGGCGGTGCACCTGGTGGCGCACGCCTTCCACCACGGTGCGACGGCGGGTGATTTCGTCGCCTCGGTGCTGTCGGTGCTGCAACGCCTTGAGGGCCACTTCACCCTGGTGTTCGCCAACGCCGACGACCCCGGGACCATCGTCGCCGCGCGCCGCTCCACCCCGCTGGTAGTGGGCATCGGCGACGGCGAGATGTTCGTCGGGTCGGACGTGGCGGCGTTCATCGAACACACCCGCCAAGCCGTCGAACTGGGCCAGGACCAGGCCGTGGTCATCACCGCCGACGGTTACCAGATCACCGATTTTCACGGCAATAAGGACGTGGAGTACCGGGAATTCCATATCGACTGGGACCTGGCCGCCGCCGAAAAGGGTGGCTACGAGTACTTCATGCTCAAAGAGATCGCCGAGCAGCCCACCGCGGTCGCCGACACGCTGCTGGGGCATTTCGTGGACAACCGGATCGTGCTCGACGAACAGCGGCTTTCCGACCAGGAGCTGCGCGAGATCGACAAGGTGTTCGTGGTCGCCTGCGGCACCGCGTACCACTCCGGGCTGCTGGCCAAATACGCGATCGAGCACTGGACGAGGTTGCCGGTCGAGGTGGAGTTGGCCAGCGAATTCCGTTACCGGGACCCGGTTTTGGACCGCAGCACGCTGGTGGTCGCGATCTCGCAGTCCGGCGAGACCGCCGACACGCTCGAAGCCGTCCGGCACGCCAAGGAGCAGAAAGCCAAGGTGCTGGCGGTCTGCAACACCAACGGCTCGCAGATCCCGCGTGAATGCGACGCGGTGCTCTACACCCGCGCCGGCCCGGAGATCGGGGTCGCGTCGACCAAGACCTTCCTGGCGCAGGTGGCCGCCAACTACCTGGTCGGCCTGGCGCTGGCGCAGGCCCGCGGCACGAAATACCCCGACGAGGTCGAGCGCGAGTACCGCGAGCTGGAGGCGATGCCCGATCTGGTGGAGCGGGTGATTGCCGACACCGAGCCGGTGGCCCAGTTGGCCTACCGGTTCGCCCGATCCTCGACGGTGCTGTTCCTGGGCCGCCACGTCGGCTACCCGGTCGCGCTGGAAGGTGCGCTCAAACTCAAGGAACTGGCCTACATGCACGCCGAGGGGTTCGCCGCCGGCGAGCTCAAGCACGGCCCGATCGCGCTGATCGAAGACGACCTGCCGGTCATCGTGGTGATGCCGTCGCCGAAGGGCTCGGCCATGCTGCACGCCAAGCTATTGTCGAACATCCGCGAGATCCAGGCCCGCGGGGCGGTGACCATCGTGATCGCCGAGGAAGGCGACGAGACGGTGCGTCCCTACGCCGACCACCTGATCGAAATCCCCTCCGTCTCAACGCTTTTGCAGCCATTATTGTCGACGATCCCGCTGCAGGTGTTCGCCGCCTCGGTGGCGCAGGCGCGTGGCTATGACGTAGACAAGCCCCGAAACCTGGCAAAATCGGTGACCGTCGAATAGTCGTCGGGGAGGCGCCATGAGGCTGGCCATCGGTGGAGTCGTCGTCTTCGTTGCCGCCTACGTCGGGTTGATCGTGCTCTACGCCCTCACCGGGATGGGTCCACCGCACACGGTCTCCCAAGGTCAGCCGGCGCGCGGGGGGACCACGGTGACCATCGACATCGAGGCCGTGCAGCCCTACAAGAGCGCGCTGGTGGTCAACGTCACCGTTTCGCCCGACCCCGGCTTGCTGGATCCGGCGACGGGCAATCTCACCGAAGACCTCAGTGTCGCAGTCACATCCGCGACCACGCCCACCAAGCACACGTGGCCGAAAGGCACCCTGCCCGGTGTCTTCCCGGCGTCGCTGAACATCAACGGCGACGTGTCGGACTGGCCGTTCGACGGTTACCGCTCGGGGCCGGTCTCGGTCGAACTCTTCCACGGCGGCGCGCAGACACCGGAGCGGACGACGGCGACGTTCGTCGACCGGCTTCCGGGCTGGCAGGTATCGGTGGCTCAACCCGGCAACGGTCCGACCCCGGCGCCGTATCGCGTGGAGGTGCAGCGGTCACCGAGCACCATCGCGGTCGCGGTCGGACTGCTCGGTGTGTTGATCGCGATCGCCGGCGTGGGCTTGTTCGTCGCCGTCCAGACCATGCGGGACCGGCGCAGATTCCAGCCGCCGATGACCACCTGGTTCGCGGCGATGCTGTTCGCGGTGATACCGCTGCGCAACGCGCTGCCCGATGCGCCGCCGTTCGGCGCCTGGATCGACGCCACCGTGACCCTCTGGGTGATCGTCGTGTTGGTGGTCTCGATGGTGCTGTACATCTCGTGCTGGTGGCGTCACCTGGCGCCGGACTTCGAATTGCCTGCGGAGCGGTCGAACAGCTGAGGCGTGGAAAGATTGAACCGTGGCGGAACGATCGGTGACGGTGCGGCTGCGGGCATTGGTGCGCGCGGTCTGGCACTACGTGATCAGCGCACCGCTGACCTACGGCTGGCTGGTGGCGCTGTCTGTGACGACCATCGTGCAACACCTGGTCACCGGCCATCAGCTGCATTCGATACTGCTGCACCGCTACACCAACATCCACGCCCTGGCCACCGATCCGCTGGGCGTGCTGTTCTCCAGCCTGTTCTGGATCGACGGCAAGAGCCTGGAACCCTATCTGATCTTGTTCAGCATCTTCCTCGCGCCCGCCGAGCGTTGGCTGGGCCAATTCCGTTGGCTGACGGTGGGATTGACCTCACACATCGTGGCCACCTATTTCAGCGAAGGTCTGCTGTATCTGGCGATCCGATTGAACGAAGCCTCGCAGCGCTCGGTGCGCGCCCACGACATCGGGGTGAGCTACTTTCTGGTCGGTGTGATGGGCATCCTGACCTATCGCATCGCCCGACCCTGGCGGTGGGGCTATCTCGGCGTGCTGCTGCTCATCTTCGGTTTTCCGGTGCTGCTGATGGACCGCATCGAACTCAGCTTCACCGCCATCGGCCACTTCGCGGCGCTGCTGGTCGGCCTCGCGTTCTATCCGATGGCCCGGGAACGCAAACGCGCCCCGTGGAATCCGGCGCAACTCAGGGAGCGATTCCGCCGGCCCCGGTCGCCGGAGGCCTCGACCTGAATACGGCGACCGAAGGAGTGGGCGGGTAGATGCGGCACTACTACTCAGCGGACGCGATCCGCGACGCCGAAGCGCCGCTGCTGGCCAGCCTGCCCGACGGTGTGCTGATGCGACGGGCCGCCTACGGTCTGGCCGCCGCGATCCTCGGCGAACTGCGCACCCGCACCGGCGGGGTGGCCGGGCGCCGGGTGTGCGCGGTCGTCGGCTCCGGTGACAACGGCGGGGATGCCCTCTGGGCGGCGACCTTTCTGCGCCGTCGCGGCGCCGCCGCCGACGCGATACTGCTCAACCCCGAACGCACCCACCGCAAGGGGCTGGCGGCCTTCCGCAAGGCCGGTGGCCGCGTCGTCGCAACCGTCTCCGCGGAGACCGATCTCGTCATCGACGGGGTGGTGGGCATCTCCGGCTCGGGTCCGTTGCGGCCGAACGCGGCACACGTGTTCGACGCGGCCGAGGGCATCCCGGTGGTCGCCGTCGACATTCCCAGCGGCATCGACGGATCCACCGGGGCCATCACCGGACCGGCCGTGCAGGCCGCGCTGACCGTGACCTTCGGCGGCCTCAAACCCGTACATGCGCTGGCCGACTGCGGCCGCGTCGAGCTCGTCGACATCGGGCTCGACCTGCCCGAGACCGATGTCCTGGGATTGGAGGCCGACGACGTCCTGGCGCGCTGGCCGGTACCGGGTGCCCGCGACGACAAGTACACCCAGGGCGTCACCGGCGTGCTGGCCGGATCCTCGACCTATCCCGGCGCCGCGGTGCTGTGCACCGGCGCCGCGGTCGCCGCGACGTCGGGCATGGTCCGCTATGCCGGCAGCGCACATCGCGAGGTGCTCGCGCAGTGGCCGGAAGTCATCGCTTCACCCACCGCGGCGGCGGCCGGGCGGGTGCAGGCATGGGTGGTCGGGCCGGGTCTGGGTACCGACGAAAGTGGTGCCGCCGCACTGTGGTTCGCGCTGGAGACCGACCTGCCGGTGTTGGTGGACGCCGACGGCCTGACGATATTGGCCGCCCACCCCGACCTGCTGGCCGACCGCAAGGCCCCGACCGTGCTGACGCCGCACGCCGGCGAATTCGCCCGGCTGGCCGGGTCGCCGCCGGGTGAGGACCGGGTGGGCGCGGTGCGCAGATTGGCCGATGCGTTCGGCGCCACCGTGCTGCTCAAGGGCAACGTCACCGTCATCGCCGAACCCGGTGGACCGGTCTACCTCAATCCGGCCGGGGAGTCCTGGGCGGCCACCGCCGGATCGGGTGACGTGCTGTCGGGCATGATCGGCGCGCTGCTGGCGTCGGGGCTGCCGCCCGGCGAGGCCGCCGCGACGGCGGCGTTCGTGCACGTGCGGGCGGCGGCGTTGTCGGCGGCTGACCCCGGCCCGGGCGACACACCGACGTCGGCCTCAAGGATTCTGCGTCACATCCGGGCGGCCCTGGCCGCCCTCTAGCAACGAAAGGCCCGTCATGTCCAAGAGCCACCCGTCCATGGCCACGCATTCGATCGCTCCCGCCTACACCGGCCGCTTGTTCACCGCGCCGGTGCCCGCGCTGCGGATGCCGGAGGAGTCCATGGACCCCGACGCCGCCTACCGCTTCATCCACGACGAGCTGATGCTCGACGGCAGTTCGCGGCTGAACCTGGCCACCTTCGTCACCACCTGGATGGACCCCGAGGCCGGCAAGCTGATGGCCGAGACCTTCGACAAGAACATGATCGACAAGGACGAATACCCGGCCACCGCCGCGATCGAGCAGCGCTGCGTCTGTATGGTCGCCGACCTGTTCCACGCCGAGCACCTCAGCGACAACGACCCGGCCAGCGCCACCGGCGTGTCCACCATCGGCTCCAGCGAGGCGGTGATGCTGGGCGGGCTGGCGATGAAGTGGCGGTGGCGCGAGAAGGTCGGGAAGGACTGGAAGAAACGCACCCCGAACCTGGTGATGGGTTCCAACGTGCAGGTGGTCTGGGAGAAGTTCTGCCGCTACTTCGACGTCGAGCCGCGCTACCTGCCGATGGAGCCGGGCCGCTACGTCATCACCCCCGAACAGGTCGTCGACGCCGTCGACGAGGACACCATCGGGGTGGTGGCGATCCTGGGCACCACCTACACCGGTGAGCTGGAGCCCATCGCCGAGATCTGCGCGGCGCTGGACAAACTCGCCTCAGACGGGGGCGTGGACGTCCCGGTGCACGTCGACGCGGCCAGCGGCGGTTTCGTGGTGCCGTTTCTGCATCCGGAGTTGCAGTGGGATTTCCGGCTGCCCCGGGTGGTGTCGATCAACGTCAGCGGCCACAAGTACGGGCTGACCTATCCCGGTGTCGGGTTCGTGGTGTGGCGCGGCAAGGAGTACCTGCCCGAGGACCTGGTGTTTCACGTGAACTACCTGGGCGGCGACATGCCGACCTTCACGCTGAACTTCTCCCGTCCGGGCAACCAGGTGGTCGGCCAGTACTACAACTTCCTGCGACTGGGCCGCGACGGCTACACCAGGGTGATGCAGGCGCTGTCGTCGACCGCGCGCTGGCTCGGCGAGCAGTTGCGCACCGGCGAGCACTGCGAACTGATCTCCGACGGTTCGGCGATCCCGGTGGTCAGCTTCCGGCTGTCCCGGGACCGCGGCTACACCGAGTTCGACGTCTCCCACGAGCTGCGGACCTACGGCTGGCAGGTGCCGGCCTACACGATGCCCGACAACGCCACCGACATTTCGGTGCTGCGCATCGTGGTGCGCGAAGGCCTGTCCGCCGATCTGGCCCGGGCGCTGCACGACGACGCCGTCAAGTCGCTGGCCACGTTGGACAAGCTCAAGCCGGGCGGGCACTTCGACGCCGCGCACTTCGCGCACTGAGACCGGGCGCACGCGCGAAACCCCGGCGCGCGGCTCTGGGACAATGGTCGGCGTGTCCGTCACGCCGATCTCCCTGACCCCCGGTGTGCTCGCCGAGGCCGTCGTCGACCTCGGCGCCATCGCCCACAACGTGCGGGTGCTGCGCGAACACGCGGGCAAGGCGCACGTGATGGCCGTGGTCAAGGCCGACGGCTACGGTCACGGCGCCACCCGGGTCGCCTACGCCGCATTGGCCGCCGGCGCCACCGAACTCGGTGTGGCCACCGTCGACGAGGCGCTGGCCCTGCGCGCCGACGGCATCGCCGACCCGATCCTGGCCTGGCTGCACCCACCCGGTTTCGACTTCGCGCCGGCGCTCGCTGCCGACGTCGAGATCGCGGTCTCCTCGCTGCGCCAACTCTCCGAGCTGCTGGACGCGGTGCGCCGGACCGGTACGCAGGCCACCGTCACGGTGAAAGTGGACACCGGGCTGAACCGCAACGGGGTGGCCCCGGCTCAGTATCCGGACATGCTGGCCGCGCTGCGCCGCGCCGTGGCCGACGAGGAGATCCGGCTGCGGGGTCTGATGTCGCACCTGGTGTATGCCGACGCCCCCGACGAGGAGATCAACGACGTTCAGGCGCAACGGTTTCGCGACATGTTGAGCTACGCCCGTGAGCAGCAGGTGGATTTCGAGGTGGCGCACCTGTCGAACTCGTCGGCCACCATGGTCCGTCCCGACCTGACGTTCGACCTGGTTCGCCCGGGCATCGCCGTGTACGGCCTGAGCCCGGTGCCGACGCTGGGTGACATGGGTCTGGTCCCGGCGATGACGGTGAAAAGCTGTGTGGCGCTTGTCAAGTCGGTCAAGGCGGGGGAAGGGGTGTCCTACGGGCACACCTGGAAGGCACCGTGCGACACGTATGTGGCGCTGCTGCCGATCGGCTACGCCGACGGGGTGATCCGCGCGCTGGGCAACCGGCTGGAAGTGTGGATCAACGGGCGGCGACGGCCCGGGGTGGGCCGGATCTGCATGGACCAGTTCGTCGTCGACCTCGGGCCGGGACAGCCCGACGTGACTGCGGGCGACGAGGCGATCCTGTTCGGACCAGGCGCCCAGGGTGAGCCCACCGCGCAGGACTGGGCCGATCTCGTCGGCACCATCCACTACGAGGTGGTCACCGGCATCCGGGGACGTATCACCAGGAGCTACCGCGAGGCCACAGCTTGAGTTCTGAAGAGACCCGGAAGCAGAAGACCTGGCTTGCGGGCGGGGCCGGGCTGACCGCCGTCGCCACGCTCGTCGGCGCCTCGGCCCGCAAGACGATCGTCGGACGTGCTCTGACGGCCGACGACCCTTGGGCGGACGAGGATTTCGAGCGGCTGGACAGCGACCGCGCCGAGGTCGTCACCACCGACGACGGGGTGCCGCTCGCGGTGCGCGAAGCCGGGCCGAAGGACGCCCCGCTGACCGTCGTCTTCGCACACGGATTCTGTCTTCGCATGGGCGCCTTCCACTTTCAACGCATGCGACTCGGCGAGCTGTACGGTCCGCAGGTGCGGATGGTCTTCTACGACCAGCGCGGGCACGGCCAGTCCGGCGAAGGCGAACCCGACTCCTACACACTGACCCAGCTAGGCCGGGACCTGGAGACCGTGCTGCGGGTGATGGCGCCGGAGGGGTTGATTGTGTTGGTCGGCCACTCGATGGGCGGCATGACCGTGCTGTCGCATGCCCGGCAATTCCCCGACGAATACGGCCGCCGGATCGTGGGTGCGGCGCTGCTCTCCTCGGCGGCCGAGGGTGTCACCCGTTCCCCGCTTGGCGAGTTCCTGAAAAACCCTGCGCTGGAAGCGGTCCGGTTCGCCGCCAAGTCCGCGCCCAACTTGGTGCACCGAGGGCGCAACGTGTCGCGCTCGCTGATCGGGCCGATTCTGCGGGCAGCGTCCTACAGCGACCTGCAAGTCAGCCGCAGCCTGGACGCGTTCTCGCAGCGGATGATGAACGGCACCCCGATCGCCACCCTGGTCGGTTTCCTGCGCGCGCTGGAGACCCATGACGAGACCGCCGGATTGTGGACCCTGTTGAAGGTCCCCACCCTGATCGCGTGCGGCGACCACGACCTGCTCACCCCGGACGAATACTCGAGGCTGATGGCCGCCTCGCTGCCGCGATCCGAGCTGGTGATCGTGGAAGGTGCCAGTCATCTGGCGTTGCTGGACAAACCCGACGCCATCAACGACGGGCTGGTCCGGCTGATCGAGCGGTCGCTGCCGGGCAAGCACGCACTGCGTTACCGGCGGTGGCAGCAACGTTTGCGGAAGCGGTTGCGGCGTGGTTGATTCCGGGACGGCGACGTGCGAACGCGTCGAGGACACCATCGCGCTGGGATCCCGGCTCGGCGAGCTGCTGCGCGCCGGGGACGTGGTGGTGCTGACGGGTCCGCTCGGGGCCGGAAAAACGGTGCTGGCCAAGGGAATCGCTGCGGCCATGGACGTCGACGGCCCGGTCACCTCTCCGACGTTCGTGCTGGCCCGGGTGCACCCGGCGCGGGTGACCGGTCGGCCGGCGATGATCCACGTCGACGTCTACCGCCTGCTGGACACCCCCGGCGCCGACCTGCTCGGCGAGCTGGACTCGCTGGACCTCGACACCGACCTCGAAGACGCCGTCGTCGTCGTGGAGTGGGGTGAGGGATTGGTGGAACGGCTGGCAGAACGCCATCTCGACATCCGGCTCGAGCGCGTCACCCACTCCGACGTTCGGATCGCCACCTGGGAATGGGTCGGCAAGTGAGCATCGTCTTGGCGTTGGACACCGCCACCCCGGCCGTCACCGCGGGCGTGGTGCGCGTCGAGCGCGGCGACTTCCTCACCCTGAGCGAGCGCATCACCGTCGATCCCCGCGCGCACGCTGAGCGGCTGACACCGAATGTCGTTGCCGCACTAGCGGATGCGGACCTGTCGATGACCGACCTGGACGCGGTGGTGGTGGGCTGCGGCCCCGGGCCGTTCACCGGGTTGCGGGCCGGCATAGCTACCGCCGCCGCCTTCGGCCACGCGTTGGATATCCCCGTGCACGGCGTGTGCAGCCTGGACGCGGTCGGCCGGCTGACCACCGGCGAGACACTGGTCGTCACCGACGCCCGCCGCCGCGAAATCTATTGGGCCCGTTACCGCGACGGGTCGCGCACCGAGGGTCCGGCCGTCAGCGCCCCGGCCGACGTCGACGCCGGTCCGGCTCGTTCCGTCGCCGGCTCGCCCGAGCATGCGGCGCTGTTCGGGCTACCGGTCTGCGGACCGGTCCACCCGACCCCCGAAGGTCTGGCGCGCGCAGTACCGGATTGGTCGGCCGAGCCGGCACCGCTGGTCGCGCTGTACCTGCGCCGCCCGGACGCCAAGCCGTTGGCGGCCCGGCCGTGACCGTCGACATCGCGCTGGGCGGGCTTACCCGCGCCGACGTCCGCCGGTGCGCCGAGTTGGAGGCGCAGTTGTTCGACGGTGACGACCCTTGGCCGGCCGTGGCGTTCGAACGCGAATTGGCCAGTAAGACAAATCATTACGTGGCCGCGCGCTGCGGCGACACGCTGGTGGGCTATGCGGGCATCTCCCGGCTGGGCCGGGTGGCGCCGTTCGAGTACGAGGTGCACACCATCGGGGTGGACCCTTCGTTTCAGGGCCGGGGGATCGGGCGCCAATTGCTGGAAGCCTTACTGGATTTCGCCGACGGCGGCGCCGTCTATCTGGAGGTGCGCACCGACAACGAAGCGGCGCTCGGGTTGTATCGCAGTGTGGGATTCGAACAGATCGGCCTGCGCAAGCGGTACTACCGGGTCAGCGGCGCCGATGCCTACACGATGCGAAGGGACGCCCGATGACGACCATCCTGGCCATCGAAACCTCTTGTGACGAAACGGGAGTCGGGATCGCTCGGTTGGCGGGTGACGGCACCGTGGACCTGCTGGCGGACGAGGTCGCGTCCAGCGTCGACGAGCATGTGCGCTTCGGCGGGGTGGTCCCCGAGATCGCCTCGCGCGCGCATTTGGAGGCGCTCGGTCCCGCGATGCGCCGGGCGCTGGTGACGGCGGGGTTGGACAAGCCCGACGTCGTCGCCGCGACGATCGGACCGGGACTGGCCGGCGCTCTGCTGGTGGGAGTGGCTGCGGCCAAAGCGTATTCGGCCGCGTGGGGGGTTCCGTTCTACGCCGTCAATCACCTCGGCGGGCACCTGGCCGCCGACGTGTACCAGCACGGGCCGTTGCCCGAGTGCGTGGCGTTGCTGGTGTCGGGCGGACACACGCACCTGTTGCACGTCCGCTCGCTCGGCGAGCCGATCGTCGAGCTGGGCAGCACCGTCGACGACGCCGCGGGCGAGGCCTATGACAAAGTCGCCCGCCTGCTGGGGTTGGGCTACCCGGGCGGGCGGGTGCTCGACGAGTTGGCGCGCACCGGCGACCCACAGGCGGTGGTGTTCCCGCGCGGCATGACCGGTCCCCGCGACGACCCGTACGCGTTCAGCTTCTCCGGGCTCAAGACCGCCGTTGCGCGGTATGTGGAGGGCCATCCCGACTTCCGCGACGCAGATGTCGCGGCCGGATTCCAGGAATCGGTCGCCGACGTGCTGACCCGCAAGGCGGTGCGGGCCGCCACCGAGCTGGGGGTGTCGACGCTGCTGATCGCCGGGGGAGTGGCGGCCAACTCGCGGCTGCGCGAGCTGGCCACCGAGCGTTGCGCCGAGGCCGGCCTGACGTTGCGGATCCCGCGGCCGCGGCTGTGCACCGACAACGGGGCGATGATCGCCTCGTTCGCCGCGCATCTGGTGGCCGCGGGCGCGCCGCCGTCGCCGCTGGATGCGGCCAGCGACCCGGGTCTGCCGGTGGTGAAGGGACAGGTCAGCTGACGAAGCACCGGGGCGCCCTTGAGTGCTAGCACTCTCATGTATAGAGTGCTAGGTGGCAGTCGGACGACCCCCTGTTCCGGCACCCGCGACGACGGCGCGAGGGCACCCGAAGACTGCCGAAACACCTGGTAATCCGGCCGGTTCGAGGGCACGCCTGCGACCGGCTGTCAACTCCGGTCCGGGAACCCCGGACCCGATCCAAATAGTGGAGGGCTCCAATCGTGGCGAAGGTGAACATCAAGCCACTCGAGGACAAGATTCTCGTGCAGGCCAACGAGGCCGAGACCACGACCGCTTCCGGTCTGGTCATTCCTGACACCGCCAAAGAGAAGCCCCAAGAGGGCACCGTCGTCGCAGTCGGCCCCGGCCGTTGGGACGAGGACGGCGAAAAGCGGATTCCGCTCGACGTCGCCGAGGGTGACACCGTCATCTACAGCAAGTACGGCGGCACCGAAATCAAGTACGGCGGCGAGGAGTACCTGATCCTGTCGGCACGCGACGTGCTGGCTGTCGTTTCCAAGTAAGACACCGTGTTCCGCCCCGGCGATCCCCGTGCTGTGCGCACGGGCGGTTTCCGGGGCGGGATGCGTTAGAAGCTGGGGTTAAGGACCTGATGAGCAAAATTATCGAGTACGACGCGACCGCGCGTCGCGCCATGGAAGCGGGCGTGAACAAGCTCGCCGACGCGGTCAAGGTGACGTTGGGGCCCGGCGGCCGACACGTGGTGCTGGCCAAGGCCTTCGGCGGACCGCAGGTCACCAACGACGGGGTGACCGTCGCACGTGAGATCGACCTGGAAGACCCGTTCGAGAACCTGGGCGCCCAACTGGTGAAGTCGGTGGCCACCAAGACCAACGACGTCGCCGGTGACGGCACCACCACGGCCACCGTGCTGGCCCAGGCGCTGGTCAAGGGCGGCCTTCGCCTCGTGGCAGCCGGGGCCAACCCGATCGCGCTGGGTTCGGGTATCTCCAAGGCCGCCGATGCGGTGTCGGAGGCGCTGCTGGCCGCGGCCACCCCGGTCTCCGGCAAGGACGCCATCGCCCAGGTGGCGACCGTGTCCTCGCGGGACGAGCTGATCGGCGGGCTGGTCGGCGAGGCGATGACCAAGGTCGGCGCCGACGGCGTGGTCAGCGTCGAGGAATCCTCCACGCTGAACACCGAACTGGAGTTCACCGAGGGCGTCGGCTTCGACAAAGGGTTCCTGTCGGCCTACTTCGTCACCGACTTCGACTCCCAGGAAGCCGTGCTCGACGACCCGCTGATCCTGCTGCACCAGGACAAGATCAGCTCGTTGCCCGACCTGCTTCCGCTTTTGGAGAAGGTCGCCGAGGCCGGCAAGCCGCTGGTGATCGTCGCTGAGGACGTCGAGGGTGAGGCGCTGGCCACGCTGGTGGTCAACTCGATCCGCAAGACGCTCAAGGCTGTTGCGGTCAAGGCGCCGTACTTCGGCGACCGGCGCAAGGCGTTCCTGCAGGACCTGGCGATCGTGACCGGCGGCGAGGTGGTCAACCCCGACACCGGTCTGCTGCTGCGCGAGGTCGGCCTCGACGTGCTGGGCACCGCCCGGCGGGTGGTGGTCAACAAGGACGACACGATCATCGTCGACGGCGGCGGCTCCAAGGATGCGGTCGCCAACCGGATCAAGCACCTGCGCGCCGAGATCGAAGCCAGCGACTCCGACTGGGATCGGGAGAAGCTGCAGGAACGGCTGGCCAAGCTGGCCGGCGGGGTGGCCGTGATCAAGGTCGGTGCCGCCACCGAGACGGCGTTGAAGGAGCGCAAAGAGAGCGTGGAGGACGCGGTCGCGGCGGCCAAGGCCGCGGTCGAGGAAGGCATCGTCGCCGGCGGCGGTTCGGCGCTGATCCAGGCCCGCCACGTTCTGGAGTCGCTGCGCAACGCGCTCAGCGGTGACGAGCGGGTCGGCGTCGACGTGTTCGCCGATGCGCTCGCCGCGCCGCTGTACTGGATTGCCACCAACGCCGGGCTTGACGGCGCGGTCGCGGTCAACAAGGTCGGCGAGCTGCCCAACGGGCAGGGTCTGAACGCCGCGAGCCGGACCTACGGGGACCTGGCGGCTGACGGCATCGTCGACCCGGTCAAGGTGACCCGTTCGGCGGTGCTCAACGCGTCGTCGGTGGCGCGGATGGTGCTGACCACGGAGACGGCGGTCGTCGAGAAGCCCGCCGAGGCCGCCGACGATGGTCACGGCCACGGCCATCACCACCACTGAGAACATTTCCGACGGAGCGCCCCGGTCCCTGCGGCCGGGGCGCTTCGTCGCCTCGGAGTGCCGCGTGCATCAGTTCAGCCTCGGCGAAACTCAACGGCTTCAAGTTTCACGACCGCCCCTGAATAGTCGCTGCGCGGATCAAGCATTATTGGGCGGGGCGGCACGTCTTCAATGAATCAGTTCTGAGGTAACGATCATGGGTTTACGCCAGCGAATGTTGGCGACGATCGCCGGGCAACTCGGCCGGCCGCACGGTCTGGTGGGCCGTGGCGTCGCGCTACTGCTCAACCGCGGCAATCGACGGGCGATGGTCGGCGCTGTCGATGCGACGGCTGCGTCGGCCGGAAACACGGTGGCCGACATCGGTTTTGGTGGTGGACTAGGGCTCGACCTGTTTTTGCAGCGGGTTGGCCCGCAGGGCACCGTCTTCGGTGTGGAGGTCGCCGAGGACATGCTCACGCGCGCCCGGGCGCGCTTCGAGACCCAGATCGCTGCCGGCCGGATCAGTCTGCTCACCGGGTCGCTGACCGCATTGCCGCTCGACGATCGCTCGCTCGATGCGGCGATCTCCGTCAACACCATGTACTTCGTGCCAGACCTCGACGTCGCGTGTGCTGAACTCGCGCGGGTGGTACGTCCCGGCGGCCGAGCAGTGTTGGGTATCGGTGACCCTGACGCGATGGCCCGTTTGCCTTTCACTGCTTATGGTTTCGAGCTACGCCCGATCGACGAGATCGTCGTTGCCTTGAAAAAGGCGGGATTTGGCGAAGTCACGCAGCGCCGCCTCGACGAGGCCGCGATCACTCATCACCTTGTTGTCGCGATCAGGTCCTAGACGGCGGCAACGTGCGGCATCGCCCTTGTCGAGGCCGTCGAGCGCGCTGAGGTCCTTTCGGAGGTGCCGCGGCGCGTCAGCGGATGCTCATCGGCGTTCGTCCCCGAGTCGATCAGGGCGCCGCCCTGCCAGCAGACCGGTGGAGGCAAACTTCAGCCCGGTGCGTAGTTCCTCCAGCCGAATCGGGTCGTCGGATTCGATGTAACGCAGGGTCGTCGCCACGGCCATATTGAAGAACAGCCAAGCCAACGCCTTCGGGCTCAACTCGTCGCGATACTCGCTGCGGTAATGGTTTATGTGCAGCGTGGTCATCGCCAGCAGGGTGGCGTTGAGTCCGGAGATCTTCTCGAAGGTGCGGACGTGGTCGGGGCGTTCGGCGAGGTAGCGGATCAACCGGCGGTTGGCGATGGTGAACTCGATCAGGATGTCGATCGACGACTCCATGGCCGATTCCGGGCGGTCCAGCGTGATTGCCCGCAGCATCTCCTCGATGGCGGGCGCCTGTTCGGCGGCCAGTTGCTCGATGGCGGCGTTGATCATCTGCTCCTTGTTGGCGAAGTACTGATAGATCGATCCCTTGCTGATGCCGGCCTGCTCGGCGATCAGATTGGTGGTGATCTGCTCCGGCGCGTGTCGGTGCAGCAACGACACCGTCGTCGACACGATTTTTGCGACCATCTCCCGGGAACGTGCCTGCTGTGGCACCTTCCGACGCTCTGACCTGGACTTTGCTGTGCTCATCAGAACCCCTGACGCGACTTGAATGCGACCTGACGGTCATATTAGCCTCGAAGCATCAGATCGACCGGAGGGGGACACCGGTGACCGCCAGCAGAAGGCTCGATATCCGACAGGACCATGCGGACTCCGAAGCGATCGAACTCGTTCCGCCGGATTCCCTGACCGCCGAGCACACCGGACGTTGGACGTTCCTCATCCTCGAAGGTGCGGCGTTCATGATGCAGGCGATGCATCCGGTCATCGCCGAGATCACCGGTAAATACTCCGCAGCCTTCCACGGCGACGCGGGCGGCCGCGCGATACGTTCCGTCGACTCGGTGCTTCGCTGGACTTACGGCGGCACCGAAGCCAAGGCCGAGGGTGACCGAGTGCGCGCGATGCACCAGCCGATCACCATGAAAAGCGCCGAAACCGGTAAGCAGATCAGCGCCCTGAACCCCGAGGCCTACCAGTGGGTGATCGCCACCGGCTACATCGTCAACGCACAGGCCGGCAAATTACTGATCGGGCGGGAGTTCACCGACGTCGAGAAGCAGGAGCTGCTGCGCGACAACCGGCGACTGGCTCGACTGCTGCATGTGCCGATGCGCGGTTACCCCGAGTCACAGCAGGAGATGGCCGAGTATTTCGAGTCGATGCTGGACACGCTGCAGGGCACGCCCCAAGCGCTGCAACTGATCCACGATCTGCAGATCGGCAAGGTCGATCTGCCGCCCTCATTCCCGAAGCCGCTGGCCCCGCTGGCGAGAGCGTTGGTGCTGCCAGCACTGCGACTGAACTATCTGTCGATCGTCGGGTTGCTGGATCCACGTCTTCGCGAAAAGCTCGGTGTCACATGGAGCGCCAAAGAGGAACGGCAGCTCACCAGGCGCTACTTCGTGATCCGCACCGCCTACCGATTGCTGCCCGACCGGCTCACCTATTTCCCGTTGGCCTACCACGCCCGCAAACATCACCAGTGCCTGGCGAAGATGAAAGAGCGCCAACAGAAGTCGTTCGCCTACAACCTGCCTCGCCCTTAACCGCCGCCGGGCTGGCTGGAAGTCGTCAGCGTGGTGGTCGGCGAGATGCTGCTGCTCGGGGTGCTGCTGACCGTCACGGTGCTGGTACTCGTGCTGGTCAATGGTGGTGGCACGACGACGGTGGTCGTGACCGTGCTGACGCTGGTTGTCGTCGTCGTTGTCGTCGTGGTGGTTGTGGTGGACGAGGTTGCAGCTGGCGCGGCAATCACACCGCAGGCGATCCGCTTGCCGGACTCCTCGCCCTCGCCGCTGAAGGTCCCCGGAGTCTGGTGGACGACCAGAGCAGTACCCGAGCCATTCCTCAGGTCCGCCGCCGTGAATGCGCTGGTGGTCGTGACAAGCTTCGCCGAGCCGTCGGGGCGCACTTGCAGAGACGTGAGATCGCCGCTGGCGGGATTACCCGTGTGATTCGGCGCCTGGTAGACCTCGCCGGCGGAGCTGAAGCTTCCGGACGCATCGCAGGTGCCCACCGAGTGGACCTGCAGGCCGTGGAAGCCGGGGCTGAGGACCTGGTTGGGGCCGGCCTCCACCGTCACGGTCGCGTAGCCGTTCGCGAATTCAAAAGTGGCGTTACCGACCTGACTGCCGTCGGTGCCCTTCAACTGAGTGGTCATCCTCTCCGCACCAGGCGAAGAGCTAGACGACGTTGCGGATTGGCCGCCCCGGTCGTTGGCGCACGCTGCTAACGGTGCGGCCGCGGTCAGCGCCGCGACCGCGAATAACACGCCCATTTTCATGGATGGTGCCTACCCTCCGCGGCCGCCACCGAAACTCGTGGGAATGGCGGTTGAGCACCCCTAACGTGGCGTCCGGCCAAAAGCTTGCTCAGCGGGAACAGGTCCCACATCGGAGTGGCGGCCCGGCAATCGCGCCGCGTGCCGCTGCCCCGGGCCCGGGCCACGCCGGGCGGCGAGGGCGTCGGCGACGGCGCCGGTGGCGAACGCATACACCGCCTTGTGCAGCACATCGAGAATCAGCTCGTGGCGCGGCCAGGTCTGCGGCGGTGCCCCGACACCCGTCGCGTTCTCGAGAATTTGGTCATTGGTCAGCCGCACCACCGTGAACTTGGCCGAAGCCCCCGGTCCGCGAAGCCCGACCTCAGCCATCGCCGAGCGCAGCACCCCTAACAGCGCGGCCTGTCCGTAGTGCATCGCCCAGTTGGCGACCAATCTACTTCCGGGAGAGGAGAATTGGCGGCCGGTGAGGCGCTCCAGCACCGCTGCGGGCACGTAGGAGTTCGGCCGATCGGTGAGACGTTGCTCGACCTTTTCGCCGAGCGTCATGACGACCGCCCCAGCAGTGCCGGCAATCAGGCCTTCACGCAGAGAATCTCGCAGCATCTTCGCGCGATACCCTCGCAGCCCTCCCGGAAACATCCGCGCTGTCGCGGCCTCAGTTCGCTGATCAGGGTTAGGCTCCGCGGGTGACGCGACTTGCACTGATCGCCGCCTTGGGCATGGCCGCTTTGGCGGCGCGACGGTATGCGGCCATGCGCGAGGCCATGGCCGCGGTGGCGCCCGATTTCCGCAGTCCGGTACTGCCGTTTCTGCCTGCCACCACGCGCGCCTGGTTGCTTCCCGTCTTTCGCTTCAACTCGCGGATACGCACGCCGTCCGGGCCCGGCGTGACGGTGACCGAGTGCCGCATCGGGGAATCTTCCCTGCGGGTGCTGATCACCACTCCGACGGACGGCTCGACACCACGGCCGGGCGTGCTGTACATCCACGGCGGCGGATACGTGGTGGGCTCACCGCAAATGGAAGCGTTCGGAACCGGGCAACTGGCAAGGGAACTCGGCGTCGTCGCCGCATCACCCGACTACCGGCTGGCCCCCGAACATCCCTTCCCGGCCGCGCTCGACGACTGTATGACCACGCTGCGGTGGATGCGGGCTAACGCCGACGAACTGGGTATCGATCCGCAGCGGATCGCCGTCATGGGGGGCAGTGCCGGTGGCGGCCTGGCCGCCGCCGTCGCGCAACGCAGCCACGACGAAGGGATTCCGCTGCGGGCGCAGGTGCTGCTGTATCCGATGCTCGACGACCGCACCGTCCTGCGAGCCGACCATGCCGGGCGGGGCCGATTCCTGTGGACGCCGGAATCCAACCGGTTCGGCTGGACCAGCTACCTCGGTCACGAGCCGCGGCTGTCGGATGCGCCGCAGTACGCGGCGCCGGCACGGCGCGAGGAATTGACCGGTTTGCCGCCGGCCTGGATCGGCGTCGGCGAACTGGATCTGTTCCACGACGAGAATGTCGACTACGCAAGAAGACTCGAGGCGGCCGGGGTTCCGTGCACGCTGGTCACCGTCCCGCAGATGTATCACGGCGCGGACCTGTTTGCCTCGAAGACGTTGGTGTTGAAGGACTTTCATGCCGGAGCGCGCGAGCACTTGCGTCTTCATCTAGACCTTGCCAGTGCATGTAGAACAAAAACGCAGTGCATTCGCCGGCCGCCTGGGAGCTGGGGTTATCTGTCGTAACACCCGGCTACCGGCGCGGCGCGCGTAGGCCGAGCACGCGACGACCGGCATCGACCAGTAGATCGCGCAGCGTGTCCTCGTCGAGGTCGGCAACGCGCGGGTCGACCGCCGCGGCGACACCCGCCATCACGATCGAGGCCTTTGCCCGACCGGCCGGCCCCGGCTCGACGCCGGCCAGCAGGTCGATCTGACGTTCGATCAGCCGACTCCAGGTCAGATTGGTGCGAAGCACCTCCAACACCCCTGGGTCGAGCGCCAGCACTGCGGCAACTTTGCGGTTGGCCGCCAGATGAGCGGCGTAGCCCTGCAGCAGGTGATCGGCACGCGCGTTGGGTGTACGACGTGACTCGGCTTCGTCGACGATGCCGCGTAATTGCTCGAGCATGGGTTCCAGAATGGCCCACAGCAACTCTTCGCGAGTGCGGAAGTGGTGGTAGATCGCACCCTTGGTGAAGCCCAGCTCGTCGGCGATCATCTGTAGCGAGGTGCCCGCATAGCTATGGCGGGCAAAGAGTCTCACAGCGACCGCCATCAGGCGTCCGCTGGTCCGGGCGTCGCTGTCGTCGTGTGCCAGTTCGCTTGTCATGTCGCTTCCAGTCCGTGTTCCACCTCACAATACCTGGTCGATCGTCCAGTTGTCTTCTATACGATCGTCCAGTAATCTCCTATACGTTCGTCCAGCTGCAAACGTGCGACAAGGAAGGATCATCATGACCATCGACGGCCTGTCGTCGCTCGACTTCTTCAGCGACGAGCGTCTCGTCGAAGACCCCTATCCCTATTTCGAAGCGCTGCGCTCCGCCTGCCCGGTGGCTCGCGAAGGCCGTCACGACGTCACGATGGTCACCGGATGGCAAGAAGCGGTTGACGTCTACAACGACGACGAGACGTGGTCGTCCTGCATCTCGGTGACCGGTCCGTTCCCCGGTTTCCCCGTGGAACTGAAGGGCGATATCGCCGCGCTCATCGACCAGCACCGTCACGAGCTGCCGTTCAGCGATCAGCTGCCGACGCTGGATCCGCCGGTGCACACCGACCACCGCGCGCTGATGATGCGGTTGATCACGCCGAAGCGCCTCAAGGAGAACGAGGACGCGATGTGGCAGCTGGCCGATCAGGTGCTCGACTCTTACCTCGCGGCCGAAAATGGCGATTTCATTGAGGGATTCGCCGGCCCGTTCACTTTCCTCGTCATCGCCGACCTGCTGGGCGTGCCGAGTCAGGACCGCACCGCACTCGTCGAAAGTCTGCGCCGCAACGCCGACGACGGGTTCGGTGGCAGCGGTGAGCAGGCGTTGGCGCACAGTCCGTTGGCGTTTCTCTACGACCGCTTCGCCGGCTACGTCGAACAGCGCCGGGCCGACCCGCAGGACGACGTGCTGACCGGTTTGGCCACGGCCACCTTCCCCGACGGGTCCACGCCCGCCGTCGCCGACGTGGCGCGCGTGGCGACCAATGTCTTCTCGGCAGGTCAGGAGACCACCGTCCGCCTGTTGGGCAGCGCGCTGAAGATAATCGCCGAGAATGCCGAGATCCAGGCCGCTCTGCGGGCCGACCGTTGCCTCATCCCGAACTTCATCGAAGAGGCGTTGCGCACAGAAAGTCCCGTCAAAGGCGACTTCCGGCTCTCGCGTGTGCCGACAACCGTTGGCGGAGTTGCGTTGTCGGCCGGCACCACGGTAATGGTGCTCAACGGCGCCGCCAATCGCGATCCGCGCCGCTTCGAAGACCCCGACGTGTTCGACCCGGCGCGCAAGAACGCCCGTCAGCACTTAGCCTTCGGACGCGGCATTCACAGCTGC
The DNA here is from genome assembly GCF_059812345.1 of Mycobacterium sp. NGS59. Classification (NCBI taxonomy): domain Bacteria; kingdom Bacillati; phylum Actinomycetota; class Actinomycetes; order Mycobacteriales; family Mycobacteriaceae; genus Mycobacterium; species Mycobacterium sp. NGS59. The sequence continues at coordinate 89,627 of NZ_JCALCN010000011.1, forward strand.
CCGGGTGCACCATTGGCACGCGCCGAAACCCGGGTCGCGATCGAGCGACTGCTGGACCGCACCGGCCACATCCGGATCAGCGAAACTCATCACGGTCCGGCCGAAAACCGCCGCTATCAATACATTCCGACGTTCATCCTGTGCGGCCTCACCCACCTGCAGCTGGAATTCACGCCCGCCTGACGGCGCTCAACGAAAGGTACGACAAATGACCAACGAACTTGCCGACAAAGTAGCCATCGTCACCGGCGGTGCGCGCGGAATCGGCGCCGCCACCGTGCGGCACTTCCTTGCCGAAGGCGCCGGGGTCGTCGTCGCCGACGTCGACCGGGAACGGGGCGAGGCGATCGCCGCTGAAGGGGGCTCCGACTGCGCGTTCCAGTACGCCGACGTGTCCAGCGCTCAAGACCTGACGGGCCTGGTTGCGTTCGCCGTCAACAACTTCGGCGGCCTCGACATCATGTTCAACAACGCCGGCGTTTCCGGACGGATGGTGCCCAGCCTGCTCGACGAGGACTTCGAGGACTTCGACCGAGTGGTCCGGGTCGACCTGCTCGGTGTCATGCTCGGCACCCAGATCGCCGCCCGACACATGAAGGATCACGGTGGCGGCTCGGTGATCAACACGACCTCGATCGGCGGACTGGATGCCGGCCGCACCGTGCTGAGCTACCGCGCCGCCAAGGCGGGCGTCGTGCACTTCACCAAGTGCGCGGCCATCGATCTCGCCGAACACGGCGTGCGCGTCAACTGCATTGCGCCGGGCGGTATTCCGACCCCACTGCTGTCGGTTGCGACCGGTTATGCCGAGCAGGGTGCCGACGAGGTGACGCAGGCGATCCGCGCGATCATGGCGCAGGACCGTCCGCTCAACCGCACGGGGACGGCCGAGGACATCGCCAACGCCGCGATCTTCCTGGGCAGCGACCGGTCCCGTTACATCACCGGCGTCGTCTTGCCGGTCGACGGCGGCATGACCGCTGGCAACCCCCGCAATGGGCTGCCTACCATCCTCGCCGATGCGGCGCGATCCGCATGAGCGTCGCCGAGCTCGCGACAACCGAAGTCGCGCAATGGGATTCGGAGTTCACCGCGCAGTTCAAAGACAAACTGCACCCCTGGGTCAAACGCTGGTTCCGGCCGCAAGTGCGGGGGATGGAACGGGTCCCCGATGGCCCGTGCCTGGTCGTGTCCAATCACTCCGGGGGGATGTTCACTCCCGATCCGTTGATCTTCGGCGCGGCGTTCTACGAGATGTTCGGCTACGACCGCCCGATGTACACGCTGGCACACAACACCGTGCTGATGGGGCCGCTGGAAAGGAGCATGCTGCGCATCGGTGTCATCCACGCCAGCCCCGAAAATGCCTCCGAAGCACTGCAATCCGGTGCGATCGTGCTGGTGTTTCCCGGCGGGGACTTCGACTCCTACCGGCCCACCAGTCAGTCGAACGTCGTCGACTTCAACGGCCGGACGGGTTACATCACCGCCGCGCTGGAGGCCGGGGTCCCGATTGTGCCCACCGTGTCGATCGGCGCGCAGGAGAGTCAGTTGTTCTTGACCCGGGGCACCGGGCTGGCGAAGAAGCTGGGACTGGACAAGCGGCTGCGGCTGAAGATCCTGCCGATCAGCATCGGATTTCCGTTCGGGGTCAGTATGATCCTGCCGCCGAATCTGCCGTTGCCGACCAAGATCACCACCGCGGTACTCGAGCCGATCGACATCCCCGCGGCGTTCGGCCGCGATCCCGATGTAGACGAGGTCGACCGCCATATCCGCTCGGTGATGCAACAGGCGCTCGACGGACTCGCCGCCCAGCGGCGGTTCCCGATCCTGGGCTGAACGGCGATCGCGGCGTGAAATCTGCGCTGCGATCGCGATTCACTCTCCGCGCTGAGTCGACGAAGATGCAGAACACAAACGCAGGCCCGGGGGCATCAAGCACCCCGGGCCTGCGTCGTCCAGCAGCAATCAGGCCGAGCGGCGGATACCGCGACCCCGCCCGATGGATCCTTTGAGCAGCATGTCCCGCTCGGATTCCGAGAGGCCGCCCCACACGCCGTAGGGTTCACCGACGTCCAGAGCGTGCGTGCGGCACTCGTCGATCACCGGGCAACGCCGGCACATCTCTTTTGCGCGCTGCTCGCGCTGCATCCGGGCCCGGCCACGCTCCCCGTCGGGATGGAAGAACATCGATGAGTCGACGCCGCGGCACAACCCCTGCAACTGCCAGTTCCAGATGTCGGCGTTGGGCCCAGGTAGCTGTTCCGGCTGTGGCATTGCTGATTCCCTTCCTCTGCACCGGCCCACCTGCTCGAGGGCCAAAAACTCCTGAATAAGACGAGTTGTGCAACTGAATTGGCAGTGGCGTCACCGATGACTACACCGAACACGGTAGACGCTAGGTGTGCTATCGAATTTCCGTCAATAGGTACGGGATGTGGCGAAAAACCGACTCTTTGTAGCAGAATTAACTCCGCGTTCATCTGTAGCGCTATAGCTGAAGGCTAGATGTGCTAACCGGACGCCATCGATTTGCGGTTTGCCCAGTTCAGAGGCCTGCTGTAAGCAACCCGTAATTGGCGTATGGCGCACTCTGAGTAATCTTCCGGTAACCCCTAGAGCACAAACTTTTTACGACTTACGCGCAGCCATCACGGTGATTGAAACCGGTTGCAGTTGTCCGCCGGTGCGCGACCCGACGGCTGGGCGCTTGCCCGCTCGGCCCGTCACGCTGGCGTGACGCTCGGCGCCGAATGCCACGCTGGCGTGACGCTGGGCGAGCCTGCAGTACCCGACGGGCTGGGCGCTTGCTTGCTCGGCCCGTCACGCTGGCGTGACGCTCGGCGCCGAATGCCACGCTGGCGTGACGTTCGGCGAGCCTGCAGTCCGAGGGTTGGGCGCTTGCATGCTCGGCCCGTCACGCTGGCGTGACGCTCGGCGTCGAATGCCACGCTGGCGTGACGTTCGGCGAGCCTGCAGTACCCGACGGGCTGGGCGCTTGCTTGCTCGGCCCGTCACGCTGGCGTGACGCTCGGCGCCGAATGCCACGCTGGCGTGACGCTCGGCGAGCCTGCAGTCCAAGAAGCCGGGCGGCCGCGGTCCGCCGCGCAGCGCTGGTGACAATAGCCCCGTGGATGCAGCGCAGGACACGACGCTGGCCGAGGCCGCGTTCGGGAACAGCCCCGCGACCTGGCCGCTGCCGACGGCTACCACCCCGCGACAACTGTGGCTGCGCGCCGTCGCCGCCGGTGGACAGGGCAGGTACAGCAGCGCCTATGCCGATCTCGCACTGCTGCGCCGTCAGGTCAAGGCCGGCCCCCTGGCCTCGCTGGCGCTCAGCACGCACGGCTCGTTTCTGCGCCAGCTCGGCTGGCACGCCCTGGCCCGGGGTTGGGATGGTCGAGCCTTCGCATTGGCGGGTGCGGATCCCGAAGCCCGCGCCGATGCGCTGGTCGGCCTGGCCGCCGACGCGTTGGGTATCGGACGCTTCGCGGCAGCAGCGGGATTTCTCAGCCGCGCGGACGCGGCCATGGATAACGCCGAACTGCCGATCCCGGTGGCCGACCGGCTGGCGGTGCGCCGAGGATGGGTGGGTGCCGAGCTGGCGATGGCCTCCGGCGACGGCGACACCGCTGTCCGGCGCGCAGAGGACGCCGTCGCCAGGGCCCGGGCCGGCGTCTCGGCGCGCCACCGGGTCAAAAGCGACGTGGTCCTGGCGGCCGCGCTGTGCAGCGCGGGGGACGTCGAGCGGGCGCGCGCCGTGGCGCACGCGGCACTGCAGGCCACCGAACCGCTGGGTTTGATACCGCTGCGGTGGGCGCTGGCCAGCTTGCTGGTCGATACCGGAAGCGTCACGGTTGGAGCACAAGGGCTGCCGGAATGGACCGAAATTCGGGATATTTGCGCAGGTGAAGTACAACGCGCCGGTGGGATCTGGCGTACCGCTCGATAGCCCGTCCGCCCGATAGCTTCGATCAGCGAGTTAGCCCGGTATGTGTCCGGTTCGTGACTTTGGAGAAACCACCGTCGATGACAATGCAGGGAGAACGTCTCGACGTCGTGGTTGCGGAAGCCGCGGCAGGGGACCGGAATGCATTGCGGGAGGTGCTGGAGACCATCCGTCCGATCGTCGTCCGATATTGCCGAGCGCGGGTCGGCACGGTCGAACGGGGTGGCCTGTCAGCAGATGACGTGGCGCAGGAGGTGTGCTTGGCGACCATCACGGCGCTGCCGCGCTACCGAGACCGAGGACGACCGTTCCTGGCCTTCCTGTACGGCATCGCAGCACACAAAGTCGCGGACGCCCATCGTGCCGCCGGCCGCGACCTCGCCTATCCGGCCGAAGAGGTCCCCGAGCGGCGGTCCCACGACGCCGGTCCGGAACAGATGGCCATCGAAGCCGATTCGGTGACCCGGATGAACGAATTGCTCGAGATCCTTCCGGCCAAGCAACGCGAGATCCTGATTCTGCGCGTCGTCGTCGGGCTGAGCGCCGAGGAGACCGCTGCGGCGGTCGGAAGCACCACGGGAGCGGTCCGGGTAGCCCAGCACCGCGCCCTTCAACGGTTGAGAGACGAAATCGTCGCGGCAGGTGAATATGCGTAACTCTGATTCCGATGCCCGCCGGGGCCGACCCGCCCTGGACGAGGTGACCCACACCGACTTGCTGCTCGATGCGCTGGCGGCGCGTACCGAAGACCACTTCGTCCATCCGGCAAACTTCGAAGACGAAGCGCTTGCCCTCTTGCTGGGTAATTGGCGCGATGACCTGCGCTGGCCACCGGCGAGCGCGCTGGTGTCCCAGGACGAAGCCGAAGACGCGCTGCGGGAGGGGATGTTGCGGCCCCGCCGGCGACGCAGCGGCCTGGCCGCGGTGGGTTCGGTGGCCGCGACCCTGCTGGCGCTCAGCGGGTTCGGTGCGGTGGTCGCCGACGCCAAACCGGGCGACTTCCTCTACGGGCTGCACGCGATGATGTTCAACGAACCCAGGGTCAGTGACGACCAGATCGAGTTGTCCGCCAAGGCCGATCTGGCCAAAGTCGAGCAGATGATCGCCCAGGGTCAATGGGATCAGGCGCAGACGCAGTTGGCCGAGGTCAGCACCACTGTGCAAGGTGTCAACGACGGCAGCCGCCGGAAGGGTCTGCTGGCGGAGGTGAACCAGCTCAACACCAAGGTGGAAAAGCGCGACCCGACGGCGAGCGCGGAGCTGGCCGTGCCGCGCGCCCCGGCCGTGTCGTCGGCGCCGCCCTCGGCTCCGGTCCCACAGTCGCCGCCGTCGGCTCCGGTCCCACAGTCGCCGCCGTCCGCGATCCAGGCTCCGTCGGAGCTACCGGAGTCCACCGGCCCGGTCGCGTCACCAACGGCGACCCCGTCGACCGCCACGACCCCGCCCAGTCCCGTCCCGACCACGACGACCACCAAACCCAACACCACGACCACCACCACGACGGCACCCAGCACACCCGCGGCAGCGCCCGGCGTACCCGCGTCGCCGACGCAGCAGACACCGTCAGGCGAATCGTGGGACAGGACAACGGGACAGCCCAGGCCGAGAACATCGTTCCCAACAGGCGAAGCGCCGTAGGTCTAGAGGTGGCGGCGGAATCCGTCGGCGTCTGACGTCGCTTCGTTGAGCGAGGCGTCAGCGTATCCGCGGCAGTAATCCCACGTGACGTAGGCGTCCGGTTCGGGGTCGTAAGCCGGCTCGTGCGGGCGGACGGTGCCGTCGATCAGCAGCTGCAGCAAGTTGGCGCGCAGCATGTCCCAGTCGTGATAGTGATCCTGCTGGCATTCGTCGCAGCACACCACGAGTCCGCGGATTCCCTTGTGGGCCAGCAGTGCTTCGTAGACGGCCAAGTCGGCCAGGTCGGCTTCGACGGCCATCCGCTCCTGTTGGTCGAGCGGCTGACCGGGCTCGACGGCATCCAGAGCAGCCGACGGGTCCAATGGGTCGTCGGCGAAGGGATCGGGCGGCAAACCCGGCGGGAGGTGGTCGCGCACCCCCATAGCCTACGCAGCACGGCAGTGATAACGCCAGAAATTGCCGACGCGCGCCGCCGGTGGCGCGCCGCGCAGAAGCCGTGAGCCGGACAGCGTCTGGGAGCCGATAGGATTATGTTTTCCAACCCAGCATGCATATGGAGGGCCTCGCCGATGTCCCGTGGCATGTCCGGCCTCGAAGACAGCTCCGACCTGGTCGGCAGCTCCTACGTGCGGGTCGGCGGGCTGTCCGAGGAGTCGGTACCGACCGGCGGCGACGACCCGCACAAGATCGCGATGCTGGGACTGACGTTCGACGACGTCCTGCTGCTGCCGGCCGCCTCGGATGTGGTGCCCGCCACCGCCGACACCGCCAGCCAGCTCACCAAGCGGATCCGGCTCAAGGTGCCGCTGGTCAGCTCCGCGATGGACACCGTCACCGAGTCGCGCATGGCGATCGCCATGGCCCGCGCCGGCGGCATGGGTGTGCTGCACCGCAACCTGCCGGTCGCCGAGCAGGCCGGGCAGGTCGAGATGGTCAAACGCTCCGAGGCCGGCATGGTCACCGACCCGGTCACCTGCCGCCCCGACAACACGCTGGCCCAGGTAGACGCGCTGTGCGCGAGGTTCCGGATCTCGGGTCTGCCGGTCGTCGACGACGACGGCGCCCTCGTCGGGATCATCACCAACCGCGACATGCGCTTCGAGGTCGACCAGAACAAGCAGGTCGCCGAAGTGATGACCAAGTCGCCGCTGATCACCGCCCAGGAGGGTGTCAGCGCGTCGGCGGCGCTGGGCCTGTTGCGCCGCAACAAGATCGAGAAGCTGCCGATCGTCGACGGCCGCGGCCGGCTGACCGGGCTGATCACCGTCAAGGACTTCGTCAAAACCGAGCAACACCCGCTGGCCACCAAGGACAGCGACGGCCGATTGCTGGTCGGGGCGGCCGTCGGGGTCGGCGGCGACGCCTGGGTACGGGCGATGATGCTGGTCGACGCCGGAGTGGACGTGCTGGTGGTGGACACCGCGCACGCGCACAACCGCCTGGTGCTGGACATGGTGAACAAGCTCAAACTCGAGGTCGGTGAACGGGTCGAGGTGGTCGGCGGCAACGTCGCGACCCGCTCGGCGGCCGCGGCGCTGGTCGACGCCGGTGCCGACGCGGTGAAGGTCGGCGTGGGCCCGGGTTCGATCTGCACCACCCGGGTGGTCGCCGGGGTCGGGGCCCCACAAATCACGGCGATTCTGGAGGCGGTCGCGGTGTGCGCCCCGGCGGGTGTGCCGGTGATCGCCGACGGCGGGCTGCAGTATTCCGGCGACATCGCCAAGGCGCTGGCCGCCGGCGCGTCGACCGCCATGCTGGGCTCACTGTTGGCCGGCACAGCAGAGGCGCCCGGCGAGCTGATCTTCGTCAACGGCAAGCAGTACAAGAGCTACCGCGGCATGGGGTCGTTGGGCGCCATGCAGGGTCGCGGCGGTGGCAAGTCGTACTCCAAGGACCGCTACTTCGCCGACGACGCGCTCTCCGAGGACAAGCTGGTGCCCGAGGGCATCGAGGGACGGGTACCGTTCCGAGGTCCGCTGGCGTCGGTGATCCACCAGCTGACCGGCGGGTTGCGCGCGGCGATGGGTTACACCGGCTCGCCGTCCATCGAGGTGCTGCAGCAGGCGCAGTTCGTCCGGATCACACCGGCGGGCCTGAAGGAAAGCCACCCGCACGACGTCGCGATGACGGTCGAAGCGCCCAATTACTACGCGCGGTGAACAGCGAATTGGCCATGGTCGAAATCGGCATGGGCCGCAACGCCCGTCGCACCTATGAACTCAGTGAGATCAACATCGTGCCGTCGCGGCGCACCCGATCGTCGCAGGACGTCTCCACCGCCTGGCAACTGGACGCCTACCGCTTCGAGATCCCGGTGCTGGCCCACCCCACCGACGCCCTGGTATCTCCGGAGTTCGCCATCGAGCTGGGCCGGCTGGGCGGTCTGGGGGTGCTCAACGGCGAGGGGCTGATCGGCCGGCATGCCGACGTGCAGGCCAAGGTCGCTCAGCTGGTCGAGGCCGCCAGCAAGGAACCCGAACCGTCGGCGGCGATCCGGTTGCTGCAGGAGCTGCACGCGGCCCCGCTGAATCCCGAACTGCTCGGCGCCGCGGTGGCCCGCATCCGGGAGGCCGGGGTGACGACTGCGGTGCGGGTCAGCCCGCAGAACGCGCAGGCGCTGACGCCGGTGCTGGTGCAGGCCGGGGTGGACCTGCTGGTCATCCAGGGCACCATCGTCTCGGCCGAGCGGGTGGCGCGCGACGGTGAGCCGCTGAACCTGAAGAGCTTCATCTCCGAACTCGACATCCCGGTGGTCGCCGGCGGGGTGCAGGACCACCGCACCGCGCTGCACCTGATGCGCACCGGTGCGGCCGGGGTGATCGTCGGCTACGGCGCCACCCGCGGCGTGACCACCACCGACGAGGTGCTGGGCATCAGCGTGTCGATGGCCACCGCGATCGCCGACGCCGCGGCCGCGCGGCGCGAATACCTCGACGAGACCGGCGGGCGCTACGTGCACGTGCTGGCCGACGGCGACATCCACAATTCCGGCGAGCTGGCCAAGGCGATCGCGTGCGGCGCCGACGCGGTGGTGCTGGGCACCCCGCTGGCCGAGGCCGCCGAGGCGCTGGGAGAGGGCTGGTTCTGGCCGTCGGCCGCGGCGCACCCGTCGTTGCCGCGCGGGGCGCTGCTGCAGATCGCGCTGGGCGAACGGCCGCCGCTGGAGCGGGTCCTCAACGGCCCGTCGGATGACCCGTTCGGCACCCTGAATCTGGTCGGCGGGCTGCGTCGGGCGATGGCAAAAGCCGGGTACTGCGATCTCAAAGAGTTTCAGAAAGTCGGCCTGACCGTCGCCAGCTAGTTTGGCGCGGGCCGCGAGCAGACGCAGAATCGCGCTCCTGCCATGGGATTTGTGCGATTCTGCGTCTGCTCGCCGTAGGCTATGCAGCCATGAAACCGGATTACGACGTCCTGATCATCGGTTCGGGTTTTGGCGGCAGCGTCAGCGCGCTGCGCCTGACAGAGAAGGGCTACCGGGTAGGTGTGCTCGAAGCCGGCCGCCGCTACGAAGACGACCAGTTCGCGAAAACCTCGTGGGACCTGCGTAAATTCCTTTGGGCGCCGAGGCTCGGCTGCTACGGCATCCAGCGCATCCACCCGCTGAAGAACGTGCTGATCCTGGCGGGCGCCGGCGTCGGTGGCGGCTCGCTGAACTACGCCAACACCCTCTACATCCCGCCGGAGCCGTTCTTCAACGACCAGCAGTGGAAGCACATCACCGACTGGCGCGACGAACTGATGCCGCACTACGAGCAAGCCCAGCGGATGCTGGGCGTCGTCTACAACCCGACGTTCACCGACGCCGACCGCATCGTCAAAGAGGTTGCCGAGGAGATGGGTTGCGGCGACACCTGGGTGCCCACCCCGGTCGGGGTGTTCTTCGGCGCCGACGGGCAGAAGACGCCGGGCGTGACGGTGCCCGACCCGTACTTCGGCGGTGCCGGACCGGCGCGCACCGGATGCCTGGAGTGCGGGTGCTGCATGACCGGCTGCCGATACGGCGCCAAGAACACGCTGTTGAAGAACTATCTCGCGTTGGCGGAATCGGCTGGGGCCGAAGTGATTCCGATGACGACGGTGAAAGGGTTCGAACAGCGCGCCGACGGGCTGTGGGAGGTCAAGACGGTGCGCACCGGCAGTTGGCTGCGCCGCGACCGCCGCACCTACACCGCGGCGAACCTGATCCTGGCCGCCGGCACCTGGGGAACCCAGCATCTGTTGTTCAACATGCGCGACAAGGGCAAGCTACCGCGGCTCTCCGAAAAGCTGGGCGTGCTGACCCGGACCAACTCCGAGTCGATCGTCGGCGCGGCGACACTGAGCGTGAACCCGGAGCTGGATTTGACGCACGGGGTGGCGATCACCTCGTCGATCCATCCGACGTCGGACACCCACGTCGAGCCGGTCCGGTACGGCAAGGGCTCCAACGCGATGGGGTTGCTGCAGACGTTGATGACCGACGGGACCGGGCCGGAGGGGACCGACGTGCCGCGCTGGCGGCAGTTGCTGGACCAAGCCGGCGAGGATCCGCGGAAGATGCTGCGGCTGCTCTACCCCAAACAGTGGAGTGAACGCACCATGATCGCGTTGGTGATGCAACACCTGGACAACTCGATCACCACGTTCACCAAGCGGGGCAAGCTGGGCATCCGCTGGTTCTCCAGCAAGCAGGGCCACGGCGAGCCCAACCCCAGCTGGATCCCGGTCGGCAACCAGGTGACGCGCCGTATCGCCGAGAAGATCGACGGCGTGGCCGGCGGCACCTGGGGCGAGCTGTTCAACATCCCGCTGACCGCCCACTTCCTGGGCGGCGCGGCCATCGGCGACAGCCCCGCCAACGGAGTCATCGACCCGTATCACCGCGTCTACGGCTACCCGACGATGTTCGTCGTCGACGGCGCAGCGATCTCGGCGAACCTGGGCGTCAACCCGTCGCTGTCGATCACCGCCCAAGCCGAGCGGGCCGCGTCGCTGTGGCCGAACAAGGGCCAGGACGACCTGCGGCCGCTGCAGGGCGACGACTACCGCCGGCTCGACCCGATCGAGCCCGAGCACCCGGTGGTGCCGGCCGACGCGCCGGGCGCGCTGCGCTGGCTGCCGATCGAGCCGGTTACCAAGACCGGCTGACTCAGCCGGCCAGCGCCAGCGGCGCCCCGCTGACCACCCGGCTGCGCTGCCCGTGCACGTCGACGGGCACATCGCCCATCAGGGTGACCCGGTGCATCAACCGGTGTTGGTTGTCGTAGTCGTCGACGGCCCGGTGCTGGCTGGCCCGGTTGTCCCAGATGGCGACGTCACCGGGCGCCCAGTTCCACCGAATGGTGTTCTCCGGCACGGTGATTCGGCGCTGTAATAGGTCGAACAGCGCGCTGGATTCCTGGCTGTCCAGGCCGACGAAGTTGCGGACGAAGTCACCGGCGACCAGGGTGCGTTCACCGGTTTCGGGGTGCACACGCACCACCGGGTGCTCGGTGCGGTAGTCCGGCTTCTCGAACACCTCCCGGAACGCCCGCTGCGCGTCGGTCGTCGGTTCGGTGTTGACTGCCTTATCCAGATAGTCGTAGCGGTTGGTGTGCAACGCCCACAGGTTGTCGACCAGACACTTCAGCGGCTCGGGCAGTGCGGCGTAGGCGGTTGCGGTGTTGGCCCACAACGTCGAGCCGCCGTAGCTGGGCAGCGTGACCGCGCGCAGGATCGAGGCCGCGGGGTAGTTGGCGGCGAAGGTGACATCGGTGTGCCAGCGGTTGGCCTTGCCGAACTCGGAGTTGATCGGGGTGATGACCGGCGCGTCCGGCGCGAACGCGACGGCCGCCGGGTGGCCGATCGGGGTGCCGAGCAGTGCGGCGAAGGCGAGTTGCCGGGCGTCGTCGAGGTGGTGCTGGTTGCGGAAGAAGATGACCTTGTGGGTCAGCAGCGCGTCGCGGATGTCTTCGACCGCGGCATCGGGCAGATCGCCGTCCAGGCGCACGCCGGCGATTTCGGCGCCGATGCGGCTGCCCAGTTTCTGCACTGTCATCTGGTTGGTCATGGTGGCCGTCCTCTACAAGGAAGTGTAGTCGTTTGACTACACAAGGCAGAGTGTAGTCGGCTGACTACGCGACGGCAAGGGCTAATGTAGACGCGTGACTACACGGTCGGCCGGCGCTTCGCGCGGCCCGATTCCCACCGGAAAGGAAGAGGTGGCCGCGGCGGTCTTGCAGGCCGCCGCCGACCTGTTCGCCGAGCGCGGCCCGGCGGCAACGTCGATCCGCGACATTGCTGCCCGGTCAAAAGTCAACCACGGCTTGGTGTTTCGTCACTTCGGCGCCAAGGAACGGTTGGTCGGGGCCGTGCTGGACTACCTGGGCGCCGACCTGACCGAACTGCTCGCGTCCGACGCCTCCCCCGAGGTGGTGGAGAAGGCGCTGGACCGCCAGATGCGGGTGTGGGCCCGGGCGCTGCTCGACGGCTACCCGGCGCAGCAGTTGCAGACCCGTTTCCCCAACATCGCCCCGCTGCTCGAAGATGTGCTGACCCGCTTCGAAGATCACCCGACAGCCCGGCTGGCCGTCGCCAATGCCCTTGCGCTGCAGATGGGTTGGCGGTTGTTCGAACCGATGCTGCGTACCGCCACGGGTCTTGAGGAGTTGCCTGAGGCCGATCTGCGTCAGGCGGTGCTCGCCGAGGCCGCCCGGATGCTCGAACCCGACTGAGGCTGACTGGGATTGGTGCGGCGCCTCAATCCGACGCCCGCGCCAGGGACCGCCGGCGCAACGGGTCGCGCCCCGGCGGTTGCGGCGGCGGCGGCAGCAACGCCTTGCGCTCCCGCGCCGGGAAGGTCGCTGATTCTTCGGTGTTGAGGGTGACCTCCTCACCGGCGTGCTTAATGATCAACTCGGTGCGTGGTCCGTCGCGCAACGTGTAGCAGACGTTTTCATGATCGGTGTCGACGGTCAGCCGGAAACCCTTCCAGCGCAACCGGAATCGCAATCGTGAGATGCCGTCGGGCAATTGCGGGTCCAGCGACAGTACATTCTCGTCGTCGCGCAACCCACCGAAACCCACGACCAGCGCCATCCACGCCCCGGCCAGCGACGCCATGTGCAGGCCGTCGCGGGTGTTCTCGTGCAGGTCGCGCAGATCGATCAGCGCGGCCTCGTAGGCGTAGTCGTGGGCCAGCTCCAAGTGCCCGACCTCGGCGCACATCACCGCCTGGGAGCAGGCCGACAGCGACGAGTCGCGCACCGTGCGGCGCTCGTAGTAGTCGACGTTGCGAGCCTTCTGCTCCGGGGTGAACGCGCTGCTCTGCCACTGCATGGCCAGCACCAGGTCGGCCTGTTTTATCACCTGTGCGGGATAGAGCTTCACGTACGGTTCGTGCAGCAGCAGCGGGTAGGTGGTGTTCGTCTCGAAGTCCCATTCGGCGAAGGTGGTGAACCCTTCGCACTGCTGATGGACGCCCAGTTCCTCGTCGTAAGGGATGTTCACCGAGTCGGCCGCGTCGCGCCAGGCAGCCATCTCCTCTGTGGTGACCCCCATCCCGCCCGCCTTGTCGGGGTGACGCTTGGCGGCGTCGGCGGCGATGCGCAGGTTGTTGGCTGCCATCAAGTTGGTGAAGACGTTGTCGCGCACGATCGCGGTGTACTCGTCGGGACCGGTGACCCCGTCGAGGTGCCAGACGCCGTTACGGTCGTGGTGTCCCAGCGACATCCACAGTCGTGCGGTCTCGATCAGCACCGGCAGACCGCATTCCTCTTCCAGCGAGTCGTCGCCGGTGATGACCCGGTAGCGGTCGAAGGCGATCGCGATGTCGGCGTTGATGTGCCAGGCCGCCGTGCCGGCCGGCCAGTACGCCGAGCATTCCTGACCGCGAATGGTGCGCCACGGGAAAGCCGCGCCGTCCAGGCCGAGTTCGGCGGCCCGCTCCTTGGCCAGGTCCAGCGTGGAGGCTCGCCACCGTAAGGCGTCGGCGACCGCGTGCGGGGCGGTGTAGGTGAGTACCGGTAGCACAAAAGCCTCGGTGTCCCAGAAGGCGTGGCCGTCGTAACCGGTTCCGGTGAGCCCCTTGCTGGGGATGGCCCGCCGCTCGGCGCGGGCACTGGCTTGCAACAGATGAAACATCCCGAACCGCACCGCCTGCTGACTCTCCGGGTCGCCTTCGACTTCCACGTCGGCGGCGTCCCAGAACAGGTCCAGGTAGGCACGTTGCCCGTCTACCAGACCCTGCCAACCGCTGTAGCGCGCGCTGGTCAACGCCGCGGCGGCCTGGTCGCGCAGCGCCGGCCGCGACCGCAGGCTCGACCAACCGTAGGCGAGGTATTTGACGATGCGCAGCTTCTGCCCGGGGCGCAGACCACAGATGAACGTGATGCGGGCCAGGTCCGGTCGGGCGTCGGTGGTGACCTCGTAGCGTCCCTCGACCTCGATCTCATGGTCCATGGCGGCCGCCATCATCAGCGCGCTGCTGCGCGTCCGGTGCATGAGAATTGCTCGGCAGTCCTTGCTTTCGTGGTCGACGGCCTCCAGCGGATTCTCCAGGATGGCCGCCACCCGCGGGTCGTCGGAGGTCTGCGGCTGATCCTCGTTGGTGACCAGTTCGGACTGCACCGTCACGCGGGAGAAGTCGTCGATGGCCTCGACCACGTACTCGATGGCCGCCACACTGCGGTGCACCAGCGAGACCAGCCGGGTGGAGGTCACCTCGACCTGCTTGCCGGTGGGGGAGCGCCAGCGCGCGCAACGGGTCATCGTGCCGGCACGCAAGTCGAGAATCCGTTCGTGGTCCAGCAATTCGCCGTAGCGGACGTCGAAGGGCTCGTCGTCGACCATCAGCCGGATGATCTTGCCGTTGGTGACGTCGACGACGGTCTGCCCGCCCTCGGGGTAGCCGTATCCCGCCTCGGCGTAGGGCAGCGGCCGGATCTCGTAGAAGGAATTCAGATAGGTGCCCGGCAGACCGTAGGGCTCCCCCTCGTCGAGGTTGCCGCGCAATCCGATGTGCCCGTTGGACAACGCGAACACCGACTCCGACTGGGCCAGCACGTTCAGGTTGAGTTGGGTCTCGCGAATCTGCCACGGCTCGACGGGGAAGGATTCCTGGGAGATCACGACTGTTCCCCGTCGTCGTCGAGAAGCTCGGCCAGGTCGGTCACCACCACGTCGGCGCCGTTGCGACGCAGGTCTTCGGCCTGGCCCACCCGGTCGACACCGACCACGATGCCGAAGTTGCCGGCCCGCCCGGCCTGCACACCGGAGATCGCGTCCTCGAACACCGCTGCCGCTTCGGGTTCGACCTCGAGCAACTCCGCCCCGCGCAGGTAGGGATCCGGGGCGGGTTTGCCGGTGATGTTCTCCTCCCGCAACGTGACACCGTCCACCCGTTTTTCGACGAACCGGTCCAGTCCGGTGATCTCCAGAACATCGCGGGTGTTGGCACTCGACGAGACCACCGCGATGGCCAGGCCGGCTTCGGCTGCCGCCTCCAGGTAGCGCCGCGATCCTTCGAAGACCTTGACGCCGTCCTCGTGCAGCACCTTCTGGAACATGTCGTTCTTGCGGGTGCCCAGCCCGTGCACCGTGTCCTTGTCGCCCGGATCATCGGGATCGCCGTCGGGTAAGTCGATGTCGCGGCTCTCCAGGAACGAGCGCACCCCGTCCTCGCGCTTCTTGCCGTCCACGTACTGGCGGTAGTCGGACTCCGGATCGAAGGGCACGAACTCCTCGCCCTCGCGTTCGGCCCGTTCGGAGAGGAAAGCATCGAACATCTGCTTCCACGCCTTGGTGTGCACACCCGCGGTATCGGTGAGCACCCCGTCGAGGTCGAACAAACACGCACGCACCTTGTCGGGCAGACCCAGCACGGGAACCTCACTTTCGCAGGAATCGGCGCCAGCAGTTCGCATCCTGTCGCGCAGTTCCGACAGTGCTTGCCGTCGTTGCCTCGCAGGGTGCCTACCCAAGCGCGGCCAACCACTAAACTCGGTGCCCGTGGAATCAGCCTCGCCGCGGCCCGTGTTGGTGGTCGACTTCGGTGCACAGTACGCCCAGTTGATCGCCCGCAGGGTCCGCGAAGCACGGGTATTTTCCGAGGTCGTCCCTCATACCGCCACGATCGAGGAGATCCGGGACCGGGATCCGCTGGCGGTGGTGCTTTCCGGCGGGCCGTCCAGCGTTTACGTCGAGGGCGCCCCGCAACTGGATCCGGCGCTGTTCGACCTCGGGGTGCCGGTATTCGGGATCTGCTACGGGTTTCAGGCCATGGCGGCCGCGCTCGGCGGCACCGTCGCCCGCACCGGCACCAGCGAGTTCGGCCGCACCGAACTGAAAGTCCTTGGTGGTCAACTACATTCGGATCTACCTACGGTGCAGCCGGTGTGGATGAGCCACGGTGACGCGGTCACCGCGGCGCCGGAGGGATTCGACGTGGTGGCCAGCAGCGCCGGCGCGGCGGTGGCGGCGTTCGAGTCCCGGGAGCGTCGTCTGGCCGGCGTGCAGTACCACCCGGAGGTCATGCACACGCCGCACGGCCAGCAGGTGCTCAGCCGGTTCCTGCACGAGTTCGCCGGGATCGGCTCGGAATGGACGCCCGCCAACATCGCCAGTGCATTGGTCGAGCAGGTGCGCGCGCAGATCGGCGAGGGTCACGCGATCTGCGGCCTGTCCGGTGGGGTGGATTCCGCGGTGGCCGCCGCGCTGGTGCAGCGTGCCATCGGTGACCGCCTGACGTGTGTGTTCGTCGACCACGGGTTGCTGCGGGCCGGCGAGCGCGCTCAGGTGGAGCGCGATTTCGTCGCGGCCACCGGCGCCCATCTGGTCACCGTGGACGCGGCGCAAACCTTCCTGGATGCGTTGTCGGGGGTGCGTAACCCGGAGGGCAAGCGCAAGATCATCGGCCGCCAGTTCATCCGGGCGTTCGAGGGCGCGGTGCTCGATGTCGTGAAAGAAGAGGACGCCGAGGTCGAGTTCCTGGTGCAGGGCACGCTGTATCCGGACGTGGTGGAATCCGGCGGCGGCAGCGGCACCGCGAACATCAAGAGTCACCACAACGTCGGCGGCCTGCCCGACGACCTGAAGTTCAAGCTCGTCGAGCCGTTGCGGCTGCTGTTCAAAGACGAGGTGCGCGCGGTCGGACGGGAACTCGGCCTGCCCGAGGAAATCGTTGCGCGCCAACCGTTTCCGGGGCCGGGACTGGGCATCCGGATCGTCGGTGAGGTCACCGCCGAGCGGTTGGAGACGTTGCGGCGCGCCGATTCGATCGTGCGCGAGGAACTGACCGCGGCGGGCCTGGACCACCAGATCTGGCAGTGCCCGGTGGTGTTATTGGCCGACGTGCGCTCGGTGGGTGTGCAAGGCGACGGACGTACCTACGGGCATCCGATCGTGCTGCGTCCGGTGTCCAGTGAGGACGCCATGACCGCCGACTGGACCCGGGTGCCCTACGAGGTGCTCGAGCGGATCTCGACCCGGATCACCAACGAGGTTCGCGAAGTCAATCGGGTGGTGCTGGACGTCACCAGCAAACCGCCCGGCACCATCGAGTGGGAGTAATCCAGCCGCTGCCGCCCGCGATGCGGGTTACGATGTCGCGATGATCGCTGCCCTTTCAGCTGCTCAGGCGGAGCGTCGCGAATTCTGGGGCGAGCTGTGCCCTGGGTTGTCGATCGAGTCGGGCAGACCCGGCGCACCGGCGACGGTCGGTCGGGTCGAGCCCCTGCTGGCCGATCTGAAGCGCGAGGGTTATGTGCAGGTACCCGGAGTGCTGCCGGAAGCGACCGTCGCACCCATCCGCGCGGCCGTGTCGACGCTGTCCCGGCACGGGATCCCGTTGGCGTTCGCGTTCGTCTACGACGAGTTGTGGCTGGCGTTTCAGGGACTGTCCGAGTTCCTGAGCGGCGTGCTCGGCGCGGACTACTGGGCGCTGCCCGACTTCTGGGTCTGGCACGTCAACCCCAGCGAGAACTCCGTGGGTTGGGGTCCGCACCGCGACCGGTTGATGACCACGCTGGATCCCGACAACTCGCCGCACACCCTGACCGTGTGGTTGCCGTTCACCGACGCCACGCCGCTCAACGGATGCATGTACATGCTGCCCGCCCATCTCGACGACCGGTTCCGGCAACGTCGCTGGGACGGGGAGAACAACACCACCGTCTACAACCCGCAGGACATCCGGGCGCTGCCGGCCACGGCGGGTTCGATGTTGGCCTGGAACCAGGCGGTGCTGCACTGGGGCGGGCGCGGCAGCCGGCTGGGAACCGAGGCGCGGATCAGCGCCGCCTTCGAGTTCCAGCGCGCCGACCGCGCGCCGTTCAACAGCCCGTTGCTGGATCCGGCCCGGGTGCCGAGCTTCCAGGAGCGGCTCGGGCTGGTCGGCAAACAGGTCTTGCAGTATCGGCACATGTATCCGCTGTCCGACGACGTCGCGGCCATCGCCACCTCGCTCTTCCAGCGCTATATGCCGGGCGTCGCGTTGCCTTCCGGGTTTCCGGTGCCGACGGGCGTCGCAGCCATCTGATCGGGCGACCCTGCGCCGCGTTGCTCGTCCTGGACAGGGCGCCTAACCGCTGGCCGGGCCGAGCGCGTAGCCGCCGGTCTCGGGGTGGTGATACCAGCCGCTTGCCGCGTGCGTGCCGCCGTCGACGTGGATTGTCTGCCCGGTGATGTAGCTGGCCATGTCCGAGGCGAGAAACACTGCGGCGCCGGCCATCTCGTCGACATGACCGGCGCGTCCCAGCGGCACGGTCAGGCCGAACCGCTCCTCGGAGCCCGGGGGTGCCATCGCCGCGATGCCTTCGGTGAGAGTGATGTCGGGCGCCAGCGCATTGACCCGGATGCCGTGCGGTGCGAGTTCGAGCGCTGCGGTCTTGGTGTAGTTGATGACCCCGGCCTTGGCCGCGGCGTAGGTGGCGTAGCCCGGTGCGGCGCGCACCCCTTCGATCGACGTGACGCTGATGATGCTGCCGGTCAACTTCTGCTCCACCATGCCGCGCGCCACCCGTTGGGTGCACAGGTAGACATGACGCAAGTTGGACCGGTACAGCGCGTCCCAGCCGTTCTCGCTGGTGTCGAGAATGCCCGACCAGAAGACGCCGCCCGCGTTGTTGACCAGGATGGTGACCGGTCCGAGTTCGGCTACGGTCCGGGCAAGTGCGGCGTCGACGGCGGCGCTGTCGCGCACGTCGGTCGGAATGCCCAGCGCGCCGATCGCCTCGGCGGCCGATGCGCACGATTCGGGGTTGCGTTCCCAGATCGCCACCTTGGCGCCGAACGCGGTCAGACCCGCGGCGATGCCGCGGCCGATACCGGCGCCACCGCCGGTCACGACTGCGACCCGGTCGGTCAGGAGAATGCTTGCTGGATCCAGGGGCATGGCTGAAAGTATTGCTGCTGCCGCCGATTCGGGTGCCTGCTGGTCGGGGTGAGCTCACGGCGGGAAAACGGCCGGCGAAAATCCCGCCGAGATTTCACGCTGAAGGCCCAGGGTTCACATTCAAACTCCGCGTGTGTCCAGTGGGGCTGGTGTGACCACCGGCAGATCCCCATTACATGCCAGCAGCCACACCAGCATCGGGCGCATAAAGCAGCCTCTCGCGTTTCTTGACGGTTGTCGGAGGGTCGGTGTTTACTCACCTTTATCGAACATATTTTCGAATGAATGGGTGTCGGGAGGCTGGTCATGACCGCGGCTTTGGCGTCCGACCAGCGTGCTGAACAGCTGAAACAGCTCCGGCAGAAGATGGCTGCGCTGTCCGGAAAGGATCCCGCCCAGGCGGACGCCCTGTTGCCGACGGAGCGCGCGCTGGTGCCGCGGGGAACGGTGGCGGTGTTGTCCGGGGCGCGGTCCCTGCTGCTGCGCATGGTGGCCACGGTGACGGCCGACGGCGGTAACGCGGTGATCGTCGGTCAGCCCGATATCGGGTTGCTGGCTGCGGTGGAGATGGGGGCGGATCTGAGTCGGCTGGCCGTGATTCCCGATCCCGGCAACGATCCGGTGGAGGTGGCCGCGGTGCTGATCGACGGCATGGATCTGGTGGTTCTCGGCCTGGGTGGGCGCCGGGTGACGCGGACCCGGGCGCGGGCGGTGGTGGCCCGTGCCCGCAGCAAAGGATGCACGGTGCTGGTCACCGACGGAGATTGGGAAGGAGCATCGACACGACTGGAGGCCCGGATCTGCGGCTACGACATCACCACGCCTTTCGGGACGGGCAAGCCCGTGCCTGGGTTCGGGCGCATCAACGGGGTGCGGCTGCAGGTGTGCGCCGGGGGGCGGACGATCGGCCGCTGGCGAACCGGGTGAATTGCGGTGCCTGATTCTCGGGTGCTGGCGATCTGGTGCATGGATTGGCCCGCGGTCGCAGCGGCGGCGGCCGCCGGCCAGCCCGCGACGGCACCGGTCGCGGTCACGTTGGCCAACCGGGTTATCGCCTGCTCGGCGACGGCCCGCGCGTTCGGAGTGCGGCGCGGGCTGCGGCGCCGGGAGGCGGCGGCCCGGTGCCCGCAACTGCACCTCGCGCCCGCCGACGCCGACCGCGACGCCCGGTTCTTCGAAGGGGTGATCGCCGCGGTGGACGACCTGGTGCCCCGGGCCGAGGTGCTGCGACCCGGGCTGCTGGTGCTGCCGGTGCGCGGAGCGGCCAGGTTCTTCGGGTCCGAGAAGCTGGCCGCCGAGAAGATGATCGACGCGGTGTCCGCCGCCGGTGCCGAGTGTCAGGTCGGGATCGCCGACGGTCTGTCCACCGCGGTCTTCGCCGCGCGGGCCGGCCGCGTCGTGCAACCGGGAGGCGACGCGCGGTTCTTGGCGGCGCTGTCGATCCGCCAACTGGCCACCGAGCCCAGCCTGTCCGGTGCGGGCCGGGAGGAACTCGTGGACCTGTTGTGGCGCATGGGGATTCGCACTATCGGTCAGTTCGCGGCGCTGTCTCGTACCGACGTCGCCTCCCGGTTCGGGGCCGACGCGGTGACCGCGCACCGGTTCGCCCGCGGCGAGCCGGAACGGGCGCCGTCCGGGCGGGAGCCACCGCCGGAACTCGAGGCCGTGCTGGACTGCGACCCGCCGATCGACCGGGTCGACGCCGCGGCTTTCGCCGGACGGTCACTGGCCGCCTCGCTGCATCAGGTGCTGCTGGCCTCCGGGGTGGGATGCACCCGGCTGGCCATTCACGCCGTCACCGCCACCGGGGAAGAACTGAGCCGGGTATGGCGGTGCGCCGAACCGTTGACCGAGGACGCCACCGCCGACCGGGTGCGCTGGCAGCTGGACGGGTGGTTGAGTCATCGGCTCGCGCGCGGCCGGCCCCTGGACGCGCCGGTGACGCTGCTGCGGCTGCAGGCGGTCGAGGTGGTTTCGGCCGAGGCGCTGCAACTGCCGCTGTGGGGCGGTCTCGGGGAGGAAGACCGGCTCCGGGCCCGACGGGCGCTGGTGCGGGTCCAGGGTCTGCTCGGTCCGGAGGCGGTGCAGGTGCCGGTGCTGGCCGGCGGCCGTGGGCCGGCCGAGCGCATCACCCTGACCCCGCTGGGGGACGAGCCGGTGCTCGCCGCCGACCCAGCTCAGCCCTGGCCGGGACAATTGCCCGCTCCGTCGCCGGCGGTGCTGCTCGACGACCCGGTGGAACTGGTAGACGGGCAAGGCAACCCGATCCGGGTGACCAACCGGGGGTTGTTCTCCGCCGACCCTTCCCGACTGAACGTGGGGGGCCGCGACGACCGGCTGCGTTGGTGGGCCGGCCCCTGGCCGGTCGACGAGCGGTGGTGGGATGACCGGCCCGGTCCTGGGCGGGTGGCGCGCGCCCAGGTGCTGTTGGAAAGTGAGCGTGCGCTGCTGCTCTGCTACCGGCAGCGGAGGTGGTACGTGGAGGGAATCTACGAGTGATTCCCGCAGCTACCGGCCAACGGGGACATGCTCAGATGCGGCCCAGGTGTCTTGTTTTAACCCCGTATTTGACGGCGATCTAACCGCAAAAGCCTGATAATGCCGCTGACCTGCGGAAATGCAATTGCTGTAACAGAAAAGTAATGATGAAGCGCGCGGCTTCAGGGCTGCGGGGCTATCCGACGGAGCGCTTCTTGCGCTTGTCCAGGAAGGCCGACCACGACACCACCTCGGGGTGCTCCTTGAGCAATGCCCTGCGCTGCCGTTCGGTCATGCCACCCCAGACGCCGAACTCGACGCGGTTGTCCAGGGCGTCGGCACCGCACTGCTGCAGGACGGGGCAGTGCCGGCACATGGCGGCGGCCTGGCGCTGCGCGGCACCGGTGACGAACAGCTCATCAGGGTCTTTGGTCCGGCACAAAGCCTGCGACACCCAGGCCCGATCGCCGTCATCCTGCGCACTGCTCACCGCGACAAGGTTCAGCCGCCGCGCGGCCGGACGTGTTCCTGACACGAATGGTCCCCTTTTTAACTCCCAGCCGCGATGCGCGGCCGCCTCCCGTGGTGCTGGTCGAGTGGTCTGTGTTTCGTAGCCCGTCTCGTCACACGTGACCTGAATCTCACCGTGCTTAATAAATTAAGGGTCGAGGGGGCAATTGCGCAACAGTTCAACACGGTATTTTTGGGACTGATGTACCATCTTTTCGGTATGGTCTCGGCTGGGCTGTCTTAACCCTCGGTTTGTCCGTTCGTGCAGCGTAGGGCGGTGATGCGCGCCGGCTCAGGGGCACCAGGGCGGGATCGGGCAGAAGTTGAGACCCGGCGGCCACGGCGGGGGAGCCGGCGGATTCTCCCCGTCCCAGATGTTCTGCGCCACGTTCCCCTGGCCCGAGTAGACGTAGTAGTAGGTATGACAGACGGTCTCGTCCCACACCACCGGGTTCACCCGGAGGTTGCCGGTCTGGACCGGAGGGTCGCCCGGGCACCAGCGGCACGGGCCTTCCGGGTGGTCTTCGGGACAGCCGGGCCAGGAGCCCAGCGGCACCGGGGCCACGGGTGCGGCCCCAGCGGCGCCCGCGCCGGTCACCGCGG
The DNA here is from genome assembly GCF_059812345.1 of Mycobacterium sp. NGS59. Classification (NCBI taxonomy): domain Bacteria; kingdom Bacillati; phylum Actinomycetota; class Actinomycetes; order Mycobacteriales; family Mycobacteriaceae; genus Mycobacterium; species Mycobacterium sp. NGS59. Next base: position 112,156 of record NZ_JCALCN010000011.1, read on the forward strand.
CGACGTCACCCGCCATCAGCACGATCACTGCCAAACCCACGATCAGTCTTCTCATGAGGACTCGCCGATCTGTTGCCGTTACCCGACGAGCGCGACGTTAGTGCGCGGGACTTGCGAAAATCTTGCGCCGGAGCCCCCGGTCAACCCACTCGGTGCGCCAATGCCGTCACCCGTCCCACCAGCCGATCCAGAAACGTCATGGGATCGACGTGAACTCCGATATGCGCGTTGGGGTTTCGAGTCCCGGTCCAATCGGTCGTGATCGCGCCGTCGGGTTCGACCTGCACCGTCGCGGCCCGGGTCGAGATCAGCTCCGGGTCCAACGCCACCGCCGCGGCCAGCGGGTCGTGCATGTACGCCAGATAGCCGTCGCCGCGTTCGCGGTGCACCTCGAAGTAGAACCGCAACGCGTCCTGGACGAATCGGAAGATCCGGGACGGCCCGGACAGCCTGGCCAGGATCTCCGGGGTCATCGCGACCTGGCGGGTCAAGTTCAGCCCGCACACCACGGGAGGGCGGTCTGCAAACGCGGCGAAGACGTCGACGGCTGCTTTCGGGTCCACCCTGATGTTCCATTCGGGCTGCGGCTGCTCGTCGTATGAGCCGCCCATCATCACCAGGCGCCGCAGCAGCATCGGCAGCTGCGGCTCCAGACGCAGTGCCAGCGCCAGATTGGTCAGCGGCGCGGTCACCAGTCCGACCAACTCGCCGGGGTGGGCGCGAGCGGCGCGCACCCATGCCGTCGCGGCGTCGTACTCGGTGACCGGATGGCCGGGGGCCGACAGCTCGGCATACCCTAAACCCTTGAGGCCGTGACCATCTCGCCGAAACGGAACCGGGCCGGTCAGTGGTTGGTCGACACCCCGGGACACCGGTATCCCGGCGGCGCCGCACAGTTGGAGCAGACCGAGGTTGTTCGCGCACACCTGGTCGACCGGAATGTTGCCGCAGGTCGAGCCGATCCCGATCAAGTCGGCCTCTGGACTGGCCAGCAGATAGATCAAGGCGATCGCGTCGTCGATGCCGGTGTCCACGTCGGCAAAGACCGCGTTCACCGACGTAACGATACGCTGGCCTGATGTCCGAACCGCCCGAAGACGCCCTGGCGCCGCACTTCGACGACGTCCAAGCCCATTACGACCTGTCCGACGACTTCTTCCGGCTCTTTCTCGACCCCACCCAGACCTACAGTTGCGCGTACTTCGAGCGCGAGGACATGACGCTGGAACAGGCGCAGATCGCCAAGATCGACCTGGCGTTGGGCAAGCTCGGGCTGCAGCCCGGGATGACGCTGCTCGACGTCGGCTGCGGGTGGGGCGCCACCATGATGCGTGCGGTGCAGAAGTACGACGTCGACGTCGTCGGCCTCACCTTGAGCAAGAATCAGGCCGATCACGTCGAGCGCCTGTTCGCGGCTTCGGACAGTCCGCGCGCCAAGCGGGTTCTGTTGCAGGGCTGGGAGCAGTTCGACGAACCCGTCGACCGCATCGTCAGCATCGGGGCCTTCGAGCACTTCGGGCACGAGCGCTACGACGCGTTCTTCACCCTCGCCCACCGCATCCTGCCCGACGACGGAATCATGCTGCTGCACACCATCACCGGGCTGCATCCGTTGGAAATGAAGGAACGCGGGTTGCCGTTGACCTTCGAGTTCGCCCGGTTCGTGAAATTCATTGTCACCGAGATCTTTCCGGGTGGACGGCTGCCCTCCATCCCGATGGTGCAGGAGCGCGCCACCGCCAACGGCTTCGACGTGACCCGGGTGCAGTCCCTGCAGCCGCACTACGCCAGGACTCTCGACATCTGGTCGGCGGCGCTGCAAGCCCACCGGGATCAGGCGATCGCGCTGCAGTCCGAAGAAGTCTACGAGCGCTACGTCAAATACCTGACCGGCTGCGCCGAGATGTTCCGGATCGGCTACATCGACGTCAACCAATTCACCTGCGAGAAGTAAGCTCACCGCGAATCGAAGGTGACCCCCAGGATGGCGCTGGGCCGCGGCGTACCGCGGTGGCGTGCGGCTAAACGTGCGCCGGCGACATGGGTCTACCAGTGCACCCCGGGCACCAACCGCACCAGTCGCCTGACCGGGCGGGGCACTCCCACCGCTCGGACCACGGACCGGGACGGGCGCTGCGGGCGTCGCGAAATGGATTGCGCCGCAATCGGTTCAGCCACGCCGCGAGCGGCACGCGAATCGGGATAACCCAGATACAGCTGATGCAGAATGCGCCGCGCGGTTCTCGGCGCGAAGTAGTTGCCGGCTTCGGCCAGAGTGCCCAACGGGGTGTCGATGCGCACCGGCTTGTCGACCAGCCCTCGGACCACCATCGCCGCGGCGCGCTCGGCGCTGATGGCCGGCACCGGGTTGAGCCGCTTCGACGGCACGATCATCGGGGTGGACACCAGCGGCATGTGGATGTTGGTGAAGGTGATGTGGTCGGACAGCGTCTCGGAGGAGACCACGTCGGAGAACGCGTCCAACGCCGCCTTGGTGGGCAGGTAGGAACTGTATTTCGGGTTGCGGGCCAGCACGCCGGCGCTGGACACGTTGACGACGTGACCGAACCGCCGCTCCCGCCAGTGCGGCAGCAACGCCAACACCATCCGCACCGCACCGAAGTAGTTGACCGACATCACCCGTTCGTAGTCGTGGAGGCGATCGGTGGAGTTGACCACCGACCGGCGGATCGACCGGCCTGCGTTGTTGACCAGATAGTCGACGTGGTCGAAGCGGCCCAGGATGTCCTTGACGGTGTGCTCCACCGACGCGGAATCGGTGACGTCGCAGGTGAAAGCGTGAGCCTTGCCCCCGTTGGCGCGGATGTCGGCGACCAGTTGGTCGAGGGCGTCTCCGTTGCGGGCTAGCGCGAAAACCGTTGCGCCGCGGTCTGCGACGGCGATCGCCGAGGCCCGGCCGATCCCGCTGGACGCGCCGGTGATGATGACGTGCCGGCCCACCAGCGGACCTCGCGGATCGTCGCGCCGGGCCCGGTCGGGATCCAGGTGCTCGGCCCAGTACCGCCACAACCCGGGTGCGTAGGAGGCGAACGGAGGGACTTCGATCCCGCTGTCGTGCAACACTTTCCGTGTCTCGTCGCTGACGAAGGTGGGCGCCAGGTCGACGACGTCGAGCACCTCGGCGGGAATTCCCAGCTGGGTGGCCGCCATGTTGCGCAGCACCTTGGCACGGCCGCTGGCCCTGAGTACCGAGGTGGCCGTCGAGCGGGGCAGCGACCCCCGCAGTGGCGGCAATCCGGCCTCCCGCGCGATCCCCCGGTAGATGCCACGCAGGCCGATCGTGGTGGGTGCGGTCAGGTGGAACGTCTGTTGATCCCGTCCCTCGGCGTGGATGAGTGCGACCAGCGCGTCGGCCACGTAGTCGACCGGGACGATGTTGGTGCGCCCGGTGTCGGGCAGCATCAACGGGGTGAACCGCGGCAACACGGCCAGCTTGCGCAACACGCCGAAGAAGTAGTACGGCCCGTCGACCTTGTCCATCTCACCGGTGCGCGAATCGCCCACCACCACCGCGGGCCGGTACACCCGGTACCGCAAACCGGGGGCGGCCCGCACCAGCGCCTCGGCCTCGAACTTCGTCTGGTGATACGGGGTCGGCAACTGCTGTCCGACGTCGAAGTCGTCCTCGGTGTACTCGCCACGGAAGTCGCCCGCCACCGCGATCGACGACACGTGATGCAGGGTGGCGTCGAGTCGCTGCGCCAGCGCGATCACCGCGCGGGTGCCTTCGACGTTGGTGGCGCGCTGCTCGGCATCGCCGGCGGTGATGTCGTAGATCGCCGCGCAGTGCACGACATGGTCGACCGTGCCGAGTTCGGCGATGATCTGGTCGGTCAGCTGCAATTCGGGCAGCTCGCCGACCAGCGGCCGCACCCGCTCATCCCACTGCAGGGCGAGGCGCTCGAAGCGCCCCAGCGACTGCCGGCGGACCAGCACCCAGACCTGCGCATCGGGTTGTCGGTCCAACAGCCGGGACACGACTCGGCGCCCGATAAACCCGGTACCGCCGGTAACGACATACCGCATGCAGCCCATCGTGGCGGCACGCGCTGCCCGCGTCAACAGTGGGTCAGGTGAAGCTGCGCACGCCGTCCCAGTCCACCAGCTTCCAGCCGGTGACCGGGTTGCCCGATATGACCACCCGCCCGACATTGGGCAGAGGGTGGCTGTTCAGCAGCGACGTCTTGGGGTTTTTGACGTTCATCAGGGTCCACACCATGATCGCCGTCCCCTGGGAGAACACGACGGGCTTGTTGTGGCCACTGTCGTAGATCTTGCGAATCGCACCGGTGAACTGGGAATTGAAATCGGTGCCGCTCAGCGAGCCCGGGATGCTGGTGTCGATATCGCCGTCGAGCCAGCGGACCGGCGCCAGCAGGTAGGTCGAACTGGCCATCGCCTCCGGCTTGCCGTTGAACCAGCCGGCGTTGATGGCCTGCAGGCCCTTCACGATCTCGGCGTGCTTACCCAGTTCGCTGGCCAACGGCGCCGCGGTCTGCTGGTCGGCGGCCATGGGCGAGGTGTAAATCCAGTCGAAGTCGCTGCGTCCCACCTGACGGGCCAGCTGTTGTGCCTGTGTCTGGCCTTCGGTGGTGAGGCTGGGACCCGGCTCCACGGTGTCGATGACACCGTCGGCGTTGGCCTGCGATTGCGCGTTCCGGATGAAGGTCAACGTGATGCTGCGTGCCTGCGGGGTGCTGCCGCCGCATGCCCCGACGAGGACCGCCGCGACGAGCACTACTGAGACAGTGAGGGCCTTCCCGATCCTGGTGCGCTTCGCCATGGCGATAGCCTGCCCTGCCGACACCGTCGGTGGGAAGGGTTTGCGATGGTTACTTCGGAGAAAGTGCCGATTTTGGAATCTGGAGGAGACTCGTATGCCGATTGACCCCAGTGCCGTAGGCGCAGTGACCGAGCCGCAGCTGTTCGAATGGACAGACCGGGACACTCTGCTCTACGCGCTCGGTGTCGGCGCCGGCATCGACGACCTGCCGTTCACCACCGAGAACAGTCACGACGTTCCGCAGCAGGTGCTGCCGACCTACGCGGTGATCTGCTGCCCGGCCTTCGGTGCGGCCGGCAAGGTGGGCAGCTTCAACTGGGCGATGCTGCTGCACGGCTCGCAGTCCGTCCGGTTGCACGCGCCGCTGCCGCCGGCCGGGAAGCTGTCCGTGGTCAGCGAGGTGGTCGACATCCAGGACAAGGGCGAGGGCAAGAACGCCGTGCTGATGCTGCGCGGCCAAGGCAAGGATCCCGACAGCGGGACGCTGATCGCCGAGACACTGACCAACCTGGTCATCCGCGGTGAGGGCGGCTTCGGCGGCGAGAAGGGGGAGCGCCCGGCAGCCCCGGAGTTTCCCGACCGCGAGCCCGACGCGCGGGTCGACCTACCGACGCGCGAGGACCAGGCGCTGATCTACCGGCTGTCCGGGGACCGCAACCCGCTGCACAGCGATCCCTGGTTCGCCACCAATCTGGCCGGGTTCCCCCGCCCGATCCTGCACGGGCTGTGCACCTACGGGGTGTCGGGTCGCGCCCTGGTCGCCGAACTCGGCGGTGGTGTGGCCGCCAACATCACCTCGATCGCCGCGCGGTTCACCAAGCCGGTGTTCCCCGGCGAGACGTTGTCGACGTTGATCTGGAAAACCGAACCGGGCAAAGCGCTGTTCCGCACCGAAGCATCCGGCGCCGAGGGACTCGGGCCCCGGCTGGTGCTCGACGACGGTGAGGTCGACTACGTCGAGCCCTGACGGTCGAGGGTCCGGTAGTAGTGCGCATAGGCGGCCGCGGGCACCACGACGAACGTGAGCACGATCAACACGATCGAGAAGTAATTCGCGCCGCCCTGCCGGGTGAGCAGCAGCGGCCGGTAGTCGAACGACACCGCCAGCGCCACCGAGATCACCACGGCCGCAACCGGTAACACCTTGTCGGTGAACCGGTTTCGTTTCACCTTCGGATGTCTGGTGGTGTCGCGCGCCAACGCGATCAGCGCGATCGGGACGATGATGAACTGGACGAACCGGGCGATCACCGCGAGACCGGTCAGGTTCTCGATGTCGAAGCGCAGCGCCAGTGGGAACGCCAGGGCCAGTGCCGCCGTGATGGCGAACGCGAGCATCGGGACGCCGAAGCGGTTCTTCCGCGACAGTCGTGCCGGCAGAGTTCTGGTGGCAGACAACGCAGTCCACAGGCGCGGCGCGCCGAACGATGCCGCGACGTTGATGCCGAACATCGACACCAGGGCGCCGAAGACCACGACGGTGCGGAAGGCGTCGTTGCCGATGGCCGCGGCGAGTTTGACCGTGTCGGTGGAATGCACGACCCGGTCGGCACCCAGCAGCATCGCCACGGTGACCGCGAGCACGTAGACGGTGGCGACGGCCAGAATCGATATCGGTATGGCGCGCGGCAGATTTCGTTCCGGCGCGTGCATCTCCTCGGCGGCGTTGGCGATCGATTCGAAACCGGTGAATGCGTACAACGCGGCCACCGTGGCCAGTACCAATCCCGATGCGCTGCTCTGGCCGAGGTGGACGAACCCGAATAACGCGTAGGGCGCGGGCGAGAAGACCTCGGGCGAACTCGCGGCGGCGTAGTCGTTGACGTGTCGCGCGACGATGATCCACAACCCGCCCAGGATGAACAGCGAAAGCGCGAATATCTTTCCCACGGTGGAGATTCCGTTGGCCCACTCGATCACCCGGTTGCCGAACAGGTTGATCACCAGCAACACCGCGACGAAGAGCAGGAACGTCAACGTCTTCACACTGATCAACTGGGTGTCATTGGCCCAATTCTCATGCGGGAAGACGACTTTGAGAAAAGTCGCCACGAAGATCGAGGCCAGCACCCCCCAGGCGATGGATGCCACGACGGCGTGGGTGACGCCGACGTAGATACCGATCCGTTGGCCGAACGCCGCCGTCGTGTAGGCGTAGGACGCGCCGTTGGTCTTGACGTAGCGGGCGGCGGTGGCGAAGACGGTTCCGACGATGCCCGCGAAGGCGGCGGCCAGCACGTAGGCCAACGGCGCCAGTGGCCCGGCGAGCCTGATCACCGCGCCCGGGGTCAGGAAGATGCCCGCCCCGATGATCGCGTTGATCCCGAGCATGACGATGCTCCAGAAGCCGAGCTTGCTGATCGCACGCCCTCCTAGCCGCATCCGGCCCAGGATCAGGGCTGGTTAGTACACGTTCGTACCACGGGCGCTGAACAGCCAAACTTGGGTGCGGGCTATGCTCCGTCGGCGCCGTTGGCGCCCGGTGTTCCGAACCAGGATCCTCCGGCGCCACCGAGGGCGCCGGCCCCGCCGGCTCCAGGTGCGGCGCCAGTTCCGCCGTCACCGCCCCCGCCGCCGTCGCCGCCGTTTCCGATGATCTGGGCGTTCCCGCCGGCTCCGCCCGGCCCGCCGTTGCCCCCGTTGCCGATGCTGCCGTTGCCGGAGGGAGCCACACCGAGGCCGGCGTTGCCGCCGTCGCCTCCGGTTCCGCCGCCGCCCCCGGCACCGGCGTTGCCGAATAGCAGCCCACCCTTGGCGCCAGTACCGCCGCTGCCGCCGCTGCCACCGTCCCCGCCATTGCCGCCGATGCCGCCGCCGGCACCGGACGTGCTACCGCCTCGGCCACCCTTGCCGCCGTTGCCGGCGTCACCGCCGGCGCCGGCGTTGCCGCCGTTGCCGGTCAGCTGTCCGCCGTGGCCGCCGCTGCCGCCGTTGCCGCCGTTACCTCCGCCGCCCCCGGTGCCTCCGGTGCCCCCCAGAACGGTGGCGGTGCCGTCGGTCCCGATCTGGGCGACGCCGCCGTTTCCGCCGGTGCCGCCGCCGCCGGCGTCGCCACCGTTGCCGAACAACCCGGCGGTGCCGCCGTTTCCGCCGTCCCCGCCCCGGCCGCCGGCGCCGCCGGCGACGCCATTGTGCGCGCTGCCGCTGGAAGTCTGGGTGTTGCTGCCGCCGGTGCCGCCGCTGCCGCCGGCCCCGGCGTCGCCGAACAGCAATCCGCCGTTCCCGCCGACGCCACCGTTGCCACCGGCGCCTCCGACCGCCCCGCTTTCCCTACCGACGGTGCCGCCACCGGCACCGCCGTCGCCGCCGTGGCCGCCGGCGCCGATCAGCCCGGCGCTGCCGCCGGCACCACCGTGACCGGCCACCCCTCCGGCGGAGTTGGTGCCGCCGGCTTTGTTGGACCCGCCGGCGCCGCCGCCACCACCGTCTCCGCCGTTGCCGTACAGCCACCCCCCGGTGCCACCGGCGCCGCCGCTCCCGGCAGCCGCTCCGGAACCCTGGCCGCCGGTCTGGTCCCCGCCGCCCCCGCCGGCCCCCCCGTGGCCGCCGTTGCCGAACATGCCGGCGCTACCCCCGACGCCGCCGCCGGCACCGGTACCGCCCATCCCGGCCGAGGTGTTCTGCCCACCATGCCCACCGGCGCCACCGGCGCCGCCACTGCCGAACATGCGTGCCCCGGCCCCGCCGGAGCCGCCGAACCCGCCGAGGCCGCCGGTAGCCCCACCACCCTTATTCGTTCCACCGCCTCCGCCCGCGCCTCCGGTGCCACCGTCGCCGTACAGCAACCCGGCTGCGCCGCCGACTCCGCCGACTCCGCCCGCGCCGCTGGTCATGCCGCTCGGGGGCGATCCGGCTGAGTTGTCACCGCCGGCCCCGCCGGCCCCGCCCGCGCCGCCGTTACCGGTGAGGTAGCCTCCGCCGCCGCCGGCCCCGCCCGCGCCGCCGGCGCCGCCGGAGGCGTTTGTCAGAGCAACGTTGTTAGTACCGCCGTCTCCGCCGGTCCCTCCGCCCCCTCCGGCACCGAACAGACCCGCGTGACCACCGGCGCCGCCGGCCCCGCCAGCTGAAGTGGCCGCGGAATTCTGGCCGCTGCCGCCGTCGGCGCCGTTACCGCCGGCACCGGCGCCACCCCAGAGCAGTCCGGCATCGCCGCCGGCACCGCCTGCCCCACCTGCCCCACCTGCGGTACCCGCATTGCCGTTGGCGCCATTCGCCCCTGCACCGCCGGCCCCACCCGTACCCAGCAGCCATGCGTTGCCGCCCGCCCCGCCGGCCCCGCCCGCCGCTCCCAGCGCGGTGGCCGCACCGCCGGCGCCGCCCCGTCCGCCATCGCCGTAGAGCCAGCCGCCGGAGCCGCCGGCACCGCCGGCCGCTCCGGCGCCACCACTGCCGCCGAGTCCGCCGTTGCCGATCAGTCCGGCGGCACCCCCGGCCCCACCGGGGCTGCCGGCCGACGTCTGCGAGAAACCGTTGCCGCCGTTGCCGTACAACAACCCGCCGGCTCCGCCGTTCGGGGCGGCGGCGGTCCCGTCTGCACCGTTGCCGATCAACGGGCGCCCCAGCAGTGTCTGGGTGGGCGCATTGATCGCGTTGAGCAGAAGTTGCTCGGCACTGGCCGTTTCCGCCGCGCCATAAGCGCTGCCGGCATTGGCCAACGCTTGGACGAACCGTTGGTGAAACGCTGTCGCCTGCGTGCTGAGCGCTTGATACGCCTGACCGTGCGCGCCGAATATCACTGACAGGGCAGTGGATATCTCGTCGGCGGCGGCGGCCTGCAGTTGTGTTGTCGGGATCGATGCCGCGGCACCCGCGGCGCTGATCGCCGCTCTGATGGCGGCCAAGTCCGTTGCCGTCGAGGTGATGTATTCCGGATTCGCGAGCACAAACGACATGACAGTCCTCCCGATAGACTGCCGCGCAGCTTACGCCGATCGCGCAGGGGTGGGCACAATTTTGCGCGATTGGTTGCGTTGTGCCGGATTGTGAAGCGGCAAGCGTTAATTCACGTCAGCGTCAGCTAATTCACGGGCCAGCCGGGCGGTGAAGTCGGCGACGTGGACCGGACTGTCCAGCGCGAACAGCGCGGCGGTGGCCCTGTCGCCGTCGTCGTTGTGCCGCACCACAATTGGGATCCCATCGTGGTGCACCGCATCGAAGGCGTCCTCGTCGGTGATGTCATCGCCGAGATAGATCGGCACCAGCGGTACCGACCCGCCGTCGGTCAAGTGCTCGATCACCCATCGCAGTGTCTTGCCCTTGTCCCAGTCGAGATCCGGACGCAGCTCGATGACTTCGCGCCCGGTCGTCACCCGCAACGCGTCGCGCCGGCCGGCCGTGCGCACCGCCGCAGCCACCTCCCCGACCCGGTCGCGGGCCGCGTTGCGATAGTGCACTGCCACGCCAAAACGCTTGTGTTCCACCACGACACCATCGATGGAGCCGAGTCGCTCGCGCAGCTGCCCCGCGGCTTCTTCGAGCACCGGGATGGCCGCCGCGGCGTCTTCGTTCTGATGATGAGTGCCGTCGGGTGCGGTCAGTTCGAATCCATGGCTGCCGGCGTACCAGATTCCGGGCAGACCCACTCGCTCGACGACGTCGGTCAGGTCGCGCCCGCTGAGCACCGCGACCGGGCACCGCGTCGCCAGTTCCCGCAGCGCCTCTGTCGTACCGGGCGCCGGCCGGGCCGCGTCGGGATCGTTGACGATGTCCGAGAGGGTCCCGTCGAAGTCGAAGAACACCGCGGGCCGCCGGACCGAGAAGTCGTCGGCCAGGCTGACGGACTGCAATGCATCCGGCAACTCCGACATCCGCCGGTCGCCGGTGCGCGCGTCGATCTCGTCGACGCCGGAGATGACCGCGTCTGCATCGTCGGACGCGGCGCCGACGGCGATCACCAGCGCGAAACCGGCGGCGCGGGCGGCCGTGACGCCGGACTCGCCCGCTGCGACGACGGCACAACGGCCCGAGCGCACCCCCAACCGTTGGGCGGCTTCGATCGCGGCGTCACCATTGGATGTGAAGACGCCGGTGCGCACGTGGATGTCGTGCAGACGGTCCGACACGGTGTCGGTGCCGGGCAGTGTGGCGTCGAACAAGACGGCATCGATGCGTCGCGGGTCGATGGTGACCGACATGCACCCACCTTCTCACGGTGGACCGCCGAGGGGTCAGCGGCGGCGCGCTCGCACCGGCACCGCCGAGGGCCGCGGCACCCGGCGCGCCGGCACCCGGCCCGGACGCTTGCGCCGACGGTCGAAAGGCAGCACCGAGTCCTGACCGAGCGCAAGCAGCCGCGCCATGCCCAGTTCGATCCCGCCGGCAAGCCGCGCGAGGTCGGCTGCGGTGTGGTAGTCGGCGATGAGACCGAACACCAGCTCGTCGGCGTAGCCGATCACCGAGATCCTGGTGCTGAACTCGGGTGCGGTCGGCGGGATCGGCAACAATCGCTCCAGTTGTCGGCCCATCAACCGCAGCCGTTCCCGCGGTCCGAAGGCATGGATGGCCAGCGTGACGGTGTGTTGTCCGGGCGGCCGTATCAAGGACTGAACAGCCTTGGCGCACAACTTGAATGGCGAGGGGAACGGCTGGCTGGCCCGGTTCGGTTCCGGGCGCACTGCCCGCAGTTGCCGCAACGGGTCCTCGTGGTCGACCGGCAGGAAGGGCAAGACTGCACCGACCGTGCGCACCGAGTCCGAGCGGGGCTGGTGGCCGTGCTGGACCAGCACGCCGCGAAAGCCCTCGGTGATGGCCGCGACCGCGACCTCGTCGGCGCTCACCCCGAACTTGCGGGCCATCCGGTCCACGGCGGCGCGAGGAACCCGCACCGCGCGGTAATGCCGAAGGGTGTTCACCGGGCCGGCCGGTTCGGGCCACGTCATCACCGTGGCCGCGGCGCTGACGGCGGCTTTCGCGATGTCCAGTGGGGTCTGCATCAGGGTGTGCACCCAGCTTGGCCTATCGGCGCCAGGGTCCGAATCCCGTTGTCCGGCAACGGTATCGGCGAATGCTTCGCTGTCAGCCTCGTCACAGAGCCGCGCCAGCAGGTGGGCCGGCGGGATGGCGTGGGCGATGCTGTGGTCGACCTTCATCAAGATCGCCCATCGATTGCCCTCGAGGCGTTCGATGACCCAGCACTCCCAGCGCGGTCCGTTCACGTCGAGGGGACGCTCGAGCGCGTGGGCGATGGCCCGGAACAGTGCTGCGTCGTCACCGGGCTGCGGCAGGGCTACCCGGTGGACCTGCCCGGGCCCGTCGAAGCCCAGCTGGATCCGTTCGGCCAGCAAATTCCTGATCAACTCGTGGCCGGGTTTGGATCCGGCGATGACGGCAACCGCACCGGTTGCCATGCCTGCGTGTCGGTCGCGTTCTGGAGTCCTGAAGGACCCCGCCTCCGAAGTCGTCGTTCCTGCCATGCCCAGTCCCCACCGTGTTTGTTCAAGTTGTACCAGTATCCGGGTGGGTCATGCGCATCGACAGAACGGTCAGGTTAAGAGTGTGTTGTCCAGTTGAAGATGCGTTTAACTGCGACGATGTGCCGCTGAGGCTATTGGCCGCAAATTGTTTCAATAGCGTTCCGAAGCTGTTCCGATGACGAACACAGACCGGTGGGTGCGCGTTCGCACATCGAACAGACGTTCGATACACTGGCGTCATGGGGTGGCACAACGGCCCGCCGAGTTGGGCCGAAATGGAGCGGGTTCTCGATAGCAAGCCGCGTCATGCCGGGATGCCCGCTCCGTTCGGTCCTCCCGAAGATGGTCCGCTGTCGCTCAAACGGGAAGCGTATTCAGCAAAAACACACGGACAACGACACCGTTCCTCCGTGGCGTACGCCGAGTTGCATGCGCATTCTGCATACAGCTTTCTGGACGGGGCCAGCACCCCGGAGGAACTGGCCGAGGAGGCCGCCCGGCTGGACCTGCGCGCGCTGGCGCTGACCGACCACGACGGGCTGTACGGGGCGGTGCGGTTCGCCGAAGCCGCGGGTGAACTCGGTGTGCGCACGGTATTCGGCGCCGAGCTGTCGCTGTCGTCGGTGGCGCGCACCGAGCGACCGGACCCGGCCGGCCCGCATCTGTTGGTGCTGGCACGGGGACCCGAAGGGTACCGGCGGTTGTCCCGGCAACTTGCCGTCGCGCATCTGGCCGGTGGTGAGAAAGGCAAACTGCGCTACGATTTCGACGCACTGACCGAGGCGGCCGGCGGGCACTGGCATATTCTGACCGGCTGCCGCAAAGGGCATGTGCGACAGGCGCTTTCCGAAGGTGGCCCGGAATCGGCGCGGCGGGCGCTGGCCGATCTGGTGGATCGGTTCGGCGCCGGCCGGGTCAGCATCGAGCTGACCCATCACGGTCAACCGCTCGACGACGAACGCAACGCGATGCTGGCCGGACTGGCGCCGCATTTCGGCGTCGGCGTCGTCGCCACCACCGGGGCGCACTTCGCCCATCCATCCCGTCGGCGATTGGCCATGGCCATGGGTGCGATCCGGGCCCGGCAGTCTCTGGACGCGGCCGCCGGCTGGCTGGCTCCGCTCGGTGGTTCGCATCTGCGCTCGGGTGAGGAGATGGCGCGGCTTTTCGCGCAGTGCCCCGAGGCGGTGACCGCGGCCGCCGAACTCGGCGAGCAGTGTGCGTTCGGCCTCGCGCTGATCGCACCGCAGCTGCCGCCGTTCGACGTCCCCGACGGGCACACCGAGGACAGCTGGTTGCGTGCGTTGACCATGGTGGGCGCGACCGACCGCTACGGGCCGGCCGGGCGGGCGGCGAAAGCCTACGACCAGATCGAGCACGAACTCAAAGTCATTGCCCAGCTGCGGTTCCCGGGCTACTTCCTGGTGGTCGACGACATCACCCGGTTCTGCCGGCGCAACGACATCCTGTGCCAGGGCAGGGGATCGGCGGCCAATTCCGCGGTGTGCTACGCCCTCGGAGTGACCGCCGTCGACCCGATAGCCAACGACTTGTTGTTCGAACGCTTTCTGTCGCCCGCCCGCGACGGCCCCCCCGACATCGACATCGACATCGAGTCCGACCAGCGCGAGAAAGTCATCCAGTACGTCTACGACAAGTACGGCCGGGACTATGCCGCCCAGGTCGCCAATGTCATCACCTACCGGCCGCGCAGCGCGGTGCGCGACATGGCCCGCGCCCTGGGTTTCTCGCAGGGCCAACAGGACGCGTGGAGTAAGCAGATCAGCCATTGGTCCGGGCAGCCCGTCGACATCGAAGGCATCCCGGAAGGAGTGGTCGACCTGGCCAACCAGATCCGGAACCTGCCTCGGCACATGGGCATTCATTCCGGTGGCATGGTGATCTGTGACCGTCCGATCGCCGACGTGTGCCCGGTGGAGTGGGCGCGCATGGAAAACCGAAGTGTCCTGCAGTGGGACAAAGACGACTGTGCGGCAATAGGTTTGGTCAAGTTCGACCTGCTGGGGCTGGGCATGCTGTCGGCGCTGCACTATGCGCGGGATCTGGTGGCCGAGCACAAAGGCATCGAGGTGGACTTCGCCCGGCTCGACCTCTCCGAGCCGGCGGTCTACGAGATGTTGTCGCGGGCCGATTCGGCGGGGGTGTTCCAGGTGGAGTCTCGGGCACAGATGGCCACGCTGCCGCGGCTGCGGCCCCGGATCTTCTACGACCTGGTGGTGGAGGTGGCGCTGATCCGTCCCGGTCCCATCCAGGGCAATTCGGTGCATCCGTACATCAAGCGCCGCAACGGCATCGAGCCGGTGGTCTACGACCATCCGTCCATGGAGTCGGCATTACGAAAGACGCTGGGAGTGCCGCTCTTTCAAGAACAACTGATGCAGCTGGCGGTCGACTGCGCCGGCTTCACCGCCGCCGAGGCCGACCAGTTGCGGCGCGCCATGGGGTCCAAGCGCTCCACCGAACGCATGCGCCGGCTCCGCGGCCGGTTCTACGACGGCATGCGCACCCTGCACGGCGCCGACGACGAGCTGATCGACCGGATCTACGAGAAACTGGAGGCGTTCGCCAACTTCGGCTTCCCGGAAAGCCACGCGCTGTCGTTTGCGTCGCTGGTGTTCTACTCGTCCTGGTTCAAGCTGCATCACCCGGCGGCGTTCTGCGCGGCGTTGCTGCGTGCCCAGCCGATGGGTTTCTACTCGCCGCAGTCGCTGGTGGCTGATGCGCGACGGCACGGGGTGCTGGTGCACGGCCCGTGTGTCAACGCCAGCCTGGCATTCGCCACGCTGGAGAACGCGGGCATGGAAGTGCGTCTCGGGCTGGGGGCGGTCCGCCATATCGGTGACGAACTGGCCGAAAAGCTGGCCGAGGAGCGAAAGACCAACGGCCCGTTCGCCTCTCTGCTGGACCTGACGTCCCGGTTGCAGTTGAGCGTGCCGCAGACCGAGGCGTTGGCGACGGCGGGGGCGCTGGGTTGCTTCGGGATGTCCCGGCGCGAGGCGCTGTGGGCGGCCGGTGCTGCGGCCACCCAACGGCCGGACCGGCTGCCGGGGGTGGGGTCGTCGTCGCACGTTCCGGCGCTGCCCGGGATGAGCGAGCTGGAACTGGCCGCCGCCGACGTGTGGGCCACCGGGGTCTCCCCGGACAGTTATCCGACGCAGTTCCTGCGGGCCGACCTGGACGCAATGGGGGTGGTGCCGGCGGTGGAGTTGGGATTGGTGCCCGACGGTGACCGGGTGCTGATCGCCGGTGCGGTGACCCACCGGCAGCGCCCCGGGACCGCTCAGGGGGTGACGTTCGTCAACCTCGAAGACGAGACCGGCATGGTCAACGTGTTGTGCACGCCGGGAGTGTGGGCCCGGCACCGCAAACTGGCGCAGACGGCACCGGCGTTGGTGATCCGCGGCCAGGTCCAAAACGCCAGCGGCGCAATCACCGTGGTCGCCGAGCGGATGGGTCGCATCACGCTGGCGGTGGCCTCGAAGTCCCGCGACTTCCGTTGATGCGCTCGCGGGTCAGTGAGCGGGCACGGCGCGGACCACTCTCCGCGCCGAACGTGTAACCACTGCGAAAAATCGCCGAATTTTTCGCAGCCACAACACGTTCGGCGTAGGGTCCGGCCGGCAGGTAGCCTCCAGAGCATGGCCTTGAACCTGACCGTCGATGAAGTCCTCAGCACCACCCGCTCGGTCCGCAAACGCCTCGACTTCGAAAAACCAGTGCCGCCCGAGGTGCTGATGCAATGCCTCGAACTAGCGTTGCAGGCCCCGACCGGTTCCAATTCGCAAGGCTGGCAATGGGTTTTCGTCGAGGACCCGGACAAGAAGAAGGCAATCGCCGACGTCTACCTGGCCAGGGCCCGCGACTACCTCAGCTCCCCGGCCCCCGAATACGACGACACCCGCGGCGAGCGGATGGGGCGGGTGCGCGATTCGGCGCGGTACCTCGCCGAGCACATGCACGAGGCGCCGGTGCTGCTCATCCCGTGCATCGAGGGCCGCGAAGCCAAGTCGCAGCTGGGCGGGGTGTCGTTCTGGGCGTCACTGTTCCCGGCGGTGTGGAGCTTCTGCCTGGCGTTGCGTTCGCGCGGGCTGGGCTCGTGCTGGACCACCCTGCACCTGTTCGACGGCGGCGAACGCGAGGTGGCCGACGTTCTCGGCATCCCCTACGACCAATACAGCCAGGGCGGTTTGTTCCCGATCGCCTACACCAAAGGCACCGACTTCCGGCCGGCCAAGCGTCTTCCTGCCGAGAGCCTGACGCACTGGAACAGCTGGTAGCCCGAACCTAGATCGCCCCGGGGTAACCCTGCTGGCGCCACGCCTCGTAGACGGCGACGGCCGCAGCGTTCGACAGGTTCAGCGAACGCCGTCCGGCCAGCATCGGGATGCGCACCTGCTGGGTGATGTGCGGATCGGCGAGGGTCGCCGCGTCCAGGCCGGTGGGTTCGGGTCCGAACATCAGCACGTCGCCGGGCCGGTAGTCGACGCCGGCGAACGGCGACGTCGCTTGCGCGGTGAAGGCGAACACCCGCTCCGGTGCCAACGCCTCCCACGCCCACTCGAGCGAAGCGTGGACCGTGACCGAGGCCAGGTCGTGGTAGTCCAGCCCGGCGCGCCGCAGTTTGGGTTCGGACAGGTCGAAACCCAGCGGCTCGACCAGATGCAGTTCGCAGCCTGTCGCGGCCGCCGTCCGGATGGCATTGCCCGTATTCGGGGCAATACGAGGCGAATAGAACAGCAGCCGGAACATGGGGTCGATCATGGCAAAGTCCGCGAGCGGCCCGGCCGAAAATCCTGTCGTTTCCGCATTCCCTCCAATTGGGTAAACAACGCCTGTCAATCGGGTTCTTAGGTGAAAGGGCGGCAAATGGCTCATGAGGGCGGGCGTTGGGACGTAGGTGCCAAAAAGGGCGAGGTGTACATCGCTCGCATCTCCGAAGAAGACGAGGCGCTGTTCGAAGATCTGATAGCACCCGACGAGGCTCGCAATCTGGTCGACCTGCTGACGAAGTACGCCGACAAGGCCGATGAGTATGACGAAGACGATGACGACGACGACGATGACGATGACGACGATGACGATGATGACGAAGACGATGACAAGGACTCCAAGGACGACTGATCGCGACGACCAGTCACACCGGCGACAGTTCTGCCCGCAGCCCGGCGACGCGTTCCTGCGCGCGCCGGGCAACCGCGGGACGTAATAAGGCACGAGCGGTCAGAATGACCGCCTTCGGCAGCTGGGCCACCACCAGCAGCGATCAGGAACAAAGCCGGTCCGCCGACCCTGGTGCGCGGAGGCGGAACGATGCCGTCTCGAGCGGCTGAACGCGCGTCCGGTTCGGTCACCTGAGAGGTTTCCAAGAAGTCTTTTAGAACTCTTCAAGCCCCCTGCAGAAATCTCGGTACCAGCAAGTGGAATGCCGAACCCGGGGGAGCCGAAGATGAGCGTCGAATCCGTGCAAGTGACCAACACCTACCCGCACGCCGACAGCCGCTACGAGAACGTCGAAGCGACCGTCACCTTCGCCGTCGACCCGACCCACCTGGCCAACCAGCGCATCGTCGACCTCGAGCTGGCTCCCCGCGACGCCGACGGCCTGGTCCGCTACGAAGCCGACCTGCGCCTGATCCGCCCGGTGAACGGCGGCAACGGCAAGTTGCTGTTCGTCGTCCCCAACCGTGGTCTGCCGACCAACGCCCCCTGGTTGAAGGGCGGCTTCCTGCTCGACCGCGGCTGGACCATCGCCTCGTGCGGCTGGCAGTGGGACGTGCAGCGCGGGCCGGCCGTCCTGGGCCTGACCGCCCCCCAAGCCGAAGTCGAGCCCGGCTTCATGCGCCTGGAATGGCGCTCGGACACTACGAAAGACGACCACGTGCTGAGCTTCACCGCACCCGAGATCGAGTCGATCCCCGGCGCCGACGTGCTGTTCAAGTTCACCGACTACCCGACCGTCGACGTCGACGACCCCGAGGCCGTGCTGACCGTGCGCACCGCACCCGACGCCGAGCCGACCGTCGTCCCCCGGGACACCTGGCGCTTCACCGACCAGACCCACGTCGCCGTGGACGGCGGCTTCCAGCCCTTCCACTGGTACGAGCTGACCTACCGGACCGCGCTGGCTCCGGTCGCCGGCACCGGTCTGCTGGCCATTCGGGATATCGTCTCCCACCTGCGCGCCGACGGCATCGAGCACACCTTCGCCTACGGCGTCTCCCAGGCCGGCCGGCTGCTGCGCCAGTTCGTCTCCGACGGCCTCAACGTCGACGAGGCCGGACTGCCGGTCTTCGACGGCATCTTCAGCGACTTCGCCAGCGCCGCCCGCGGCCAGTTCAACCAGCGTTACGCGCAGCCGTCGACCCCCGGCGGCAGCGGGCGCGGCACCGCCGACCCATTCGGCAACGCCGACCTGCTCGCCGTGCAGCGCCAACTCGGCGGGGTGCCGAAGACCATCTTCACCAACAGCGCCACCGAGTACTGGCAGGGCGACGGCGCACTGGTCCACGTCGACCCGCACACCGGCCAGGACCTGCCCGAGGACCCCGACGTCCGCACCTACCTGCTGGCCGGCACCGACCACTTCGGCAGCAGCAAGATCAAGAACGCGCTGCCCGCCGCCAACCCGGTGCACCAGCTCGACGTCACCCCGGTCACCCGGGCACTGCTCGTCGCACTGGAGAACTGGGTCGTCGACGGCATCGAGCCTCCCGCCAGCGCCGTGCCGCGGACCAGCGACGGCACCGCCGTCGCCCGCAAGGACGTGCTGTCGCACTTCGGGTACGCCAACGTCCCTTCGCCGGCCTGGTTGCCGTCGGCGCGTCGCGGCCAGTCCCACGTCGACCTGGTGTCGGCGGTCGACGCGGACGGCAACGAGGTGGCCGGGATCCGGCTGCCGGCCGTCGCCGCGCCGCTCGCGGTCTACACCGGTTGGAATGCCCGCCGGTACACCGAGGAGCTGCCCGACGTGCTCTACGAGCGGATCGGCAGCAAGCTGGCCTTCGCGCCGGGACGGCCGTCGGTCGCCGAGCGCTACCCGACCAGCGGCGACTATGCCACCGCAGTCCGCGCCGCCGCGGAAGACCTTGTGGTGCAACGGTTCTTGCTGTCCGAGGAGGTTGACTCGGTGGTCAAGAAAGCGGTGTCCGGTTACCCCGTCGGCTGATGGACAGCTAACTACTGCGTAACGATTGTGGAGACCTCGGCTGCAGGCTGCCATACTCGTCGGATCGCCACGCATCACGTTCGCGGCTATCTGTCGGCGAATAAGCAGCAGGAAGTTCGATGACTCTCTCGTTTCACGCGACGCCGCTTGAAGGCGCGATCACGTGACCATGTTCGCCCGCCCGACTCACCCGGTCGCGGCGGCACCCGCCACCCCGGCGCCGGCCAGACGGCCGGGGGCTTGGTCGCTGCGCAACTGGCCGGTGCGGTGGAAGGTGTTCGCGATCGCCCTGGTGCCGCTGCTGTTGGCGACGGTGTTCGGGGCGCTGCGGGTCGAGAGCGCCCTTTCCCGCTCCAGCGGCCTGCGGCTGGCCGCGGCCCGGGCCGACGTGATCCCGACGATCACCAAGTACATGTCCGCGCTCGACGTCGCGCTGCTGGCCGGTTCTACCGGACGCGACGTGGAAGGGGCGAAGAAGAACTTCGCCTCGCGTAAGAACGAGTTGCAGACCCGCCTGGCCGGCACCGACGTTCTCCCCGACGTCCGCACCGCGGTCGACACGCTGCTCAACAGTGGGCAGACACTGCTGGACAAGACACTGGACAACAGCATCAGCCTGCGCGACCGGATCACCACCTACGCCCCGCTGCTGCTGACCGCCGAGGACGCCATCAACGCCTCGGTCCGCGCGGACAGCGAGCAGATCCGGTCGCAGGTGCAGGGCCTGAGCCGGGCCGTGGGCGCCCGCGGCCAGATGACTCTGCAGCAGATCCTGGTGACCCGCGGCGCCGACCTGCCCGAACCTCAGCTGCGCACCGCGATGATCACGCTGGCCGGCACCGAGCCGTCGACCCTGTTCGGGATGAGCGAGGTGCTCGGCGCCGGCTCTCCGGACGCCAAGAACCTGCAGCAGCAGATGGTCACCCGGATGGCGATGCTGTCCGACCCGGCCAGCGAACTCGTCGACAATCAGGACCTGCTGCGCTCGATACAGACCACGCAGGGAATCGCCGAACAGATCATCACCAACACCACCGCCGAGGTGACGAAGTCGGTGCAGGCCCAGGCCGACGACCGGCGCGCGACGGCGGTCCGTGACGCCGTGCTGGTGCTGGCCGCCATCGCGATCGCGCTGCTGGTCGTGCTGCTGATGGCGCGGGCGCTGGTCAAGCCGCTGCGGTTGCTGCGCGATGGCGCGCTGAAGGTCGCCCACACCGACCTCGAAGGCGAGATCGAGCGGGTCCGCGCCGGCGGTGAACCGATCCCCGAACCGCTGGCGGTGTACACCACCGAGGAGATCGGCCAGGTTGCGCACGCGGTCGACGAACTGCACACCCAGGCGCTGCTGCTGGCCGGTGACGAGGCCCGGCTGCGGTTGCTGGTCAACGACATGTTCGAGACGATGTCGCGCCGCAGCCGCTCCCTGGTCGACCAGCAGCTGGCGCTGATCGACCGGCTGGAACGCGACGAAGAGGACCCCGAGCGGCTCGACAACCTGTTCCGGCTGGATCACCTGGCCGCCCGGCTGCGCCGCAACAGCGCCAACCTGCTGGTCCTGGCCGACGCGCAGATCACCCGCGACCAGCGCGACCCGGTGCCGCTGTCGACGGTGATCAACGCCGCGGTGTCCGAGGTCGAGGACTACCGCCGGGTCGAGACGGGCGCCGTGCCGGACTGCACGGTGCTCGGCACCGCCGCCGGCGGCGTCATCCATTTGCTCGCCGAGCTGATCGACAACGCGCTGCGTTACTCGCCGCCGAACACACCGGTCAAGGTGTCTGCCGTGCGGGGCAGCGAGGGCGGTGTGCTGCTGCGTATCGCCGACTCCGGGCTGGGGATGACGGACTCCGACCGGCGGATGGCGAACATGCGGTTGCAGCCCGGCGGCACGCCGGAGCCCACCCCGGAGAACGCGCGGCACATGGGCCTGTTCGTGGTGGGCCGGTTGGCCGCCCGGCACGGTGTCCGGGTGGGACTGCGTGGTCCGGCGAGCGGCGAAACGGGCGGCACCACCGCCGAGGTGTATCTGCCGGTGACGGTGCTGGTCGGCGGGCAGCCACCGGAACCGCCGCAGCGGCAATTCTTCAAGGTGAGTCCGCCCCCCGAGCCGGCGGCCCCGGCGGCCTCGCCCGTCCCCGCCGGTGGGCAAGCGGTGACTTCGCTGCCGCGTCGCAGTCCCGGGTCCAGCGGCATCACCGCCGGCGGCCCGGTCGCCACCCCGGAGCCGGAACCCAAGCAGAAGCGTCCGTTGCCGACGCCGTGGTGGGAGAAGGGATCCCAGCCGGCACCGGCCGAGCCGGCACCGCCCACCACGACGGCCTCGGACACCTCGGCGTTCTTCGCCCGGCGTCCCGCACCGCCGGCCGCGTCGCCCCCCAAGCCGGCGCCGCCGGACCTCAAGCCGTCGGGACCCGATGACGACGACGTGATCTACCAGCGGATGCTGTCGGAGATCATGGGCGACCCACACGACCTGGTCCGAAGCCCCGACCTGGATTGGCAGACGGTATGGGACCGCGGCTGGACGGCGGCCGCCGAAGCCGAGGACAAGCCGGTCGAGTCGCGCACCGAGTCCGGGTTGCCGATGCGCACCCCGGGAGCCCGGCTGGTGCCGGGAGCGGCCGACGACGACCAGCCCCGACAACCGGCGTCCAACGGCGGATCGCACCCGGGTCGCGACCCCGACGCGGTCCGGGCCAGCATCGGCAGCCACTTCAGCGGAGTTCGTGCCGGACGAGAGCACGCCCCGGAGGAAGGGGCCGATCCGCAATGACCGTCCAATCCTCCTACAGCCCGCTGGACTGGTTGGTGTCGAAGTTCGTGCGCGAGGTCCCCGGTGTGGCGCACGCGCTGCTGGTGTCCGTCGACGGGCTGCCGCTTGCGGCCAGCGAGCACCTCCCGCGCGAACGGGCCGACCAACTCGCCGCGGTGGCATCGGGACTGGCCAGCCTGGCCACCGGCGCCGCGCAGCTGTTCGAAGGCGGGCAGGTGCTGCAGTCGGTGGTGGAGATGCAGCACGGCTTCCTGCTGTTGATGCGCGTCGGCGACGGCTCGCATCTGGCGACGCTGGCCATGCCGAACTGTGACATCGGCCAGATCGGCTACGAGATGGCCATTCTTGTCGAACAGGTGGGCAACGTCGTGCAGTCCGCCCGCCGCGCCGAGCCCGAGCCGCGATGGACCGACGCGAACCACCGCTGAGCCCGAACCTGGTCCGCCCGTACACTTTGACGGCCGGACGCACCGGCACCGACGTCGACCTTCCGTTGGAGGCGCCGGTGCAGACGGTGCAGGCCGGTGAGGCGTCGCCCTGGGGGGCCGACGATGTGCGCGGCAGGATCATCGGGCTGTGCGCGGGTAGCCCGTCGGTTGCCGAAGTGTCGGCGCGGCTGGATTTGCCGGTCGGTGTTGCGCGCGTCCTGATCGGGGATCTGGTCGGCGCCGGTTACCTTCGGGTGCACAGGACCTTGACCGACCGCTCCACCCGCGATGAACGGCACGAACTCATAGGAAGGACGCTGCGTGGCCTCCGAGCACTCTGAACCGCACGGCACCGCGTCGACGAAGATCGTCATCGCGGGCGGGTTCGGGGCCGGCAAGACCACGTTCGTCGGGTCGGTCTCGGAGATCATGCCGCTGCGGACCGAGGCGATGGTGACCGACGCCTCGGCGGGCGTCGACATGATCGAGGCCACCCCCGACAAACGCACCACCACCGTCGCGATGGATTTCGGTCGCATCACGCTGGCCGAGGACTTGGTGCTGTATTTGTTCGGCACGCCCGGTCAGCGCCGGTTCTGGTTCATGTGGGACGACCTGGTGCGCGGTGCGATCGGGGCGATTGTGCTGGTCGACTGCCGGCGATTGCAGGACAGCTTCGCCGCCGTCGACTTCTTCGAGCACCGGCGGCTGCCGTTCCTGGTCGCGGTCAACGAGTTCGACGGTGCGCCAAGGTATCCCGTGGGTGAGGTGCGCAAGGCGCTGACCCTGCCCGAGCACATCCCGGTGATTTCCGTCGACGCCCGCAACCGCAGGTCGGCCACCGACGCGCTGATCGCGGTGAGCGAGTACGCACTGGCCAGCCTGGCCAGCTGACTGTTGGCCGAGCAGACGCAAAAGCCCCTAAAAAGTGCGGTTTTCGGGGGCTTTTGCGTCTGCTCGCGCAGGGAAAGCTAGCGCAGGGGAAGGCTAGCGCCGCTTGAGGCGGATCCTCCACCACACGATGAAGCTGTAGATGATGCACAGCAGCGCCAGCATCGCCATGTCGAATAGCCAGGTGCCCGGATTGTGTTTCCAGTGCGAGTCCTTCGGCTTGACCGGACCCGGTACCAGCTTCTCGATGTTGACCGTCGACGACGACGCCGAATAACCCCACCGCGCGGGGGTGGCCCACGACAGCTGGTCGAGCAGGAACCGGTCGGTCACCCAGATCATTCCGCCGGAGAACACCAGCTGCGACATGATCGCCAACACCAGCATCGGCATGATCTGGTCTTGCGATTTCGCCAACGCCGACAGCGCCAAGCCCAGAATCGCCGAGGCCACGCAGGTCGCGGCGACCGTCACGAACAGCTCGATGCCGACATTGCCCAGTAGCACAGCGTCGGTGGGCGGATAGCCCCAGCCGACCAGCGTGATGATCGTCGCGATCGCAGCCTGAACGATCGCGAACCCGCTGAACACAGCGATCTTGGCGCCCAGATAGGCCCCCGTGGACAGGCCGACCGCCTGTTCGCGATTGAAGATCGGACGCTCGCCGACCAGGTCGCGGATCGTCAGCGCGACGCCCATGAAAACAGCGCCGACGTTGAGCATCACCAGGATCTGCCCCGGCTGGTCGGGGTTGCTGCTCACCGCCTCGGCAATGCCGAACCCGGTCTCGCCGCGCACGGTCATGGCGAGGATCCCGATCAAGAACGGCAGAACCGCCAGGAAGACCGTGTATCCGCGGTCGGAGATCACCAGCCGCACCTGGCGGCGGGCGATGGTGGAGAACTGGTGCAAGGCACTGGTGTGCACCGGTTCACCCAGGTCGGCCGGGCTGCTCTTGGCGGCCGGTTGCGGCCCCCCCGCGTTTTCGGCAAGGAACCGGCGGTTGGCCTCGTCCGGGTCGGCGCCCACTTTGGTGAAAATGTCGGCCCAGTTAGTGGTGCCCATGGCCGCGCCGATCTGATCGGGCGGGCCCAGGAATGCGGTTTTGCCGCCGGGGGCGAGCAACAGGATCTGATCGCAGACGTCCAGGTAGGAGACCGAGTGCGTGACCACCAGCACCACGCGACCGGCGTCGGCCAGCTGGCGCAGCATCATCATCACCTGGCGGTCCAGCGCCGGGTCCAGACCCGAGGTCGGCTCGTCGAGAATCAGCAGCGACGGTCCGGTGAGCAGCTCCAGCGCCACCGACGCACGCTTGCGCTGACCGCCCGAGAGCTTGTCCACCCGGGTCTCGGCGTGCTTGGTCAACTCGAGCTCCTCGAGGACCTGGGCGACCACCTGCGCGCGGTCACCCTTGCTGGTGTCGGGCGGGAGCCGCAGCTCGGCGGCGTAGCCGAGGGCCTGGTTGACGGTGAGCTGCCGATGCACGACGTCGTCCTGGGGGACCATGCCGACCCGGCTGCGCAACGAGGCGTACTCCCCGTGGACGTCGTGGCCCTCGAAGGTCACGCTGCCGGTGCTGGGGCTGGTGTAGCCGGCGATCACCCGCGACAGCGTGGTCTTGCCGGCGCCGGACCCGCCGATGATGGCGGTCAGCGTGCCGGGGCGGGCGGTCAGCGAGATGTGGTCGAGCAGTTGCTTGCCGCCCTCGACGGTGAACGTGACGGAGTTGACCTCCAGCCCGCCGGACCGGGTGGCCGCTGCGGTGCGGCGTACCAGGGTGCCGCCGGCGAACACCAGGTCGACGTTTCCGATGGTGACCACGTCACCTTCGGACAGGATGGCCGACCCGACCCGCACCCCGTTGACGAACGTGCCGTTGACGCTTTGGTTGTCGCGGATCTCCGCACCCAGCGGAGTCAGGGTCAGGAAGGCGTGCTGCCGGGACGCGAGGACGTCCTGGATGACGATGTCGTTGTCGGTGGAGCGGCCGATGGTGACCGACCCGGCGGGCTTGGCGTGTGACCCCGTCCGCGTCAGCAGGGCCTGGAACATCTTGGTCGCGATGTTGCCGGCGTCGGGCGGCTTGGCGCCGATCGGCGGCCCGGGGCGCGGAGGCGGCTGTCGCGGTGGCGCATGCGGGAAATTCGGCGACGACGGCGGCGGCCCGCTGACCGGGTAGCCGGGCGGGGCCCACGGCTGGCCGCTGCTGGGGTACATGGGCTGCCCCGGCGGCGGGGGAGGGGGCCCACCGGGCTGCGGCCGCGGCGGCGGGGCGCCCCGACTGGGCAGCCGCGAGGTTGGTGGTGCTGCTCCGGAAGGCGGACCCGGCGGTCCGGCCGGCCAGCCCCCGGACGGGCCCGCCACGGCGGGGATGCGCATCGACTCGGTTTGCGGTGGGCGCCCGGCCGGTCCGCGGTGCCGTCCGACCTCGAAGATCAGCAGGGGACCGTCCGGGTTTCCGATGTTGACGCCCTGACCGTCCTGGATGTCCACGACCGGCACTCGGCGGCCGTTGGCGTACGTGCCGTTCAGGGAGTTGTTGTCGATCGCCAGCCAACGGCCCTGGTCGAAGCGCAGCAGCAGGTGGGCGCGCGAGATCAGCGGATGGGTGATGCGCAGGTCGGCGCGCAGATCGCGGCCCACCACCACGTCGTGTCCGGCTGCAAAGGTGCGCTCCGAACCGTCATGACGGACGGTCAGCGCTGGCGGGACGGGCGGAGACATTGGTGACAACCTTAGCCGGTAGGCCCGGAGTCACTCCCTGTCCGGCGCGCCGGTCAGCACACAGCGGGTGCGGGTGTAGATGGTCGGCATGCACTGATTGCAGTGCGTGCATGCGGACCGGACGGCCGCGCCGTCGCGCGCGATCTTGTTGATCAGGTCCGGCTCGGCCAGCAGCGCCCGACCCATCGCGACGAAGTCGAAGCCCTCCGCCATGGCCAGGTCCATGGTGTCCCGGTTGGTGATGCCGCCGAGCAGGATCAGCGGCATCTTCAACTCGGCGCGGAACAGTTTGGCCTCATTGAGCAGATACGCCTCTTTGTACGGATACTCGCGCAGGAACTTCTTGCCGGTCATGCGCATGCCCCAGCGCATCGGCGGCTTGAAGGCGCCGGCGAACTGCTTGATCGGAGCGTCGCCGCGGAACAGGTACATCGGGTTGACCAGCGAACTGCCGGCGGTCAGCTCGATCGCGTCCAGGCCACCGTCTTCTTCGAGCCATTTGGCGGTGGTGACCGCCTCCTCGTTGCTGATCCCGCCGCGGACGCCGTCGGACATGTTGATTTTGGCGGTCACCGCGATCTGCCGCGGACCCTGATCCACCGCACGGCGCACCGCCATCACCACTCCGCGGGCTACCTTGGCTCGGTTGGCCAGCGAGCCACCGAATTCGTCGGTGCGCCGATTGATCAGCGGCGACAGGAACGAACTCGCCAGATAGTTGTGACCCAGATGGATCTCGACCGCGTCGAACCCGGCCTCGACGGCAAACCGCGCGGCCTTGGCGTGGTCGGCGAGCACGTCGTCGATGTCGTCGGCGTTTGCCTTGCGGGCGAATCGCATCCCGATCGGATTGAAGAACCGCACCGGAGCCAGGGCGGTGGCCTGGTTGGACTTGGCGTTGGCGACCGGCCCGGCGTGGCCGATCTGCGCGCTGATCGCGGCTCCTTCAGCGTGAATCGCGTCGGTGAGCTTGCGCAACCCGGGCACCGCCTCGGGACGCATCCACAGGCCGTTGCCTTCGGTGCGTCCGCCGGGGGAGACCGCGCAGTAGGCGACCGTGGTCATGCCGACCCCGCCGGCTGCGGGCAGGCGGTGGTACTCGATCAGGTCGTCGGTCACCAGTGCGTCGGGTGTGCGGGCTTCGAAGGTCGCGGCCTTGATAATGCGGTTGCGCAGCGTCACCGGACCCAGCTTGGCGGGGCTGAACACATCTGGGGCAGCAGACATAGAGGGAGCCTATCGGCGATCGCAAGCGCGGCGAAGCCGGGCGAGGCGGGTCGCCGCCATTGGGCACAGCGGCGATCGCAAGCGCGGCGAAGCCGGGCGAGGCGGGTCGCCGCCATCGGGCACAGCGGCGATCGCAAGCGCGGCGCTGCCGGGCGCCACCGCACCCCGGCGAACGTGCGAGACTGTCAGCCGTGGGCGCAATCACGCTGGACGGCAAGGCCACCCGTGACGAGATCTTGTCCGACCTCACCACGCGAGTGGCGGCTCTGAAATCGTCGGGCCGTACGCCTGGCCTCGGCACCATCCTGGTCGGGGAGGATCCCGGCTCCCAGGCTTACGTGCGTGGCAAGCACACCGACTGTGCCAAGGTGGGCATCACCTCGATCCGCCGCGACCTGCCCGCCGACATCTCCACCGAGACGCTCAACGAGACCATCGACGAGCTGAACGCCAACCCGGACTGCACCGGCTACATAGTGCAGCTGCCACTGCCCAAGCATCTGGACGAGAACGCCGCGCTCGAGCGCGTCGACCCGGACAAGGACGCCGACGGCCTGCACCCCACCAACCTGGGTCGCCTGGTGTTGAACACCCCGGCGTCGCTGCCGTGCACCCCGCGCGGCATCGTGCACCTGCTGCGCCGCTACGACGTCGAGATCGCCGGCGCTCATGTGGTGGTCATCGGCCGCGGCGTGACGGTCGGGCGGCCGTTGGGCCTGCTACTCACCCGCCGTTCCGAGAATGCGACAGTCACGTTGTGCCACACCGGAACCCGTGATCTGGGCGCGCTGACCAGGCAGGCCGACATCATCGTGGCCGGTGTCGGGGTGCCGCATCTGCTGACCGCGGACATGGTGCGTCCCGGCGCGGCCGTCGTCGACGTCGGAGTCAGTCGGGTGGACGGCAAGCTCACCGGCGACGTGCATCCCGACGTCTGGGAAGTGGCCGGTCACGTGTCGCCCAACCCCGGCGGCGTCGGTCCCCTGACCCGAGCGTTCCTGCTGACCAACGTCGTCGAGTCAGCCGAACAGCAATGACCGTCCGGGCCATTCTGGCGCGCGCGGCCCGCGCCCAGTGGCCGATCCTGCTCGTCGGGTTGATCTTCCTGGTGGCGTTCGTGCTGGCGGGGGCGAACTTCTGGCGCCGCGGCGCGCTGCTGATCGGCATCGGCGTCGGGGTGGGCGCCGCGCTGCGGCTGGCGCTGCCCGAGGAACGGGCCGGACTGCTGGTGGTGCGCAGTCGGGGAACCGATTTCCTGACGACCGCGTCGGTCGGTGCCGCGATGGTCTACATCGCGTGGACGATCGACCCGCTGGGTACCGGTTAGCGCAGCAGCTCAGGACCCGGGCAGACCCGGTATGGCGCCCAGACCCGGGATGCCGCCGGCCAGGCCGGGTATCGCCGAGGCGCCCGGAAGCTGTTGCAGCCCAGCCAGATTGCCGCTGGCGACGTCAGCCATCACCGACGGGCAGTACATCTGGATCGCGATGGTGGTGAACATGCTGGCCATCTCCGGCGACATGCCGTTGCTGCCCCGGATGCGCGTGGCGGCCGCGGCGAAGTTGCCGCCCGGTTGAACCAGCATCGGGCAGACCGATTGCCCCAGAGCTTCGGCGTCGATCGGGTCTCCGACGTTGACACCGGCGTTGGTCAACGCGGTGATGAAGGCGTCGTCGACGGGACTTGCCTCGGCCGGTGCGGCGAACGCCGCCGCCGCAGTCAGCATCCCCGCGGCGCCCGTCAACAGACGAACCGACAACGGTTGGTGGCGCAAAGGGTTCATGTGGTCTCCTCTTGGTGTGTCCAGAACCTTTCTCTACGGCGGTCTCATTCGGGACACGATGGCGTAAAGGTTTGGTCCGGTCGGCGTTTCGCGTTCGGTAACAACACGATCGGATCACGCTGTGCCGCGACACGTTGGCGGACAACCACATTGGCTACCGGCGCGACTGACAATGCGGTCCATGATCTCTCGCCAGGCTTTTCTTCGGGGCGCCGCCGGAGCGTTGGCGACCTCCGCGCTGTTCCCGACGAGGGCATGGGCCGAGCCGACGGGCGCGTGGAGCGGGTTGGCCACCTCGATCGGTGGCAGGGTGCTGCTGCCGGCCGACGGTGCCTCCTTCACCACCGGTAAGCAGGTGTTCAACTCCAACTACGACGCCGCGAACCCGGCGGCGGTGGTGGTGGTCACCTCCCAGCAGGACGTCGAGAAGGCGGTCGCGTTCGCGGCGGCCAACAGGCTCAAGGTCGCACCCCGCGGCGGCGGCCACTCCTATATCGGGGCGTCGAACGCGAACGGGGCCATGGTGCTCGACCTGCGCGGCCTGCAGGGCGGAGTGAACGTCGACAACGGCGCCGGCACCGTGACGGTGCCGGCGGGAACCCAGCTCTACGCGATACAGCAGGCTTTGGCCGGCGCGGGCCGGGCGATACCGGCCGGCAGTTGTCCTACCGTCGGGGTGGGGGGTTTGACGTTGGGCGGCGGGATGGGCGCGGATTCCCGCCACGCCGGCCTGACCGCCGATGCATTGCGGTCGGCCACGGTGGTGTTGCCCAACGGGCAGACCGTCACCGCTTCCGCCGAAGACCACCCGGATTTGTTCTGGGCGCTGCGCGGCGGCGGTGGCGGCAATTTCGGGGTGACGACGTCGCTGACGTTCACGATGTTCCCGACCTCCGATTCCGATGTGGTGCGCGTCGACTTCGCGCCGTCGGCCGGCGCGCAGGTGCTCACCGGCTGGCAGACATGGCTTTCCGCTGCCGATCGCAACACCTGGGGCTTGGTCGACCTCTCGGTCAACGGGGCGCAGGGCAATTGTCATGTGCTGGCGACCTGCCCGGCGGGCACCGGCCAGGCCGTTGCCGATGCCATCAAGTCCGCGGTCGGCGCCGCGCCCACGGCGGCCGAGCACAAAACGCTGAGCCACATGGAGCTGGTGACCTATCTGGCCGGTGGCAGCGCGACGAGTTCGCCGCGCGGCTTCGTGGCCGGATCCGACGTGATCGGAACCCTCAATTCGGCTGCGGCGCAGGCAATTGTCGGTGCACTCGGCAAATGGCCGGCCGAAGGCGGTCGTGCCTCGGTGATCGTCGACACGCTGTCCGGAGCCGTGGGCGACGTCGACGCGACGGCGACGGCCTTCCCGTGGCGCAGCGCAGCCGCCGTCGCGCAGTGGTATGTGGAGAACGGGAACGGCCAGACGTCGACGTCCAGTACCTGGGTGGCGACCGCGCACCAAACGGTGAAGCAGTATTCGGTCGGGGGCTACGTCAATTATCTGGAGGCCAACACCTCGGCGTCACGGTATTTCGGGTCGAACCTGGCGCGGCTCAGCGCTGTTCGTCAACAGTACGACCCGAATCACGTCATGTACTCCGGGCTCGACTTTTAACTTCGCGTTTAGCTCCACCCGCTCCGGCCGCCGAGAGTGGATTCCACGACGCGACACGCCGCGGTGGCGTCGCCGGACGCACACTCGCCGGGGAAGGCTGGTCAGGAGATAAGCAGCAGAGTGGCAGTCGCGAGCATGACGGCGGCGGTGAGACCGTGGACGCCCACCGCGATCGACTTGGAGCCGCCGTGGCGGAGCACGATGAGCGCGTCGGCCAACGGAATGATCGTGGCGGCCAGGATCATCCAGCCGAGCAGGTGCGTGGCGCCCGCGGCGATCATGATGAAGACGAAAATCCCCCACGCGATGTCGCGGATCCCCTTGACGCTCAGGTAGGCGTCAGTGGATCGATCGGCTTGCACGCCGTAGCCGGCGGCAGCCACGCGCGGCGCGACGATGAATCGTGCACCGATGAAGACGATGCCCACGCCGATGAGTCCGGCGAGCGTATAGCCGATGGTTGCGGTCATGCCGAGAGCTCCTGCGCCGAAAATAGTGAGTCAAGCAGCACCGATTGGACGTCGACGATCTCCTCGACATCGAACCCGGCCATGTCGGCGGTGAACTCCGGGCTGGCCATGACCTGCCGAGTGAGTTGTTCGGGTTCGGCGCCAGGTGGATAGCGGATCAGCGCGACGAGTCGATTCGCGCCGCCGGTTCGCTCCGACCACACGCCGTGCGTAGTGATGCCGAAAGTCCGGAAGGTGGGCAGGTGCCGAGCCCAGTGAACCGTGGCGTACCGCCGCAGCGCTTCGGGTGAGCGCAGGGTGTAAATCCTCAGTTGCAACATCAGGCCGCCAGCACCACGCACAGAGCGGCCAGCGCCAGACCCTGCAGCACAGCGCGGGCGCCGATGACGCGGTCCCAACTTGCCTGCAGCGCCCGTCCGTTCGTCAGCTGGCGCCCGGCATCGGCTGCCGCGGTGAGCTGCTTGTTCAGCGGTGCGCTCACCCGCAGGTAGACCACCAGCCAGATGGACAGCGACAGTACGGCGGTGGCCGCCGCGATCGCGTGCGTCCAATGTGCGCTTGCTGCCGCCAGCACTGCGCTGACCAGGGCGGCGAGCAGGCCGAGCACTCCAGGTACCGGCATGCGCCGGTCCCCGTAGCGGTGCACGCTCCCCATCACCGTGACCAGGGCGTTGTCGCCGATCGATGCCAACGCCGGGCGCATAACCGTCGCGCAGAACACGTCAGTGCCGTAGACGACGGCGTTAGCCAGCACCGCGATCAGCGCGGCGAAGCGGGTGAGGTCAAGGGCCATGTAGTTACTCCCGTCAGACGAACTGCTAGCAATGCTAACCCCTAACGCGCAGCTGGGGCAATAGCGGTGCTAGAAATTAAAGCAATGCTAGAATGACGACATGGCAATTCAGGACCGACGGGAACGTGAGCGGGCCGCGCGTCGGCGGCTGATAATCGACACGGCCCGTAAGTTGGCCGAAACCGAAGGGTGGGACGCAGTCACCACACGTCGGCTCGCCACCGAGATCGAGTACAGCCAACCGGTGCTGTACAAGCACTTCGCCGGCATGGAACACGTCGCCGAAGCGGTGGCGATCGAGGGCTTCGGCGAACTCGCGGACGTGTGCGCAGCCGCATCAGCAGCCAGCGCCGCGGGCGATGCCCTGACACGAGTCGTGCGCGCCTACCTGGACTTTGCCCGCGACAACCCGGCCGTTTACGACGCGATGTTCACTCGAACCACCACTTTGCGCTTCGCCGCCGAAAGCACGCCGCCGCAACTGCAGGCGGCGTTCGCCCGGTTGCGAGAAGCGGTCGAGGGGACGGCCGCAGAACACGACACAGACACAGACACAGACACGCTCACCGAAGTTTTCTGGGCGGCGTTGCACGGGCTGGTCACCCTCGGCCGGACCGGACGACTACGTCCCGACCACGACTCGCAACGCGTGCAACTACTCGTCGATCAGTTCAGCGTGGCTCGCACGCACACCGTAATGTAGGGCAGCGCAAGGCCATTGGAGTTGGCTAGTGCCGGATGGGTTCTCAACAGTTCGCGCACCTTGTCCAGCGTCCGGGTGCGCACTTCGGCAGGGGAGTTGATGCAGTAGGTGCGGGACGCGACGAGATCGATAAGTGCTTGCGGGGTAAGGTAATTCGTCCACTCGAGCTGATGGCGCTGCGGCTCGGTGAACGGTGCGGGGAACGTGACGTCGAAGCGGCCGCCGTCGTCGTCGCGGCCGATGATCTCACCGAGTTCGCGCACCCAGCCCAGCCGTTCGTCGCGGGTGTTCCACACCAGGCCCAGCCGGCCTCCCGGTCGCAGCACCCGGGCGACCTCCGGAATCGCGCGGGCCGGATCGACCCAGTGCCACGCCTGCGCGACCAGCACGGCGTCAACGCTGTTGTCCGGCAACGGAATCTCCTCCGCGGTACCGAGCAGCGCGCGGGTCTGCGGCAGCGACGCGGACAGCACTTCCAGCATCTCCGGAACCGGGTCGACGGCGACGACGTCCAGGCCGCGTTCAACCAGTCGGGTGGTCAACTTGCCGGTTCCGGCCCCCAGGTCGAGCACCTCGCGGGCGTCGGACGGCAACAGCCAGTCGATGGCCTCCGGCGGATACGACGGGCGACCACGCTCGTAGGCGGCCGCCGCCGAGCCGAACGACAGGGAGCGGTCACGCCGGGATCGGGTCACCTTTGCGACCCTGCACACGTGCCCGCAGCGAGTTCCAGTGTCTCGCGGATCAATTCGCCGACGGCCTCGGTTTCGACCAGGAACCCGTCGTGCCCGCAGACCGACGGCACCACCCGCACGTCGACGCAGCCTGGCAACAGTTCGGCCAGCTCGTCCTGCAACCGCAGCGGATAGAGCCGGTCGGAGGTGATGCCGCCGACCACCACCGGCACCGGGCAACTGGTCAGCGCCGCATGCACGCCGCCCCGGCCCCGTCCGACGTCGTGGCTGTTGAGCGACTCGGTCAGGATCACGTAGCTGCCGGCGTCGAAGCGGGACAACAGTTTGTCGCCCTGATGCTCCAGGTAGCTCTGCACGGCGTAACGGCCGCCGGCCGACGGGTCCTCGCCGGTCTGGGGGTCGTTGCGGAACCGCACGTCCAGCTCGATCTCGCCGCGGTAGGTCAGGTGCGCGAACCGGCGCGCGACCCGCAGCCCGTCCTCGGGTGCGCGGCCGGTGTCGTAATAGTCGCCGCCCTGCCAGTTCGGGTCGGCCTTGATGGCCGCGATCTGAGTGGTCTGGGTGCCGATCTGGTCACCGGTGGCGCGCGCACCCACCGCCAGCAGCAGCCCGGCTCGCACCCGGTCGGGGTGACCGACGATCCACTCCAACGCTCGCGCGCCGCCCATGGATCCGCCAACGACGGCGGCCACCTGAGTTATTCCCAGTGCTTCCAGCGCGGCGATGTCGGCCTGCACCTGGTCGCGCACCGTGACCAGCGGGAACCGGGAGCCGTACGGCTGGCCGTCGCGGGCCAGCGAACTCGGGCCGGTGGAACCCCGGCAACCACCCAGCACGTTGGTGGCCACCGCGCACCAGCGGTCGGTGTCGATGGGTGCGCCGGGCCCGGCCACCCCGTCCCACCAGCCGGGCGTCGGATGCCCGGGTCCGGCGGGTCCGATGACATGCGAATCGCCGGTGAGCGCGTGCAGCACCATCACCACGTTGTCCCGTGCCGGCGACAACTCGCCCCAGCGCTGCACCGCGATGTGCACGTCGGGCAGGACCGCGCCGCTCTCCAGCGTCAGCGACCCGATGTCGACGACACCGATCTCGCCTTCGGCGGGCAACGTCTGAGTTGGCACGTCAGAGATCGTCATGTTCTACGCGGTCCTCAGAAGGCAGCCACGGCCTGCGGGTCGCTGCCGTTGGCCGCGTATACCCCGGCCGCCGCGAATCCAAGCTCCAGGTCGGCCAGGATGTCGTCGATGCCTTCGAGGCCGACGGCCAAGCGCACCAGTCCCGGCGTGACCCCGGTGGCCAGTTGCTCGGCCGCACTGAGTTGGGCGTGCGTGGTGGACGCGGGATGGATCACCAGCGAGCGCACGTCGCCGATGTTGGCGACGTGGCTGTGCAGCTGCAGCGCGTCGACGAACGCCTTCCCGGCCTCGACCCCGCCGGCCAGCTCGAAGGCCAGTACGGCCCCGGTTCCCTTGGGCGCCAGCTTCTTTGCCAGCTCGTGCCACGGCGAACTGGGCAGCCCGGCGTAGTTGACCGACAGGACGTCGTCGCGGCCTTCCAGGTATTCGGCGACCCGCTGGGCGTTGGCGACGTGGCGCTCCACCCGCAGGCTCAGCGTCTCCAGGCCTTGGGCGACCAGGAACGCGTTGAACGGCGAGGCCGCCGAGCCGAGGTCGCGCAGCAACTGCACGCGCGCCTTGAGCGCGAACGCGGGAGGTCCCAGCTCGGCGAACACGACACCGTGGTAGCTGGGGTCGGGCGTGGTGAAGCCGGGAAAGCGGCCCTGCGTCCAATCGAAGGTGCCGCCGTCGACGATCACCCCGGCGATCGCCGAACCGTGCCCGCCGAGGTACTTGGTGGCCGAGTGCACCACGATGTCGGCGCCCTGAGACAGCGGCTGGATCAGATAGGGGGTGGCGATGGTGTTGTCCACGATCAGCGGCACCCCGTTGCGGTGCGCGACCTCGGAAACCCCAGGGGTGTCCAGGATGTCGATCTGCGGGTTGGAGATGGTCTCGGCGAAGAACGCCTTGGTGTCGTCCCGCACCGCGGCCTGCCAGGACTCCAGGTCGTCGGGGTCCTCGACGAAGCTGACCTCGATGCCCAGCTTGGCCAGCGAATAGTGGAACAGGTTGTAGGTTCCGCCGTAGAGCCGGGGGCTGGACACGATGTGATCGCCGGCGCCAGCCAGGTTCAGGATGGCGAACGTCTCGGCGGCCTGCCCCGAGGACAGGAACAGCGCGGCCACCCCGCCCTCGAGTGCGGCGATGCGCTGCTCGACCACGTCGGTGGTCGGGTTGCCGATGCGGGTGTAGATGTTGCCCGGCTCGGCCAGACCGAACAGCGCGGCGGCGTGCGCGACGTTGTCGAACGTGTAGGAGGTGGTCTGGTAGATCGGCAGCGCCCGGGCATTGGTGGCCGGGTCCGGCTGCTGGCCGGCGTGGATCTGCTTGGTTTCGAACGACCAGCCCGCAGTCGGATCGGTTTCGGTGGTGCCGTCAGTGCTCACGAAATGTTCCCCTGTCTGGCTCAGGGGCCCGTCATGGCGGACCCGCGCTTGCCGCGTAGCCGGTAGTGGCTACTCAACCTGGTCATCACCCGGGGCACCCCACCGCGGTTGGAGGGTTGCCGGCCAGCGAGCCGGGGCTTGACGCTGGCGCTCATGACCGACCCGCAGCCTATCGCATGGCGGGTGTCAGCTGCCAATTGCGCGCTGACGGTGGCCGGTTAGCTCGCGCCGGGCTCGACCGCGCGAGTGTCCTGCACGCACTCATCGAGGAAATCGAGGATGACCTCGGTGACCCGGCCGGGTGCCTCGAACATCGGCACATGGCCGACGCCTTCGAGTTTGGTGAATTGATGGTCGTCAGGCAGGTGGTGGCGGAAGTGCTTGCTGAACCTCGGCGATGGCACGATGCGGTCCTTGGTGCAGATCACCAGATGCGCCGGGACGGAGTTCTCGGCCAGTTCCTGGAGGCCGGGCATCAGCAGCGCCTTGACCAGCAACTGGAAATAGGCCGGGCAGTGCGCGACGTCGTCGATGATGACGCTCAACTCCCGTTCGCTGACCCCGTCAGGAGTCGCGCTGATGGCGTAGGTGGACAGCTGGCGGCTGAACGGAATGTGCAAGGCCTTGGGCCCCAGGAGCCAAGCGACGAGCAACAGCGGAATACCGAGGATGAATTTGGCGATCACCTCGAATTTGGCTGGGCTCCAACGGGTCCAACCGCCGGCCGGCGCGATGCCCATCACGCTGCGGGCACGACCCCGGCGCTCCAACTCGAACGCGACCCAGCCGCCCAGCGAATTGCCGACGATGTGCGCGGTGTCCCAGCCGAGTTCGTCCATCTGCTTCTCGACGTGATCGGCCAAGACATGCGAAGACAGGAAGTAGGTGCCCGCGCGCGGGCCCCCGTTGTGACCGGCCATCGTCGGGGCGAAAACCTCGTAGCGGCCGGTGTCGGCCAACTGCCGGGCGACGACCTCCCACACGGTCTGGGACATCAAAAACGGGTGCAACAGCAGCACCGGCTCACCCGAACCCAGGTGGATCGGCTCGCGGGTGGCCTCTGCTTCGGACGCACCTTTGAGGAAGCTTGGCATGAATTCGACAGTAAATGCGGTACCGGGGGTATCGCAAGGCGGCCCGGTCGGGGGCGCGGCGGCGCGTGGGCCTAGAGGACAGTGATCGCTACCGATATGCCGAGCTGATCAGTGGCGCTGGCCAGGCGGCTGTCGACGGTGACCACGGCGGCGGAGTGTTCGGCGGCTACGGCGATATAGAGGCCGTCGTAGATCGATACGTTATGCCGCCAGGCCCAGGCGGTCCGCAGTAGCAGTGGATCCGGAAGCACGTACTCGATGGCAAGTGCGGCGACGGCGTCGGCGGCGGCCTCGGCGTCTTCAGGTTCCAATTGGTTGCGCGATACGGCCTTGTGCAGGGTGCGTAGCACCTCGCCCGGCATGTGGGCCGGCGCGAGCCAACCGTCGTCGCTGTTCAGGACTGCGCGTGCCGCGTCGCCTTTGGGGCTGCTGCTCGTAAGCGCCAACACCAGCGCGCTTGCGTCCACCACGATCACCGGCGGAAGCTCACCCGTCGCGGTCGGCGCGGATGACGGTCGCCACTTCCTCGGCCGTCATGGTGAGGCTGCGATGACCAACCAATGCCTCCAAGAGTTGCCGGTTGCGCCCCGCCTGGTACTCCCGTTCCAACAGCGATCGCAGATACGCCTGGGTGGACTGGCCGCGCGCCGCGGCGCGGGCCGCCAGCGCGTCGCGGATTTCCTCGGGGACATCTTTGATCTGAATTGCGACGGCCACGGTCACAAACTATCACATGCGCATGGCATGCACATGCGCAGCAGTCCGAGGCCGGCAGCGCGGGTTGTCGACGCCTGACCGTCAGCTGCTGAAATATGCCCGTGAAAAGATCGACGGCATCATGAGCACCCCTACCGCAACGCGCCGAATCTTCTCCGGCGTCCAGCCCACCTCCGACTCGCTGCACCTCGGCAACGCTTTGGGCGCGGTCGCGCAATGGGTGGCGTTGCAGGACGAGCACGACGCGTTCTTCTGCGTGGTGGACCTGCACGCGATCACCATCCCGCAGGACCCCGCCGCGCTGCGCCGCCGCACGCTGATCACCGCCGCGCAGTATCTGGCGCTGGGCATCGACCCCGCGCGGGCCACCATCTTCGTGCAGAGTCACGTGCCCGCGCACAGCCAGTTGGCCTGGGTTCTGGGCTGTTTCACCGGGTTCGGTCAGGCGTCGCGGATGACGCAGTTCAAGGACAAGTCGGCCAAGCAGGGTGCGGAGTCCACCACCGTCGGCCTGTTCACCTACCCCGTCCTGCAGGCCGCCGACGTCTTGGCCTACGACACCGATCTGGTGCCGGTCGGGGAGGACCAGCGTCAGCACCTGGAACTGGCGCGCGACGTCGCGCAACGCTTCAACAGCCGTTTCCCGGATACCTTCGTGGTGCCCGACGTCCTCATCCCGAAGGTCACCGCCAAGATCTACGACCTGCAGGACCCCACGTCGAAGATGAGCAAGTCGGCGTCCACCGACGCCGGCCTGATCAGCCTGCTCGACGACCCGGCCAGATCCGCCAAGAAGATTCGTTCCGCGGTGACCGACAGCGAACGAGAGATCCGCTACGACGTCCAGGCCAAGCCGGGCGTGTCCAACCTGCTCAGCATCCAGTCCGCAGTCACCGGCGTGAGCATCGACGCGCTCGTCGACGGCTACGCCGGGCGCGGCTACGGCGACCTGAAGAAGGACACCGCCGAAGCCGTCGTCGAATACGTCAGCCCGATCAAGGCGCGGGTCGACGAACTCACGGAAGATCTGGGCGAACTGGAAGCGACGCTGGCGGCGGGGGCGCAGCGCGCCAACGACGTCGCCGGCAAAACCGTGCAACGCGTCTACGATCGGTTGGGTTTCCTTCCGCAACGGGCATAATCCAGACATGGCAGCGGAGGCCGAACGGGTCGAGCCGGGCTTGCTGGATCGGCTGCGAGCCAGGGTTCCTTGGCTGCCCCACGTGCTCGAGGCTTATCAGCGCTTCAGCAAGCAGAAAGGCTCCTTCTTCGCGGCGGGCCTCACCTATTACACGATCTTTGCGTTATTTCCTTTGCTGATGGTCGCTTTCGCGGTGGCCGGCTATGCGTTGAAGCGCCAACCGCAGCTGCTGACCACGATCAACTACAACATTCGGTCCGCGGTGTCGGGCGAACTGGGACAGCAACTGATCGATCTGATCAATTCCGCGATCGACGCGCGCGCCTCGGTGGGCGTGATCGGTTTGCTCACTGCAGTGTGGGCCGGTCTGGGTTGGATGTGGCACCTGCGCGAAGCGTTGAGCGAGATGTGGTTACAGCCGGTCGATCCGGCGGGCTACGTGCGCACCAAGCTGTCGGATCTGATCGCCATGCTCGGGACGTTCCTGGTCATCACGGTCACCATCGCGCTGAGCGCACTGGGACAGTCCGGACCTATGAACGCGGTGCTGAGATTGCTTCGCATACCCGACTTCTCGATTTTCGACGAAATCTTCCGCGGCGTCTCGGTATTGGTGTCGCTGCTGGTGTCGTGGCTGCTGTTCACCTGGATGATCGCCCGGCTGCCGCGGTTGCCGGGCAGCTTCGTCACCTCGATGCGCGCCGGATTGATGGCAGCCGTCGGATTCGAGTTGTTCAAGCAGCTGGGATCGATCTACCTGCAGACCGTGGTGCGCAGCCCGGCAGGCGCCACGTTTGGTCCGGTGCTGGGATTGATGGTGTTCGCGTTCGTCACCTGGTCGCTGCTGCTGTTCGCCACCGCCTGGGCCGCGACCGCCTCCGACGACGAGCGTGAAACGCATGTGGAGCCGCCACCTCCGGCGGTGATCAGCCCACGCATCCAGGTCAACGACGGCCTCAGCGGCCGCCAGACCGCGGCCGCGATGGCCGCGGGAGCCGTTGGAGCACTGACGCTTTCCCGGCTGACGCGCCGGCGTCGCGACCGCTAGCCGGTCAACTTCAGCCCGACGATGCAGCCGACGACCCCGGCGATCAACAACAGCTTGACCGGGGAGGCCGATTCGTCACCCGTCGCCATGGCGTAGCCCACAGTGAGTACCGCCCCGATGCCGACCCACACCGCGTAGCTGGTTCCGGTAGGCAGGCTGCGCATCGCGAACGCCAGCCCGGCCATCGAGAACAGCAGTGCCACACCGAAAACGAGCGACGGACCGAGTCGGGTGAAGCCCTCGGACTTGTTCAGCGCGGTCGCCCACACCGCCTCGAGAATTCCAGACACGGTCAACACGAACCACGCCATCATGCACCTCCGCTTGTCGGCTGCCAGCACCCGTCGACCATCACCGCACTCACCCTCGACTCCTGATCCAGTACAACGAGATTCGCGCTGAGGCCCACCCGGATGGCCCCTACCCCGGCCAGGCGCAGCGCACGCGCCGGGGTTGTCGACGTCGTCTGCACCGCGGCGGCCAATCCCGAGCCGGCCTGCACCGCGCGGAAGAGTTCATCCATGGTGGCGGTGCTGCCGGCGATGGTGTCGGTGCCGCGCACCCGCGCCACGCCCGCGGCGACGACGACGGGAACCGAACCCAGCCGGAATTCGCCGTCGCCGCAGCCGGCCGCGGCGGTCGCATCAGTGATGACGGCGACCCGCTCGGGACCGACTGTGGCCATCACCGCCGTGACGACGTCGGGATGCACATGCACTCCGTCGGCGATCAGTTCGACGGTGACCCGGTTGTCCTGCAGCAGGGCGAGCACCGGTCCGGGGTCGCGGTGATCCAGCGGCGGCATCGCGTTGAACACGTGGGTGCCGATGGTGGCGCCCAGCGCGACAGCACGCCGCGTCTGTTCGTAGGTGGCGTCGGTATGCCCCACGGCTACAACGACATTCGCGTCGACAAAACGCCGGATGGCGTGCTCGGCGCCGGGCAGTTCGGGAGCCAGCGTGACCATCCGGATGGTGCCGTCGGCCGCGTCGAGAACCGCCTCTATCTCGGCGGGATCCGGCGGGCGGATCAGGGTGTGGTCGTGGGCGCCGCAACGGGCAACACTCAGCCACGGGCCCTCCAGATGGATGCCGGCGACGACGCCCGAGCGCGTCAGTTCGGCGAGTCCGCTTACCGCAGTGAGCAACTGCGCGGGTGGCAGGGTGACCAGACTGGCCACGGTGGTGGTGGTCCCGTGCCGGCGGTGAAACTCCACCACCCGGTGGGCGCCGTCGGTGAAGGACGCCCCACCGCCGCCGTGCACGTGCATGTCGACAAAGCCCGGTACCACAACCGAATTCGGCAGGTCGACGTCGGGCGCCGAGGGCGGGTCACCCGCGCCGCAGGCGACGATCGCGGCGCCGTCCGTCTGCACCCAGCCCGGTCGGCACACCTGGCCGTCGACGACGACGGTCCCGGCGCGGATCATCATGACGACTCGGCGGGCCAGCGTCCGCCGTTCTCCCAGAAGTACCGGATGTCCTCCAGGTCACGGCCTTTGGTCTCCGGCGCGAACCGGTGCACCACGCCGAACGCGAGCACCGCGAACAGCCCGAAGATCGCGAAGACGGTTGCACCGCCCAGCGTTTCAAAGATGGTCAGGGAATAGCCGGCGATCAGCGCATTGGCGGTCAGGTTCGAGGTCAGCATCACGCTGGACCCCATCGATCGCAGGTGAGACGGGAAACTCTCGCCGGCGAACACCCAGACCAGCGAGCCGAACCCGAAGTTGAACCCGATGGTGAACAACAGTATCCCGAAGAAGCCGAATATCGGTGCGAGGCCACCGCCATGCCCGATGTCCCTGGCGTAGACGACGACCAGCACCGCGTCGGCGACGATCATCATCGCGATCCCGGACAACAGGATTGGTCGTCGGCCCAGCCGGTCGACGAGGGACAGCGACACGCATACCGCCGCCAATCCCGCGACCTGCACCATCGCCGGCAGTGCCAGTTGCCCGAAATAGTCGGTGAATCCCATGGCCTGGAACAGTTTCGGGCTGTAGTAGACGATCGCGTTGATCCCGGTGATCTGCACCAGGAAACCGAGCGTGACGACGAACAGCGTGGCCCGCAGATACGGCCGGCGCAGCATCTCGCCGATGGTGCCCCGGCCCTCCTGGACGGCGCCCGCGATCTGCGCCAGTTCGGTCTCGACGGCGTCGTCAGGTTCGATCCGCGCGAGCGCGCTGCGAGCTTCGTCGACGCGGCCCTTGCGCAGATACCACCGCGCGGTGTCGGGCATGCGCAGCAGCAACGGCAGCAGCAGCACCGGGGGCACGGTGGCCAGACCCAGCATCCAACGCCAGCTCTGGGTGGTCTCGGCCAGCAGGTACCCGAGCAGATAACCCAGGATGATGCCGGTGAGGGTGGCGAACTGGTAGGCGATCAACAATCTGCCGCGCACCGCGGCGGGCGCCGACTCGGCCACGTACACCGGCACGACCACGAGCGACACCCCGATAGTGACCCCCAGCAGGAACCGCGCCACCAACAGCGTCGGCAGCGAACCCGCCGTCGCCCCCAGCAGCGCGAACAGCGCGTACCCGATGAGGATCGCCACCATCGACTTCTTGCGGCCGAACGCGTCGGCCAGCACGCCGCCGCCCAGCGCCCCGGCTATCTGGCCGATCACCACCATGGTGGTGACCAGTCCCTGCTGCCCGGTGGTGAGGCCGAATTCCGTGGGCAGGAACAACAGGACGCCGGCGATGCTGGACAGGTCGTAGCCGTAGATGACTCCGATGCTGGCGGCGGTGAGCCCGACCAGCAACGCCCGCCGTCGAGCGCTCAGCCCTTGACCTTTGCTTTGAGGATCTCGATGACCTTGGCCGGGTCCTCGGGGGTGACGCAGGAGCGCACCCGGCGGCCGACGTCGAGGATCAGCAGGGTGGACTTGCGGTTCCGGTGGATGTCGAGGGGGAACCAGTAGCGCGGGTCTGACGCGCCCCAGATCCGGCCCTTGCCCGATGCCCAGCTCATCGCTTGGGCCTTGATGCCCTGGATGTCGCCATACCCGATCCGCTTGGCCGTAGCGAACGGAAAGTAGTAGCGATTGATGGTGATTCCGTCCTCGTCCAGCGTGAGGCCGGGATCCTCGTACAGGGCAGTCATCACGCAGAGTCTAGTGCTGCGTCCGGCTGTTCATCGACCGTGCGATCA
The DNA here is from genome assembly GCF_059812345.1 of Mycobacterium sp. NGS59. NCBI lineage: Bacteria > Bacillati > Actinomycetota > Actinomycetes > Mycobacteriales > Mycobacteriaceae > Mycobacterium > Mycobacterium sp. NGS59. Next base: position 155,330 of record NZ_JCALCN010000011.1, read on the forward strand.
GGATCAACCCGAACACGACGACGGCGCCGATGAACGCCACGCCGACCCGGATCGGCAACGCGTCGGCCGGCGACATCAGCCCGTCGGCCTGGTTGTTGTCGGGGGCCCGGCTGGCCGGATTGTTGGTGGGGGTGGCAAGCGACGGGTCGGGTTCGACCAACGACCCCACCTGGGTGCCCGCCGGCGTGCTGAACCCGTAATCGAGCAGGTGCGCGGCCTGTTCCCACGGCGCGATCGGCTGCCGGGTGCCGTGCAGCAGAATCGCCATCAGCCGTCGTCCGTTGCGGTTGGCCGCGCCGACGAACGTCTGGCCGGCGTCGTCGGTGTAGCCGGTCTTGCCGCCCATCGCGCCCGGATAGTGGTAGAGCAGCTGGTTGTCGTTCTCCAGTTCGTAGCCGGGATGGTCGCCGTGGCCGGGGAAGTCGAAGGTCCGGGTGGCGACGATGTCGGCGAAGATCGGATTGCGGTAGGCGTACCGGTAAAACAGGCCCATGTCGTAGGCCGAGGTGCTCATGCCCGGCCCGTCCAGCCCCGACGGCGTGGCGACGCGGGTGTCGTGCCCGCCCAGCTTGGCCGCCAGCACATTGAGCTTGTCCAGCGCGGCCTGCATGCCGCCGAGCTGCATGGCCAGCGCGTGCGCGGCGTCGTTGCCCGAGTGCATCAGCAGGCCGTGCAGCAGCTGGTTGATGGTGTAGGTGCCGCCGTTGTCGACGCCCACCTTGGTGCCCTCGGCGGCCGCGTCTTCGTCGGTTCCGGCGACCGTCTTGTTCTGGTTGAACGCGTTGATGGACGCCATCGCGACCAGCACCTTGATGATGCTGGCCGGGCGGTGGCGGCCGTGCGGATCCTTGGCGGCGATGACCGCGCCGCTGTCGATGTCGGCGACCAGCCAGGCCTCGGCGGAGACGTCGCCCGGTACCGGCGGGGTGTCCGGGGCGGCGACGATGCCGCAACTTCCCAGGGCATTGCCGCCGATCGGGGTGGCGGGAAGCGCGAGCGGCAGCGGGGGATCACCGGCCCGCGGCACCTCCGAGGAGTCGACCGCGGGTGGGGTGTTGATCTTGTACGGGCAGTTCGGCGCACCGGGGTTCACCTCGGCGCTGGGCTCGGCATTCGCCAGCGCGCCGGACCCGGCGAGCAGGAAAGCCGCCGCGGCCAGGCTCGATGCTGCGCGTATCGAGGTCCGTAGGAAGGGCATTGGTGAGCAGCGTAGGCGATCGGCGCCCCGATCGCAGGTCGCCGCGCGGTGTCGGTTTCCCCGCACCTGCCCGGTCAGAAGTCGAACCCGTAGCCCCCGCGTAGGTCTTTGTGCGCGGCCGCCAGGATGCGGTCGCACAGGTCCACCAGGTCGCCGAGGTCGAGATCGGAATCCCTGCCCAACATGTCGAGGAACACCGTCTCCTGCTTCCTGAGCTCGGACCATTTCAGTTCGCCCTCGTAGTACACGGTCGCGTCCTCCGCGGGCGCGGGACAGGCCGTGGATTGGGCCAACTGTCGCTTGCAGGCATCCAGCTGGGTCAGTGAGTAGCCGTGTTCGCGGAACTGACGGTCCCACTCGTCGAGTAGCAGACTCACCAGCTCGCGCACCGGCGGCGCGGCGTAGACCATCAGTTCGGCCACTCCGTCGTCCAGACCCAACCGCATCCGGAAGTCATACAGCTCCCGGATGGCCTCGGCGCGCCGCTGGCTGGCGACCTCCTCGGCGGTCCCGCGTCCCTCGTATTGGGCCGCGCGTTTGACGTACATGATCGCCGAGATCAGCGACTTGAGCACGGCCTTCTTGTCATCGGCCGCCCGTTTCTCGAAGTCGAGCACACGTTCGTGCCGGCGGTCTGCCGCCTTGTTCCTGGCGTCGATGCGCTTGGTCCAGATCGCGACGGTGGCGCTCGAAATCACGGACGCGAGAGGGACGAGAGCATTTGCTATCACCGTCATCCAATTCATCTGTCGACCCTAAACTCGCGGCTCCGGGTAGCGCACGCAAACGCGGGTAGCGCGTACCCGGCTATTTGACAGTGTCAGTATCTATATGACACTGTCGGTAGTGATGGTTCTGCTGACCTTGCCCGAATTCGCCGACGCGGCCGCCAACGCCGTGCAGGCCTCCGGCGCCGCGCCGGAAAACCGGCAAGCCAAGGCCGTCCCGGCTCAGCGCATGGTGCGCTACTACACCGCGCGGGGCCTGCTGCCTCGTCCGGGAAACCGCGGACGCGCCCTCACTTACGGACGAACGCACCTGATCAGACTGGTCGCCATCAAGCGGTTGCAGGGTCAGGGCCTGTCGCTGGACGAGATCGCCGAGCGCCTGGCCGACATGTCGCCCGCCGAGGTCGAGGCACTGGCCGCCATTCCCGAGGAAGCGATGCCAGCCGACCTGGGCGATCCGGATCCCGTGCCCCAGCCCGCCCGCGCCGCGGGCGCGTTCTGGCGCGCTGTCCCCGAGCCGCCGGCCGCTGCGGCCGTCACCAACCTGCAAGCTGTCCGGCTGTCCGACACTGTCACGTTGCTGGTCGAGGGACCGCTACCGCCGATCGACTCGCTGCGCCGCGCTGCCGCGCCGCTGCTGGGCCTGCTCGACAACACCGGAAAGGAACCGCAATGACTCTGCCCCTACTCCCTGTCGAGGCCGACCAGCCAACCCGGTTGGGCTGCGGCGAGTTGACCGGCCCGGACGGCCGTTCGCTGCCGCTGCGGGCCATCGACGTCGACACCGCGATCGTCGGCATGACGGCCACCTCGACCGTTCGGCAGCGGTTCGTCAACGCCGGTGACACCGTCATCGAGGCCACCTATGTGTTCCCGCTGCCGGCGCGGGCCGGAGTCACCGACTTCGTGGCCGACCTGGCCGGGCGGCGGGTGATCGGCGTGCTCAAGGAGCGCGGCGAGGCCCGCGTCGACTACGAGCAGGCGCTGGCAACCGGGCAGCGGGCGGCGATCGTGGAGGAAGACCGCCCGGAGGTTTTCTCGGTGCGGGTCGGCAACATCGGCCCGGGGGAGGAAGCCGCGATCGAGATGCGGCTGACGGGTCCGCTGTCGTTCGAGGACGGCGAGGCCACGTTCCGGTTCCCGCTGGTGGTCGCGCCGCGCTACACCAAGGGCAGCGCCTTGCCCGGGGATCAGACCGGATCGGGCGAGGCCGTCGACACCGATCTGGTGCCCGACGCGTCCCGGGTCACACCGCCGCGCCTGCTGGACTCGGAAGAGCGTCCGGACCTGCAGATCTCGGTGCGCGTCGACGGCGCAGGCCTGGCGGTGTCGGAGTTGCGGTCGAGCCTGCCGACCGCCGTCGCGGAGAGCGACGGATTGATCCGGTTACGGGTGGAGCCGGGCGCGCGGGCCGACCGGGACTTCGTGCTGCGGTTCAAGCTCGACCGCAACCAGTTGTCGTCGTCGGCACTGCTGGTCCCGGACGCCGACGGGGACGAAGGCACCTGGTCGGTGACGTTGGTGCCACCCGCCGAGGCGTCCAGTGCGCCGCGGGACGTGGTGGTGCTGCTGGACCGCTCGGGTTCGATGGGCGGTTGGAAGATGGTCGCAGCACGGCGCGCGGCGGGCCGGATCGTGGACATGCTCGACACCGGCGACCGGTTCTGCGTCCTGGCTTTCGACAACCAGGTTGAAACACCCGCGCAGCTGCCGGAAGGTCTGGTGGCTGCGACCGACCGCAACCGGTTCGCCGCGGCGTCATGGCTGGGCTCGCTGGAAAGCCGCGGCGGGACGGTAATGGACGAACCGCTGTTGCAGGCGGCGCACATCCTGGCCGCGTCCGGAGCGGACCGGCAGGCCAGCGTGGTCCTGGTGACCGACGGCCAGATCAGCGGCGAGGACCATCTGCTGCGCACGTTGGCGCCGGCGGTCGGGGAGACCCGCATCTACTGCGTGGGCATCGACCGCGCCGTCAACGCCGGCTTCCTGGACCGGGTCGCGCGGTTGGGCAACGGCCGCTCGGAGCTGGTGGAATCCGAGGAGCGACTGGACGAGGTGATGACACGGCTGGCCCGCACCATAGGTCGTCCGGCGCTGACCGACGTGCGGGTGAGCGCCGAAGGTGTGCAGCTTCTCGATGATACCGTCACACCGGGCCGGGCGCCCGATGCTTTCGCCGGCGTGCCGTGCGTGATATCCGGGCGGTACCGGGGCCCGCTGTCCCGCGCCGCGATGCGCGTCGACGCCGACGCCGGCGACGGGCCGTTCGTCCAGGTGCTGCCAGCGCGGGTGGTGCCGGAAGCCGTTGCGGTGCAGACTATTTGGGCCCGCTCGGTGGTACGCGACCTGGAAGACGAGTACGCGTCGGATGCCGGTGACGACGAGCTGGCCGCGAGGTTGGTGGCGCACTCCATCCGGTTCGGCGTGCTCTCACGGTTCACCGCCTTCGTGGCTGTCGACCCGGAACGCACCGACGCCGCGCCGCTGACCGAGGTCATCCAGCCGGTCGAGGAGCCGTCGGGGTGGGCGCGCACCATGGGTTTCGCGCCGGTCGCACTCAGCGCGATGCCCGCACCCGCGTTGTACACCGGGGCGGCACCCGGCGGCGCGCCGGAGGGCGCTATGTCCGCGCAAGAAAGGCTCGCGCCGCCGCGAGCGCTGGACAAGCTGCTCAAGCAGGTGGAGAAGGGTGCCCAGGTGCGCCGCTCGGGCCTGGACGTGGTGCTGGCCGAGCTGGAGCGGCATCGCGACGCCGCCGCCGATCCCGAATTGCGTGCGGCGCTGGAGGATCTGTGCGACGCGCTGCAGCGGTTCCTGGCGCAGCCGACCGGGCCGCAGGGCCGGCAGCTGATGGTGATGGTCGAGGCGGTGCGGCGGGCGATGGGTCCGCCGAGCAAGCGGCGCTTCTGGCGCTGACGGTTGCCGAGCGCGCTCAAAATGCCGGCCTGTGCCGACGTTTCGCGTACATTTGGGCGCGCTCGACGGCCGGGGCGGGGCGCGTCAGATCTCGATCTCGCTGAGCACGCCGCGCAGGATGGACTCGATGGCGTCGAACTCGGCCTGACCGCTGATCAGCGGCGGCGCCAACTGGATCACCGAGTCGCCGCGTTCGTCGGTGCGGCAGTACAACCCGGCCTCGAACAGCGCCGACCCGACCCGCCCGAGCAGCTTGGTGCGTTCCTCGTCGCTGAACCTCTCTTTGGTCGCCTGGTCCTTGACCAACTCGACGCCGAAGAAGAAGCCTTCGCCGCGCACGTCCCCGACGATCGGCAGGTCATAAAGCTTCTCCAGGGTGGCGCGCAGCGCGGGGGACTGCTGCTTGACATGGTCGTTGAGACCCTCGCGCTCGAAGATGTCGAGGTTGGCCAGCGCGACGGCCGCCGAGACCGGATGGCCGCCGAAGGTGTAGCCGTGCCGGAAGGTCGTCTTGCCGTCGTTGAACGGCTCGAACACCTTGTCGCTGGCGATCATTGCGCCCAGCGCCGAATAGCCCGACGTCATGCCCTTGGCGCAGGTGATCATGTCCGGCACGTAGCCGAAGTCATCACAGGCGAACATCGACCCGATCCGCCCGAACGCGCAGATCACCTCGTCGGAGACCAGCAGCACGTCGTACTCGTCGCAGATCTCGCGGACCCGCTCGAAATAACCGGGCGGCGGCGGGTAGGAGCCGCCGGCGTTCTGCACCGGTTCCAGGAAGACCGCGGCGACGGTGTCGGGTCCTTCGAACTCGATCGCCTCGGCGATCCGGTCGGCCGCCCACCGGCCGAACGCCTTGACGTCGGTGTCGAACGGTTCCGACGCGCGGTAGAAGTTGGTGTTGGGCACCCGGAACCCGCCCGGCGCCAACGGCTCGAAGGCTTCCTTGTACTTGGGCAGACCGGTGATCGACAACGCGCCCTGGGTGGTGCCGTGGTAGGCGATGGCGCGCGAGATGACCTTGTACTTGTTGGGTTTGCCGGTGAGCTTGAAGTATTGTTTGGCGGCCTTCCAGGCGGTTTCGACGGCCTCGGTGCCGCCGTTGGTGAAGAACACCCGGTTCAGGTCGCCGGGCGCATAGCCGGCGAGCCGCTCGGCGAGTTCGATCGCCGGCGGGGTGGTGTTGCCCCAAAGCGGGAAGAACGCGAGTTTCTCGGCTTGCCGGGCGGCGGCCTCGGCCAGTTCGGTACGGCCGTAGCCGACCTGGACCACGAACAGACCGGACAGCGCGTCGAGGTAGCTCTTGCCGCGGTCGTCGTAGATGGTGACACCCTCGCCGCGGGTGATGACCGGCGGCGCTATTCCGTTGCCGTGCTGGGCGAAATGGAGCCAGAGGTTATTCGACATCGTGATTCGAGCCTAGACCGCGCGGGTTGGGGATTCCCGATCCGCCCACAGTGGCCGATACTGGCAATTCTATGAGCGATCAATCACGCGATATGGCGGTCGCGGGGGATGCGTCGGCGGAAGACGGCACAGCGTTCGGCCGCTATCGGCTGATCGAGTTGCTGGGCCGCGGCGGCATGGGCGAGGTGTGGCGCGCCTTCGACACCGCGACCGAGCGCCGGGTCGCGGTGAAGGTGCTGCCCGAGGACCTGTCCCACGACGCGAAGTTCCAGGAGCGCTTCCGCCGCGAAGCCCTCGCCGCCGCGAGCCTCAACAGCCCGCACGTCATCCCGATCCACAACCACGGCGAAATCGACGGCCGGCTGTATGTGGACATGCGCCTGGTCGAGGGGCGTGATCTGGAAACCGTCCTGGCGGACGGGCCGCTCGACCCCGGGCGCGCCGTGCGGATCGTCGAACAGGTGGCGCGGGCGCTGCAGGCCGCGCACAAGATCGGCTTGGTGCACCGCGACGTCAAACCGTCGAACATCTTGATCGCCGAGGACGACTTCGCATACCTGATCGACTTCGGGATCGCGCGCGCCACCGGCGAGGTCGGCCTGACCGGCACCAACGCCTTCATCGGCTCGTGGCACTACATGGCGCCGGAGCGGTTCAGCGGCAATGAAGCCGACGCGCGCGTGGACGTGTATGCGCTGGCCTGTGTGCTGTATGAATGCCTGACCGGTCAGCGGCTCTATCCGGGGGAAAGCCTGGAACGGCAGTACTTCGGGCACGTCTCCACCCCGCCGCCGAAGCCGTCGTCCGTCAATCCGAGCGTGCCGTCCAGTTTCGACCGGGTGACCGCCAAAGGGTTGGCTAAGGACCCCGCTCAGCGCTACGCCAGCACGGTCGAATTCGCCCGCGCCGCAAGCGAAGCCAGCACCGATCCGATACCCCGCCCGGCGCTGCCGGTCCCGCCCGTCCAACCGCCGCCCGCCCCCCGTCCGCAGCAGGCGTGGCGACCGCCGCCCGTCCCGCAGCACCGGCCGGCACCCCCGCCGGTCCCGCAGCACCGGCCGGCACCCCCGCCGGACCGGGTCACCCAGCAGCGACCCCCGCCGGCGACGAGTCCCCCGCAACTCCGCGAGCCGGTCCGCCGCCCCGCGGCTCCCAGCGCGCCGATCCCAGCGTCGGTGGCCCGCGAGATCCTCTCACTCGAGATCCTGCTGGGCGCGGTGTCCTTGTTCTTCCTCTGCTTCTTCACCGCCTATGCCGTGCACGACGGCGGCACCGACCTCGTCCTGGTCGTGGTGTTGTGGTGGGCAGGCACGATCGCCGTGCTGTTGGATGTGGTCCGCCGGATACGACGGCAGCGGCGCAACCGCGGCGGCTAGCGGCGATAGGCTCGGACGATGACCTCGACGCAGGTCGACGACTTCGAAGCGCTGCGACCGCATCTGATGTCGGTGGCCTACCGGCTCACCGGAACGGTGGCCGACGCGGAGGACATTGTGCAGGACGCGTGGCTGCGCTGGAGCGCCCAGGACGGCCGGATCAACAATCTGCAGGCCTGGCTCACCACCGTGGTGAGCCGGCTGGGCCTGGACAGGTTGCGCTCGGCCACGCACCGGCGCGAGACCTACACCGGCACCTGGCTGCCCGAGCCGGTGGTCACCGGATTCGATTCGGCCGATCCGCTGTCGGCCGTGGTGTCCGCCGAGGATGCGCGCTTCGCGGCGATGGTGGTGCTGGAACGGCTCAGCCCCGATCAGCGGGTGGCGTTCGTCCTGCACGACGGGTTCTCGGTGCCGTTCGGCGAGGTGGCCGACGTGCTGGGCATCAATGAGGCCGCCGCGCGGCAGTTGGCGTCCCGGGCCCGCAAGGCTGTCGCCGCCGCACCGCCGCCGCAGCCGGATCCCGCGCACGCCGAAGTGGTCGGTCGACTGATGGCGGCGATGGCCGCCGGCGACCTGGACACCGTCGTGTCGCTGCTGCACCCCGACGTCACCTTGACCGGGGACTCGAATGGCAAGGCGTCCACGGCAATTCGAACCATCCGCGGCGCCGACAAGGTCGTCCGGTTCATGCTCGGGCTGGCCAACCGGTACGGCGACTCGTTCTACACCGCCAATCACCTTGTCCTGGTCAACGGCGAACTCGGTTCCTACACAACGGGTTTCCCGGCTGCCGACGGGCGGCGCGAGATGGCGCCGCGGATCACCGCGATGACGGTGCGCGACGGCAAGGTCGTCGCGCTCTGGGATGTCGCGAATCCCGACAAGTTCACCGGGTCGCCGATGCGGGCGTCGCGGTAACGGCTCGGGGCTACTGCAGGACAATCCCCGTGGCGGGGCCCAGCGTGATCTGCTGCCCGCCGGGCGGCTGGTAGGGGCCGTTGGGTCCGTAGATGCCGTACAGCGGGTTGAGCGGACCGAATCCGGCGTACATGTCGTTGATCCAGCCGGTGGAGAGGGTGTGCACGGCCGCGGTGGCCCCAGGCGGGGAGAACCCGGTGAGTAGCTGGGCGGCGAAGTCGATAAGCGGGTTGCCGCCGAGCATCGCGTCGACGTGCGAGCCGCCGACGATCTCGACCCCGGTGAACTGGTTCGGCGGCGTGAGGCTGACCAGCTGACTTGTGGTGGCGCCGAACGCATTCCACGGTTGGGGCGGCGCGACCACCGCATACAGCGGCACACCGGCCGCCTGCAGGGTGTTGACCGCGGCGCCGAACGCGGCGGCGTTGCTGGCGACCCCGTCGAACATCACCACCCCCTGCAAATGGTTGGTGCCCGCGCCCAGACTGGTCAGGTAACTATTGGCCGCCATCGTGGCCAGACCGCCGCCCGCCGAGTGCCCGGTCAGCACGAAGTCCTGGGGCAGGGTGCCGGCGTAACCCGCATGATGCGCGGCGGCGTTCAGTGCGGGCTGGCCGCCCAAAAACAGCGAACCCACCCCCTGCTGCATCTCCGGACTGCTCAGCCACAGGCCGAAAGGCAACGGCACCGACGGGATGGTGGGGGTGACCACGACACTGTTGGTCTGCGACGCCAGCTCCAAAGCCAACGGCTGATAGAACCAGCCGATCGCGGCGAAGCCGTGCTGCAGATAGGTGGTGCCCTGCGCGGCGACCACGCCGTCGGCCAGCGTCGGGAAGTACCACAACGCGGGTGCCGGGAACTCGTAACCGTAGGGAATGCCGAGGAATGAACCCGTCACGGGCAGGCGCAGGAACGAGAACCCGACCCGGACCCCGGACACCCCGCCGGTCCCCGCCAGCGACACCGTCGTGGGGAACGGGTTGCCCAGGCCGACCGCGTTGGTGGCGAAGTTCAGCACCGCACCGACCGTCGCGGCGTCGCGGACGAACATCTGCTGCAGCGGCGCGAAGAGACTTTGGGCACTCGCCGCCTCGGCGCTCGCGTATGCGGCCGCCGCCTCGCTCAACGACCGCGCAAACTGGGCTTGCAGGTGCGTCGTCTGCACACTCAGCGCCTGGAACTCCTGGCCGAAGCCGCCGAAAAGCCGTGCGATGGCTGCCGACACCTCGTCGCCCGCCGCCGCCAGGATCCCCGTCGTCGGCGGCGCTGCCGCGGCGGCGGCTTCGGCCAGCAGCTCCCCGATCCCGGCCAGTTCTCCAGATGCCGCGGCCACCGCCTGCGGCGCTGCGATCAGGTACGACGGCATCACCGCATGCTAGCCAGCCGAACCCGACTTGGTACCCGAATCGGCCCACGGCACCCGGCACGCGTCGCCCGAGCTGAAGCCCTGTTCGGTGATGCCGAGCGCCGAGTACATGCGGGCGCGCATGTTCTCGATACCGACCTGGTAGGTCAGCTCGATCACCCCTGCGTCACCGAAGCGGGCACGCAGGTCCTCGACCTGGTCGTCGGTCACCGAATGCGGGTCGGTGGTCATGGCGTCGGCGAAGGCGATCCCGGCACGTTCGTCGTCGCTGAACGCCGGTGACGTCGCATAGTTGTCGATGTCGCGGAGCCGCTCGACGTCCAGACCGTCCAGCCGCTGCAGCATGGACCCGAAGTCCACACACCACGAGCAGCCGATGGTGCGCGCGGTCCAGAACACCGCCAACTCCCGCACGCTGGTCGGCAGCGTGCGCGACGCGCTCTGCAGCAGCGTCTCGTGCACGGCGTTGGCGACCAGCAGCCGCGGGTGATGTGCGGCGACGGTGAACGGCTCGGGAACCTCGCCGAAGCGCCGCTTGGCGACCCGGTACATGGTGCGGACCAGCAGGCCGGCGCGGTGGGGGGACAGGGGCTCGATGCGGGTTTTCGATGTCATACCGATCAGACGAAGCAGGCCGGCGGAGTGTGACGGGATATTCCAAGAATCCGCCAAGGATCCTTTAAGTGCGGCAGCGGAGCCTTGCCCGGTGGAACAAAGCACATCGTCTTACTGGGACATCGTCGAAGCCTCCTTGCTCAGCGATCTGGAAGAGCTGGCGCACACCGAGGTGCTGATCTCCGAGACCCGCTTGGACCAGTCCGGCATCCGAGCCGCCGTGGACGCGGTCTTCGACGCCAACCCGACGCTGGGCGCCGTCTTCGAGCCGATGGACGAGAGCTGGCTGGCCCGCCCGGGTGGCGGCTGGAGCTGGGCGGTCGAACCGCCGGACACCACCGTGGCCCAGGTCATCGCCCGGCAACGCGCCGGCTACGACAAGCGCACCGGCCGGCTGTTCGCGGTGTCGCTGATCCCCGGTGACCGCGAGCGCCTGGTGCTCACTGCCAGCCGGCTGTGCGTGGACGACGCACTCTGGCGCAGCGTGGTCGACGCCCTGGTGACGGCGTACGACGGCGCCGGCCTGGCACCCGACGTCACCTACCGGACTAAAAGTCGCGCCGGACGCTCATGGGCGTGGTGGCGGGCAGATCGCCGCCCCCAATCACCGCTCGCGCTAGTGGCGTCAATGCTGTGAACAGCGCCTGCAGCTCGTCGTCGGCCAGACCGTCGAACGCGTGCAAAGCCAGTGTGTCGGTGACGGTTTCGATCTGGTCCTTGAACTGACGTCCGGCCGTCGTCAACGAACCGTCCTCGTCGAGCAGGCCCCGGGCGGCCAGGCTGGCCTCGCAGGCGCGCCATTCGTCGTCGTCGTAGTGGCGTGTCTGCTTCATGTACTCGGCCGGCACGGGTCCGGCCGCGGTGTGCAAGACGTTGGATTCCCGCCCGGAGATGCCGGCGGCGGCCAGCACCGCCACGTGCCCGTCGCCGCGGTGCTCACGCAGCAACGTCGCCGCATGCCATAGCGCGGCCACCGGATCCGACGGCACCGGCAGCGCCACATTGGCCGCGAACAGCGGCCGGGCATCCACCGGGGTGGTCTGCGCCGCGCGAAGAGCCAATTGTGCTGCGGTGCGGACGTTTTCGTCGTCGTCCAGACCGGACCGGCGCAGGGCTGCGACGGCCGAGTCCTGGCGGGCGCGCAACGCGGCTTCGGGACCGGCCAGCTGCCAGGCGGCCGGCAGGGCTTTGGCCACCCGTGCGTGCGCGAAGTTGTAGAACACTGCGGTCACGACATGCGGGGCGACCGGGCCCAGCGGCGCCGACCGGGCCGCAAAGTAACCCATCCAGAAGCCGCGGTAACCGAGGCCGTCCAGCGCTTCGCGGGCTTCCGGCGCGAAGTAGGTGACCGCGTGGATCGGCTCGAAACGGTCGTAGAACTGCCGGGCCAGCTCGGGGGTGCGTTGCATGCCTGCAGTTTCGCAGAGCTGGCGGCCCCGGCGTTGATAGCATCCATCCACGCACGCGGAGGAGGCTGCGCTGGTGGCGGACGGGAAGGCGTTCGGGCGTTACCGATTGCTCGAGGTGCTCCGCCGGGCTGGCACCGGGACCGTGTACCGGGCTCGGGACACGATGATGACGCGCGATGTGGCCATCAAGGTGCTCCCCGAGGAGTCTGCCGACGACCCCGCCTATCAGGAGCAGTTCCGGTCAGAGGTGTCCATCGCGGCCCAGCTGAACAACCCGAACGTCATCCCGGTCTACGAGGCCGGCGAGATCGACGGGCAACTCTATCTGGTGGTGCCGATTCTGGACGGCGTCGATGCGCGGAGTCTGCTCCGGAGCGACGGGGCGATGAGTCCGGCGGCGGCGGTGCGCACCATCGAGCAGGCTGCCGCGGCACTGGAATCCGCACACCGGTCGGGTCTGGTGCACGGCGATGTGAAGCCGTCGAACTTGTACGTCGTCGGCGGGGAATTCGTGTATCTGATCGACTTCGGAGCGGGCGCGATCGGCCTGGACGCGGCGACCGATAGCTGGCCGTACCTGGCCCCGGAGCGCCTGGGCCCCGATGCCGCCACTAGTGCCCCGGGTGACATTTACGCCCTGGCTTGCGTGCTCTACGAGTGTCTGACCGGACAGCAGGCGGTGCGGGGCGACAGCTTCGAGCAGTATGCCGCCGCGCATTCCGACGGCAAGCCACCTCGGCCCTCCGATGCCGACCCGGCGATCCCGATCGGATTCGACGAGATCATTGCGCGCGGCATGGCCAAGAACCCCGCCGACCGCTACCAGAGCGCACACGAGTTCGCTTGTGCCGCAAGGGAAGCACTCACACCCGCGGGAGGTGCCGCGGCGGTCTCGGCAGATGAACGCGAGTTCGGCCGCTATCGACTACTCGAAGTCCTCGGCGCGGGCGGCATGGGCGCGGTGTACCGGGCCCGCGACACCGAACTGAACCGGGATGTCGCCGTCAAGCTGCTGCAGCCGGGACTGGCCGTCGAACCCGGCTATCAGGAGCGCTTCCGCCGGGAGGCCTACACCGCCGGCCGATTGGCCAGTCCCAACATCATCCCGATCTACGAGGCCGGCGAAATCGACGGCCGGCTGTATCTGGTGATGCCGATCATCGACGGTGTCGACGTGCACACCGTGTTGTCGCGGGACGGGGCGATGGACCCCGAACGAGCGGTGCGGGTGATCGAACAGGTCGCGTCCGCCTTGGAAGCGGCGCACAAAGCGGGGTTGGTACACCGCGACGTCAAACCGTCGAACTTGTTGATGGTCGGCGAAGAGTTCGTGTATCTGATCGACTTCGGACTCGTCCACGAAGCCTCTGCCGCTCGCCTGACGGTCACCAACATTGCGCCGGGAACTCCTGCCTACATGGCTCCGGAGCGCTTCGCCGCGGGGTCGATCGCCGATGCCCGCGCCGACGTGTACTCGCTGGCCTGCGTCCTCTACGAGTGCCTGACGGCGCAATTGCCTTTTGCCGGCGACAGTCTCGAGCAGCTCGTCGTCGCGCACCTGTCCAACGACCCGCCGAGACCGAGCAATTTCGCCCCCGCCATCCCCGCCGGGTTCGACGAGGTGATCGCGCGCGGCATGGCCAAGGACCCGGACGCCCGCTACCAGACGGCCAACGAGCTGGCAGTTGCCGCCCGCAAGGCCCTCACCGACACCGGACCCGCGACGCCGGTCAGCTCCGGTGAACCCCTACTGGACGAGACGGTGCTGGCGCCCGCCCCACGACGCAATCGTCGCCGTGCCGTCGCCGTCGCCGCGGCCGTGGCCACCCTCGTCGTCGTCGCGGTTGCCGCAATCCTGTTGATCGACAACCCTTTTCGTGCCGCGGATCCGCTGACGCAGACCGTGCTGCCGTTCAATGGCCTGGAGCGGCCGCTGGGGATCGCCATCGACGCCAAGGGCACCGTCTACGTCACCGATACCGGCCACAACCGCGTTCTGCAGCTCGCCGCGGGCTCGACAGAACAGACCGTCGCGCCGTTCTCCGGTCTGGACCAACCCGCCGATATCACCGCGGATGACCAAGGTGCCGTCGTGGTCAGCGAGTTGGTGAACCCCCGCGTGCTGCAGTTGACCGCGGGATCGACCGACCAGACCGTCCTGCCCTTCACCGGACTCGTGGAACCGACGGGCGTGGCGATTTCCACCGACGGGAAAGAGCACGTGGTGTACGTCGTCGACGCTCGGCGCAACAGGGTGCTGGCGTGGAACCCCCGCTCGGCCGAGCAGACGGAGTTGCCCTTCACCGGCCTGAATCATCCCTCGGCGGTGACGATGGACGGCAACGGCACTCTCTTCGTCGTCGATCGGGACAACGAGCGGGTCATCAAATTTCCCGCGACGGCGACGGTGGCGACGGTCCTGGCCTACGCGGTCGGTCGTCCGGAGTACATCGCCGTCGACGCCGACAACGACTTGTACGTGACCGACACCCGGCACAACAGCGTGCTGAAGCTGCTCAAGGCGTCGAACACCATGATCACGTTGCCGTTCAAGGGGCTTCGCAATCCCCAGGGTGTCGCCGTCGACGCGGCCGGGAACGTCTACGTCGTCGACGCCGGCAACAACCGGGTGCTCAAGCTGCCCCCTTCGTAGGCCGA